>CAJMPZ010000036.1 GCA_905215445.1 uncultured bacterium | reverse complement strand
GTACGCTCTGGGGGCCGCTCGCTTGCGTATGCTCAACCTGTTGCGTTCCGTTGATCCCTTGCCAATAAGGGACAGGTTTATTTTGGTAGGTTTTTTCCTGCTTGAATTTGAAACATTTAGTCCGACAAGAGCGTATCTAAGGTGAGGGCCTCATCGAGAACCAATAACGTCACCGGGAGGTGATTATGGAAGAACAAGCATTTAGACAGGCGGTCGAAGATCACCGGGATGTCGTGTTTCGAATCGCATTGACGTACCTGCGCGATCGCGCTGACGCCGACGATGTCGCTCAAGACGTCTTTCTGAAGTTACTCAAAGGCGATGGAAACTTTGAAAGTTGGGAGCATCTTCGCCGCTGGCTTATCCGGGTCACGATCAATGAATGCAAATCGCTCTTTCGAAAGCCATGGAGGCGCGTGGAGGATATTGAGAACCTGGCCGATTCGCTTTCGACGGCGCAGGAGGAGACCAGGGCGGTCCTGTCAGACATTATGCGACTTCCGGAGCGATTCCGTATTCCTATCGTGCTCTATTACTATCTGGGCTTCTCGACTTCAGAAATTGCCGAGTTACTGCATGTGCCAGCCGCGACCGTTCGAACGCGTTTAGCTCGCGGTAGATCGAAGCTCAAATTCATCCTAGAGGAGGGCGACCGTGAAATCCAACCAGATCAAGCAGGCCTTCGAGTCCGTCCAAGCCGATAGCGATCTTGCTGACCGTGTTCTTTATGCCGCTGCTGGCGAGCCGCTTCGCCGAAAGGGTCACGCGAAGCCTCTGTATGTTGCCGTAATCGGATGCCTTGCCGGAGTGCTGGCGACCGGAGGGGTCGCCTACGCTGTTGTCAATTCCAGTTATTTTGCCTCTGCCTGGGGAAACCATGGCAACGGAGAGTCCGTTACCTGGACAAATGGCGGCTCGTCGGGGACGAAATATACCTACACCAGAGAGTTTGGTGATGGTATCGCGCCCCAAAGCCTGGAGGGTGCAGTCCAGAAGGTCAATCTGTCCGTCGAGGGCAACGGCTATACGCTCGACATTCATGAGATGGCAATCGACGAGAACGGTTGCGGTGCTGTGACGTTTACATTGTCCAATCCGAATGGCGTTAACTACTACAAGCCGGCGGCAGAGCTTGGCGAACTTGTTCTCTATGGTGAAGAAGAAGGGGGCGTCAGTACACCCAGCATGAACTTCGGCGAGGAATGGGCTGATACACGCTGCACCATTGATAAAGACACATCAAGCGACACGGTCATTAACGGCACGATGTACTTTGCATCTTGGAATCGCGATCGAGATTTACGACATGCGGTCACCTGGAATATCAGTTGGACGGAGGGCAAAGGTGGGGATGCGAAGGTGATCGAGGTATCGACGCAAGAGTTTAACGTCGGAGCGCACGTCGATACAAAAGAACTCCGCTCCGATGACTCGCCTCTCGAGATCAGTCCGTTTTCCATCCAGACGCACATCGATGATCTGGGCTATGAAGCAGTTGATCATAAACTGACCGTCACCTACAAGGATGGGTCAGAGCAGATTATCGAAGATGACGACGCAGGGGCGTACAATTTCTATGTTTCGATGGGACGCAATAGCGGAGAGAACATCTGGGTTCCGGCAAGGCTCATCAATGTCGATCAGGTTGTATCGGTAACCCTTGAGGGAACGAGGTGCACATCAACAGGAGAGACCGAAACAGAAGTACCCTTTACCATCGTCTACTCGTAAGACTTGAGGCCGCTTCCCACTAGGGGAAGCGGCCATTTTTGCGTTACATGGACGGCTGGAATGGGCACTTGCGCACAGGCGGGGATTCCTTTTATGGAGGCTTTGCGGAAATATAGCTATTTTGGGATACGCCCGGCGGCGTGGTCTGTTGACGGCACAGCTAACGCCACGTATCCTAACGAACTGCGTGTTTCGTAGGGGGATGCTGACCCCTCGATTCAAGCCGTTGCACTTTACAGAAAGCTGGAATCATTCGAGAAGGAGTACGCTTTGCCTACTATTAACCAGCTGGTTCGCCAGGGCCGTCGTTCCGTGCCCAAGAAGTCCAAGAACGCTGCTCTGCAGCACAACTCCCAGAAGCGCGGCGTGTGCACTCGCGTCTTCACCACGAGCCCCAAGAAGCCGAACTCGGCTCTTCGTAAGGTTGCCCGTGTTCGCCTCGTCAACGGCATCGAAGTTACCGCTTACATCCCGGGTGAGGGCCACAACCTGCAGGAGCACTCCATCGTGCTCGTCCGCGGCGGTCGTGTCCGTGACCTCCCTGGTGTCCGTTATCACGTCATCCGTGGCGCCTACGACGCTGCTCCGGTCCAGAACCGTATGCAGGCCCGTTCCAAGTACGGTGCTAAGCGCCCCAAGGCTAAATAAGCCAGATAACGTTTTGATACTTTCGCCGTGTGCCGCCTAAGCGCCGCACGGTAGACACTTAAGGAGATTTCACATGCCGCGTCGTGCAGCAGCTAATCGTCGTGAGGTTCAGCCTGACGCCGTTTACAACAACCGCCTGGTGACTCAGCTCATCAACAAGGTCCTTCTTGACGGCAAGAAGGCCACCGCTGAGCGCATCGTTTACACCGCTTTCGAGATCGTTGCCGAGAAGTCCGAGGGTGGCGACGCTCTCGCTACCTTCAAGAAGGCTATGGACAACGTCAAGCCCACGCTCGAGGTTAAGCCCAAGCGTGTCGGTGGCGCTACCTATCAGGTCCCGATGGAGGTCAACTCCCGTCGTTCCACCGCTCTGGGTATCCGCTGGATCGTCAACTTCTCCCGCGCTCGCAAGGAGAAGACCATGGCCGAGCGTCTCGCCAACGAGATCCTCGACGCCTCCAACGGCCTGGGCGCTTCCGTCAAGAAGCGTGAGGACGTCTTCAAGATGGCCGAGGCCAACCGCGCGTTCTCTCACTATCGTTGGTAAGTTAAGGTAAGGAACTAACATGGCTAAGCCTAAGTACAAGCTTTCCGATACCCGTAACATCGGCATCATGGCTCACATCGATGCCGGTAAGACCACCACGACCGAGCGTATTCTTTACTACACCGGTAAGACCCACAAGATCGGTGAGGTCCATGAGGGCGCTGCCACCATGGACTGGATGGTTCAGGAGCAGGAGCGCGGCGTAACCATTACCTCCGCTGCTACCACGTGCTTCTGGAACAAGGACGGTAAGGACTACCGCATCCAGATCATCGACACCCCGGGCCACGTTGACTTCACCGCCGAGGTCGAGCGCTGCCTGCGCGTCCTCGATGGCGCTGTCGCCGTCTTCGACGCCGTTGCCGGCGTTCAGCCCCAGTCTGAGACCGTTTGGCGTCAGGCTTCTACCTTCAACGTCCCCCGCATCGCCTTCATCAACAAGTATGACCGCGTGGGCGCTGACTTCTTCAACGCTATCGAGACCATGAAGGATCGTCTCGACGCCAACGCCGTGGCCGCTCAGGTCCCGATGGGCGCCGAGGACAACTTCTGGGGCGTCATCGACCTGGTCACCATGACTGCATGGGACTTCAAGGCCGACGAGAAGGGTATGACCTACCCCGAGCCGATGGACGAGATCCCGGCTGAGTTTGCCGACATCGCTGCCACCAAGCGCGAGGAGCTCCTCGACGCTGCTGCCAGCTTTGACGACGAGCTCATGGAGAAGATCCTCATGGAGGAGGACTTCACCGTCGAGGAGCTCAAGGCTGCTCTGCGCAAGGGCGTTCTGGCCAACGAGCTCAACCTCGTCTTCGTGGGTTCCGCCTACAAGAACAAGGGCGTTCAGGAGCTGCTCGACGCTGTCGTCGACTACCTGCCCAGCCCGCTTGACGTCGAGGCCGTCACCGGTACCGATCCGGACACCGGCGAGGAGATTCAGCGTCATCCTTCCTTCGACGAGCCCTTCTCCGGCCTGGTCTTCAAGATCATGACCGACCCGTTCGTCGGTAAGCTCACCTACGTCCGCGTTTACTCCGGCCGCGCCGAGTCCGGCTCCTACGTTGTCAACGCTTCCAACGGTCAGCGCGAGCGCCTCGGCCGCATCCTCGAGATGAACGCCGCCGAGCGTATCGACCGTGACGACGCTGCCGCCGGCGACATCGTCGCTTGCGTCGGCTTCAAGAACTCCACCACCGGTGACACCCTGTGCGCCGAGGGCAAGGAGATCGTCCTCGAGAAGATCGAGTTCGCTAAGCCCGTTATTGACGTTGCCATCGAGCCCAAGACCAAGGCCGAGCAGGACAAGATGTCCCTGGCTCTGACCAAGCTCGCCGAGGAGGACCCGACCTTCCAGGTGTCCACCAACCACGAGACCGGCCAGACCATCATCGCCGGCATGGGCGAGCTGCACCTCGAGATCATCGTCGACCGTCTGCTCCGCGAGTTCAAGGTTGACGCTAACGTCGGTAAGCCCCAGGTTGCCTACCGCGAGACCGCTGGTCACGACGTCGAGAAGGCTGAGGGCAAGTTCGTCCGTCAGTCCGGCGGTCGCGGTCAGTACGGCCACGCCGTCATCAAGCTCGAGAAGATGGAGGAGGGCTTCGGCTACGAGTTCGTCAACGCTATCGTCGGCGGCGTCGTGCCCAAGGAGTACATCCCGTCCATCGACAAGGGCATCCAGGAGGCCCTGAACACCGGTGTTATCGCCGGCTTCCCGGTCCTCGACGTTAAGGTCACCCTGTTCGACGGTTCTTACCACGAGGTCGACTCCTCCGAGGCCGCCTTCAAGATCGCCGGTTCCATGGCTATCAAGGACGCCCTCAAGAAGTCCGACCCGCAGCTGCTCGAGCCGATCATGGCTGTCGAGGTCGAGACCCCCGAGCAGTACATGGGCGACGTTATGGGCAACCTCTCCGGTCGCCGCGGCAAGATCGAGGGCATGGAGGATCGCAAGAACAGCAAGCTCATCCGTGCCAAGGTGCCGCTGGGCGAGATGTTCGGTTACGCTACCGACCTTCGCTCCCAGACCCAGGGCCGTGCATCCTACACGATGCAGTTCGACTCTTATGAGCCCGCGCCCAAGTCCATCGTGGACGAGGTCATGAGCAAGAACGCCTAAGTTCGAGCTCCCTGTTACGTAATCCTGCGAGAACATCTCTCGCACTCTTTGGAGGTTTAAGTTGGCTACCCAGAAGATCCGCATTCGCCTCAAGGGCTATGATCACGAGGTCGTCGATCAGTCCGCGAAGCTCATCGTCGAGACCGCTCAGAAGACCGGCGCTCGCGTTTCCGGTCCTGTCCCCCTGCCCACCGAGCGCAACCTGTACACGGTTATCCGCTCGCCGCACGTGAACAAGGACTCCCGTGAGCAGTTCGAGATGCGCACCCACAAGCGCCTCATCGACATCCTCGACCCCACCTCGGGCACCGTTGATTCGCTTATGCGTCTCGACCTCCCCGCTGGCGTCGACATCGACATCAAGCTCTAAGCGATATCGCTCATAGCTTAAAGGGCCCCGCTGCCGTTACGGTAGCGGGGCCCTTTTGTTTTGCATGATGGGTTTGGATCGCCGGGTAAGGCTGCCGAACGGCTGGCTGTGGCGACCTACTCACTCAAGGGGCGCAATGACGCCTCCTCAAAATGGAAGGATCGCAAGCCGTCTTCTGTTTCGATGCACGCGCGACCAAAGGCATCGACGGTTTTAAAGATGCCGCGTGCCAGCTCGTCTCCAGCGGGTGAGCGGGCGATAACGTGCTTCCTAATCCAATTGAGGTGAGCGATATATTCGTCGTGGACGGGCGCGATCGGACCGGCGTCTTTTTCCTTGGCGTTGAGGCGCTCTGCCCAGGCATCTACAGCGTCTATAACTGCGTGATAGACCTCATCGAGGAGCATGTCGACGGCAGGAACGTTCTCGTTAAGGTCCGAGAGGCCAATTGCCGCCAGGCCGCCATCGGGCACCTCTTGGGGCGCATAGTTCACATTGACGCCAATGCCGCATACGGCAAAGGGCTTGCCCTCGTTGTCACGAGCCGCTTCGACCAAGATGCCGCCGAGTTTGCGCCCTCGAGCGACCAAGTCGTTGGGCCATTTGAGGCCAATCTCGTTTGCAAGACCCTGTTTTTCGAGCGCCTCGAGCACCGCTAGGCCGCTGACGGCAGCAAGACCAGAGTACTTCGCAGGATTAACGCATGGACGCAGGACAATCGAAAGCAATAGGTTGCCGGCGGTTGAATCCCACTTGTGGCCGCGCCGGCCGCGTCCTGCTGTCTGAGCCCGGGCGGCAAGTCCTGTGCCGTGCGGCGCTCCCTGTTTTCCTGCTTCGAGCAGGTCATCGTTGGTCGATCCGGTTACGTCGACTATCGTTAATTTGGCATCCATAACGGCTGCTACCTCCTTAATGAATAAGTGAATAACGCAATGGTGTCGAGAGAGACACAATGTGAAGCCTTTGTCGCATTTGGACAATTTAATGTTAACACGTTAACAACGACTGAAATGCGCTATCCTCTCTTGGTCGATGTAAATACGTCAACAACTCAAAGGAGGTTAGTGATGGGTTTCACGATTCTTGGAACAGGCTCGGCGCTTCCTAAGCGCAGTGTTTCCAATGACGAGCTGTCCGAGTTCCTCGATACCTCGGATGAGTGGATTTTTACCCGCACAGGTATTAAGAGTCGCCACGTCTGCACCACCGAGTCACTTGACGACCTTGCCGTAGCGGCGAGCGAGCGGGCACTTCAGGTGTCCGGAATCGACGCGAGCCAGTTGGATCTGATCGTCTGCTCGACGACGACGGGTGACCACCTTGTTCCCGCCGAGGCGTGTGCCGTTGCTGAGCGACTGGGCGCGACGTGCCCTGCCTTCGATGTCTCGGCTGCCTGCGCCGGCTTCGTATTTGCGCTCGATGTTGCCGAGGGCTATATCGCCCGAGGACGAGCCAAGCATGTGCTTGTCGTTGCCGCCGAGCAGATGACGCGCGCGCTCGACTGGACCGACCGCGCCACCTGTGTGCTCTTTGGCGATGGGGCAGGCGCCGCGGTGATTGAGGCTGGGGGAGACAGCCCCCTTGCCGTTGAGCTTTCGACGGCGCCCGACGTCGAGACGTTGTGCGTTCCCGGTCTGGTCGGCACCTCGCCGTTTAAGGCCTCCGCAGATAGCGAGAGCGTGCTGTCCATGAATGGCCGCCGCGTGTTCAAGTTCGGCGTCAACGCGATTTGCGACACGGTCCATAAGCTTGCGAGCGATGCGGGCATTTCGGTCGAGGACATCGACCATTTTGTATTCCATCAGGCTAACGAACGAATCCTGAGTCAGGCGGTCAAGCGCCTCGGTGTGCCAGACAAGCGCGTGGTTCGAACGCTGCGCGAGACCGGCAACATTTCGAGCGCATGCATTCCGCTTGCCCTCGACCGGCTGGCAAACGCCGGTGCACTTCACACGGGCGACACCATCGCCCTCGTTGGATTTGGCGCCGGTCTGGATATAGGTGGCTATCTACTTCGTTGGAAGTAGTCGCACATAGGAAATAAAAACGCCCCTAGGGCACAAACAAAGGAGAACTACCATGGCAGATCAGAAGACCTTCGAGCGCGTTTGCGATGTTATCCGCGAGACCGCCGGTCTTGACGACGTCGAGATGAAGCCCGAGTCCACGCTCGAGGAGATTGGTCTCGACAGTCTGGGCACCGTCGAGATCCTCGTCGCCGTTGAGGACGAGTTTGGCATCCAGCTCGATACCGAGGAGAACCCCAAGACGGTCGGCGAGTTCGCCGATACGGTCGAGGCGGCATTGGAGAAGTAGAGATGCTCAAGACTCCTCTCTGCGATCTGCTCGGCATCGAAAAGCCCGTGTTCCAGGGCGGTATGGCCTGGATCGCCGACGCCTCGCTGGCGTCCGCAGTGTCCGAGGCGGGCGGCTTAGGGATTATCGCGGCCATGAACGCCGACGCCAACTGGCTGCGCGACCAGATTCATGAGCTGCGCGCCAGGACGGATAAGCCCTTTGGCGTCAACGTCATGCTCATGAGCCCGTTTGCCGACGAGGTCGCGCGGGTCGTGATTGACGAGCGGGTGCCGGTCGTCGTGACGGGTGCCGGCAATCCCACCAAGTACATGAAGGCGTGGAACGAGGCGGGCATCAAGGTCATCCCGGTCGTTGCCTCGGTGGCGCTGGCGCGTCTCGTGGCGCGTCGTGGAGCCACTGCCGTGGTTGCCGAGGGTACCGAATCAGGCGGCCATATTGGCGAGACCTCGACGATGGCACTGGTGCCACAGGTTGTCGATGCGGTCGATATTCCCGTGGTTGCGGCTGGCGGTATCGCCGATGGCCGCGGCGTGGCGGCCGCCTTTATGCTGGGCGCCGCCGGCGTGCAGGTGGGTACGCGCTTTCTGATCGCAGATGAGTGCACCGTATCGGAGCAGTACAAGGAGATGGTCCTGAAGGCCAACGACACCTCGACGCGTGCGACCGGCCGCTCGACGGGACACCCGGTGCGTGCCCTCAAGAGCCCCTTCACTAACGCCTACGCCAAGAGCGAGGCGGCGGGCGTAAGCGTCGAGGAGCTCGGGGCCATGGGCACGGGCGCCCTTCGCAAGGCCGCCAAGGACGGCAATTACGAAGAGGGCTCGTTTTTGTGTGGACAGATTGCCGGCATGGTCAACGAGCGCCAAAGTGCACGTGAAATCGTTGACGACCTAGTCGATGGCGCCGAGCACGTCCTGAAGGGTGCGTGCGCATGGGTGGCGTAGCGTTTCTGTTTGCCGGCCAGGGCGCCCAGCACCCCGCGATGGGCGTCGACCTGATCGAGGCATCGCCGGCGGCCGCCGAGGTGTTCGCCATTGTCGACGAGGTGCGCCCGGGGACCAGTGAGCAGTGCCGAAGCGCCTCCAAGGAGGAACTCTCGCAGACCGAGAACACGCAGCCGTGCGTGTTCGTTCACGATCTGGCAGCGGCTGCCGCCCTGCGTGAGCGCGGCGTGGTACCTGCCGCCTGTGCGGGTTTTTCGCTGGGCGAGGTCGCCGCGCTCACCTTTGCGGGGGCGTTCGATACGCGAGCGGGCTTTGAGCTCGTGTGCGAGCGCGCGGCGCTGATGGCCGCGGCTGCCGAGCGCCATCCGGGCGGCATGCGCGCCGTCATCAAGCTCGATGCGGCGCAAGTCGAGAACCTGGCAAAACAGGCCGGCGAGGACTGCTGGCCGGTCAACTACAACAGTCCGCAGCAGACGGTTGTTGCCGGAGCGCCCGAGGCGCTGCAGGAGCTCGACGTCCTAGTAAAAGAGGCTGGCGGCCGCGCTATGAAAGTCGCGGTGTCGGGCGCATTTCATAGCCCCTATATGGCCGAGGCGACTGAGGGGCTGGCGACGTATATCCAAGCCGGCCACGAGCCGTCACCGCTGCTGATTCCGGTCATGGCAAACATGACGGCGGCGCCCTATCCGGCGGACCCGCGAGCGGCATCGGATGTCTTGGCCAATCAGGTGAGTCATGCCGTTCGTTGGGTCGACACGCTGCATACTCTGCAGAATCAGGGCATCGACACGTTTATTGAGGTCGGCCCTGGCAAAACGCTGTCGGGCCTGGTCAAGCGTACGCTGAGCGACGTTCGCGTGTATTCGTGCGAAACGGCCGAGCAGGTCGCAGCTATTGCCGACGAGCTCGCATAGTCCACAGGGCTGTAACCCGAAAGGAATGACATGGGCAACTTGAACAACGGCGCGCTCGAGCGCAACGACTCACGTCGCGTGGCACTGGTCACGGGCGGCTCGCGGGGTATCGGCCGCGCCTGCGCTGTCGGTCTGGCGGAGGACGGCTTTGATATCGCCGTCGTCTATGCCGGCAGCGTCGATGCGGCGCGCAAGACGTGCGAAGCCTGTGAGGCGGTTGGCGCCACGGCACGCGCATATCAATGCGACGTGGCCGATCCCGCTGCTGTCAACGCGTGCGTGGAAGCGGTCCTCAACGACTTTGGTTCCATTTGGGCGCTCGTCAACAACGCCGGCATCACCCGCGATGGCCTGCTCATGCGCATGGGCGATGACGCATTCGATCGCGTGCTCGATGTCAATCTCAAGGGAACATTCAATATGACGCGCGCGCTCACCAAGACCTTTATGCGCCAGCGCGGCGGTTGCGTCGTCAACATGAGCTCGGTCGTGGGCCTGATGGGCAATGCCGGGCAAGCCAACTACGCTGCTTCCAAGGCGGGCGTGATAGGGCTTACCAAGGCGGTGGCGCGCGAGCTTGCGCCTCGTGGCGTACGAGCGAACGCGGTCGCTCCCGGGTTTGTCGAGACAGATATGACGGCAAAGCTCTCGGAGAAGGTGCGTGCGGCAACCGAGGAACAGATTCCCCTTAAGCGCATGGCACGTCCCGAGGAAGTGGCCGGCGTGGTGCGCTTTTTAGCGAGCGATGCGGCTGCCTACATTACGGGCGAGGTCGTGCGCGTCGACGGCGGAATGGCGATGTAGAAACCAGGGCCGAAGAACGGCTTGGATGAGGAGACCATGATGGAACAGAGAGTTGCAATCACCGGCATCGGTGCCGTATCGCCGCTCGGCAACACCGCGCTTGCCACCTGGGCGGCCATGTGCGCCGGGACCTGTGGCATCGGCCCGATCACGCACTTTGATACCGATGCGTTTACCGTCAAGGTGGCGGCCGAAGTCAAGGGCTTTGACGGCAACGAGTACTTTGGCAAGCGCGACGCCAAGCATCTGGACCCCTGCGTTCAGTTTGCGCTGGTGGCTTCGGACGAGGCAATGCACGATGCGGGCTTTGATGTCGAAGGCGCCATCGATCGTGAGCGCCTGGGCGTCTACGTGGGCTCGGGCGTGGGCGGCATGCAGACGCTCGTCGACAACGTCCACACGATCGCCGATCGTGGACCTCGCCGCGCATCGCCCTATATGATTGCGATGATGATCCCCAACATGGCTTCGGGCAATATCGCGATCCGCCACAAGGCAAAGGGACCGACCCTGCCAGTCGTGACTGCTTGCGCGACCTCGGCCCATGCGGTGGGCGAGGCGTTCCGCGCCATCAAGCACGGCTATGCCGACGCGATCCTCGCGGGCGGCGCCGAGGCGGCCATTATCCCCGATGCCGTTGCAGGCTTTACGTCCTGCCGCGCATTGACCACCAACCCCGATCCTGCGACGGCTTGCCGCCCGTTCGATGCAGACCGCGACGGCTTTGTGATGGGCGAGGGCGCTTGCGTGCTGGTACTCGAGAGCATGGAACATGCGCAGGCGCGCGGTGCGCACATTTATGCCGAGGTCGTGGGCTACGGCAACACCGATGATGCCTATCACATCACGAGTCCCGATCCCGAGGCTGCCGGCATTGCCCGCGCGATATCGCTGGCGGTAGCCGAGGGCGACGTCAAGCCTTCCGAGGGTCTCTACATCAACGCCCACGGCACCTCGACCAAGCTCAACGATTCGTCCGAGACGACAGGCATTAAGCGGGCGCTCGGCGAGGACGCGGCGCGCGCCGCACATGTCTCGTCGACCAAGTCGATGACGGGGCACATGATCGGTGCCACGGGGGCCATTGAGGTCATGGCCTGCGCCATGGCACTCGAGCAGGGCGTGGTGCCGCCGACCATTAACTACCACACGCCCGATCCCGCCTGCGATCTTGATTACACGCCCAATCGCGCGGTTCGCGCCGACCTTACCTGGGCGCTTTCGACCAACCTGGGCTTTGGCGGGCACAACGCCGCCATCGCGCTGCGTAGATATACGAGGAGCTAGAGCATGGATTCCAAAAGACTTGCCGAGATAGCCGATGTGATGGAGGACCGCGGCCTCACGCGCGTACGCGTTGAGGAGCCCGATGGCACCGCGGTCGAACTCGAGCGCGCGAGTGTGGCGCAGCCGGTTGCCGTGCCCATGCCTATGCCGAGCGCCATGGCCGCTCAAGTTGCAGCTCCCACAGTCGCGCCCGCCGCACCGGAACCCGCCACGCAGACACCTGCCGCCGCACCGGAGCCCAAGGGCACCGAGGTGACCGCTCCCATGGTCGGCGTTTTCTATGCTGTCCCGGCGCCGGGCGACGAGCCGTTTGTGCACGTGGGCTCCAAGGTCAAGGCCGGTGAGACCCTCTGCATCATCGAGGCCATGAAGGTTCTCAACGAGGTGACGGCCGAGGCAGACGGCGAGGTGCTCGAGATCTGCGCGGCCGACGGCGACCTTGTGGAGTTCGGCAGTTGCCTTATGAGGATCGGATAGGTGATGTCCATGAACAAAGAAGAGCTCAAGAAGCTGTTGCCGCATCGCGAACCGATGCTTTTGCTCGACGAGGCCGAGCTGCTGGGCGACGAGGCCCACGGCAAGATCACGATTACGGGTGACGAGTACTTTTTGCAGGGGCATTTTCCGGGAAACCCGGTAGTCCCCGGCGTGATTCAGTGCGAGATGCTCGCCCAAAACTGTTGCGTGCTGCTGATGGGCGACGAGGAGGCGCGCGGCGCGACGCCGTTCTATACGAGCCTCGATAAGGTGCGCTTTAAGCGTCCGGTGCGCCCGGGCGACACGGTTGATCTGGTGTGCACCATCACGCGTGCGCGCGGGCCGTTCCGCTTTGCGACGGGTACTGCGAGCGTCAACGGTGAGGTTTGCTGCCGCGCCGATATGTCTTTTGCACTCATGCACGAAAGTTAAGGAAGGCTTCATGTTCGACAAAGTGCTCATCGCCAACCGCGGAGAAGTCGCGGTCCGTGTTATCCGCGCGTGCCGCGATATGGGCATCAAGACCGTCGCCGTTTATTCCACGGCCGATGCGGACGCGCTGCACGTGCAGCTTGCCGACGAGGCGTATTGCATCGGCAGCCCGCGTCTTGCCGAGAGCTACCTCAACGACGATGCCGTGCTCACCTGTGCCGTGAAGTCGGGGGCAAAGGCAATTCATCCCGGCTATGGCTTTTTCTCCGAGAAGGCGAGCTTCGTGCGCGACTGCGACAAGTATGGCCTGGCGTTTGTCGGTCCTTCGGCCGAGGTGATCGACAGCATGGGCGACAAGGACGCCGCGCGTCGAACGGCCGCCGCGGCGGGCGTGCCCATCGTGCCGGGCTGCGATTTGCTCAAAAGTCCCGAGGAGGCAACGGCCGAGGCTGAGCGCATTGGCTGCCCCGTGCTCATCAAGGCGCGTGCGGGTGGAGGCGGCCGCGGTATTCGCAAGGTCGAGCGCGTGGAAGATGCGGCAAAGGCGTTCATCGAGGCGCGTGCCGAGGGCGAGGCCGTCTTTGGCGACGGCGAGTGCTACATGGAGAAGTTCGTCTCGCCGGCGCACCACGTTGAGGTGCAGATTATGGCCGATAAGCAGGGCCATGTGTTTTCGCTCGGCGAGCGCGAGTGCTCGGTTCAGCGTCGCAATCAAAAGCTGATCGAGGAGAGCCCCGCGCCGTGCCTCGACGGACACGACGACATTCGTGCTCGCATGCACAAGGCAGCGCGTGACCTGGCTCGTGCCGTCGGCTACGAAGGAGCCGGTACCATCGAGTTCCTGTATTCGGACGACGGCAGTTTCTACTTCATGGAAATGAACACGCGCTTGCAGGTGGAGCATCCGGTTACGGAGTTTGTGACTGATACCGACTTGGTCAAGTGGCAGCTGCGCGTGGCAGCCGGCCAGCCTCTGCCCTTTGAGCAGGAGGACATGCCGGTTCGCAACCACGCCATGGAGTGCCGCATCAATGCCGAAACGCCGGACTTCCTGCCGTCATGCGGAACGGTCACCGCGTTGCGTGTACCAGGTGGTCCGCGTGTGCGCTGGGATTCGGCCATGTTTACCGGAGCGAACGTTCCGCCGTACTACGATTCCATGCTCGGCAAGCTCATCGTGTGTGCGCCCACGCGTGACGGCGCCATTCGCAAGATGCGCTCGGCTCTGGGCGAGCTCGTGATTGAGGGCGTGAGCGAGAATAGCGAGCTTCAGCTCGACGTGCTGGCAAACGACGAGTTCTTGTCGGGCATGTATCACACCGATCTGATGGGGCATCTCTATGCTGATGAATAGAAAAGCGAAGACGGTCAACGTCCTCGAGGGGCCGATAACCGAGTCGTGCGCCGAGTTCCCCGCGCGCCACGTGTTTATCAAGTGTCCGGAGTGCCGCCGTGTGATCGATGAGGCGCACCTGCACGACAACCTGGAGGTCTGCCCCCGTTGCGGTAAACACTTTCGCGTGAGCGGGCGCGACCGTATGCGCATGACGGTCGACGCAGGTACCTTTGAGGAGTGGGATGCCAATCTGGCGTCGGAGGACTTCCTCTCGTTTCCCGGTTATGCCGACAAGCTTAAGAGCGCGGGCGAACGTTCGGGCGAGCGCGATGCCGTTGTGTGCGGCAGGGGCAAAATCTGCGGCTGCGATACCGCGCTCTTCTTAATGGATGCCAACTTTATGATGGGCTCGATGGGTTCCGTGGTGGGCGAAAAGATCTGTCGCGTCTTTGAGCGCGCGACCGAGCTGGGATTGCCGGTCGTCGGCTTTACCGTTTCGGGCGGTGCGCGCATGCAAGAGGGCGTGACCTCGCTTATGCAGATGGCTAAGATTTCTGCGGCGGTTAAGCGCCACAGCGAGGCGGGTGGCCTGTATATCACGGTGCTCACCGACCCCACGACCGGAGGTGTAACCGCGAGTTTTGCCATGGAGGGCGACATTATCCTGGCCGAGCCCGATGCCCTGACGGCATTTGCCGGCCCGCGCGTGATCGAGCAGAACATGCACAAGCGCCTGCCCAAGGGATTCCAGCGCTCCGAGTTTTTGCTGGAGCACGGCTTTTGCGATGCCGTTGTTCCGCGTGGCGAGATTGCGCTCACGGTAGGCGAGTTGCTGGCGCTGCACGAAGGGCACGCGCCCGGCTTGGGGGCACCGCATGAAATCGTGCATACGGGTCGCCGCGGCAAAAAGCTGGGACACTTGTTTAAGCGCTCGGCGGCACCAAAAACCGCGCTCGAGATTGTCAAGCAGACCCGCTCGGCAGATCGCGCCACGGCGGGTGAGATGATCTCGCTGGGCCTCGACGGATTCGTTGAGCTGCACGGCGACCGTTACTTTGGCGACGACGCCGCTGTGTTGGCTGGCATTGGCTGGAAAGACGGACGCCCCGTAACGGTCATCGCCATCGAGCGCGGCACCACGACCAAAGAGCGTATGCGCCGCAACTTTGGCATGGCGCATCCCGAGGGCTACCGCAAGGCGCGTCGCCTTATGCGTCAGGCCGAAAAGTTTGGTCGACCGGTTCTGTGCCTGGTCGATACTTCGGGCGCGTTTTGCGGCATCGGTGCCGAGGAGCGCGGCCAGGGCGAGGCGATCGCCCAGAATCTCATGGAGATGAGCGGCCTTAAGACGCCGATTGTCTCGGTGGTGACAGGCGAGGGCGGCTCTGGTGGCGCGCTGGCGCTATCCGTGGCCGACCGCATCCTGATGCTCTCGAGCTCGGCCTATTCGGTCGTGAGCCCCGAGGCCTGTGCGTCGATCCTGTGGAAGGATACCGAGCGCGCGGATGAGGCCGCCGAGGCGCTGAAGCTCACGGCCCCCGATCTGTTGGCGCTCGGCATCATCGACGGCATTGTTGACGATAGGGGCCTGTCGCATGAGGAGATCGCCGGTGCCGTCATGTCCTCGGCATTTGATGCCTTCGATACGCTTGGGCAGCTCGACGACGCCACCCTCACAAACCTCCGCTACGAAAAGTACCGCACAATCGGTCAGTACCGCACGATGTGACAAAGGAAAAGTCTGCATGTCACATTGGGAAAGGCGTTCCATGTCACAAGTTTCTAACACCTCGTTTACAACGACGGTCTCATCAAACGCCATGGCCGTGGTGGACTATCTGTCCAAAAGCATGATGTCGGCGCTGCCGTTTATTGTCTGCGCGGCGTTGTTCCGTACCGTCGCCGTCATTATGGGCGAAGGCATGCTGGGCCTGTGGTCTGCCGATTCCGAAATCTATCGCCTGTTCTACAGTTGGCTCTATAACGCCGGCTACTACTTTTTGCCCATTTATCTTGGTTGGGCGGCTGCCCGCCAGCTCGGTTGCTCGGAGCAGCTGGGCATGATGCTGGGCGGCGTATTGATTGCGCCCGATCTGCTTAAGCTCGTCGATGCCGCATCGACGACGGGGGCATCGATGACTTCCGTGTATGGCCTGCTTCCCGCGCCGGTCAACGATTACACGACAACTGTTATCCCGGTTCTCATCTCGGTGCCCGTGCTATGGCGAGTGGAGTGTTTCTTTCGGCGCGTTATCCCTCAGGCCGTGGCGTTTTCGTTCGTTCCGTTTGCAACCATGCTCGTTATGGTTCCGGTTTCGCTGTGTATTACGGCGCCGGCGGGCAGCTATCTGGGCATGCTGTTGGGCCAGCTTATGTTTATGCTTGGTAATTCCGGTGGCATCGTGTCGCTGCTCACGCTCATGGGGCTTGCCGCGGGCTGGGAGTTCCTAAAGATCGCCGGCATCAGCAACGTTGTCCTATCGCTCGCCTATGCGCAGTTTATGAGTGTGGGAACGGATTCGTGCATCCTGATCGCCGCGACGATGGCAACGTTCGCCGTTTGGGGCATGCCCTTTGGCGCGTCGCTTCGCGTTGCGGATAAGGACGAGAAGGCGCTCATGCTGGGCTATTCAATCTCGGGTGTTCTTGGCGGCGTAAGCGAGCCGGCGCTGTACGGTTGCGGCTTTAAATATGGCAGGTGCCTGACGTGCATGGCCATTGGCGGCGCCGTCGGAGGCCTTGTTGCAGCCGTGGGCCACGTTACGGCCTATACCATCGGCATGACGAATGTCCTCATGGTCATTGGCTTTGCCACGGGCGGCATCTCGAACCTGCTGTGGTGCTGCGCTGCCGGCGGTGTGGCATTTGCGGTGTCTGCGGCGCTGAGCTACTGCTTTGGCGTGGTTCCGGCGAAGGGGCAGGCGGCGGGGGATGGAGCCGATTTGCCCGAAACCTCTAAGAGCGCGGCCGAAGTAAGCGCGTAAACCTGTGCGGCACAAGGACGATTCCTTTGCCACATTCCAAGGCCGTGGCCCGTGTGGGTCGCGGCCTTTTTGTATCTGGGGGACAAAGTGGCTACACTACAATCCGTTTGAACAATAGATATATAAGTAGCACCGTGGGGGCGGATGTAGATGGTCGAGTGGATTGTTAAGCGTGCGCAGGGCGATCGTGCGCGTGTGGGCACGTTAGCGGGCATGGTGTGTATTGTCGCCAATGTCGCGCTTTGTGCTGCGAAGGGCGCAATTGGTGTGGTTTCGGGATCGGTTTCGATTGTGGCGGATGCCATGAACAACCTATCCGATGCCAGCTCGAACATCGTGAGTGTCCTTGGCTTTAAGCTGGCGAGCAAGCCGGCCGACCCCGAGCATCCTTACGGCCACGGTCGCTACGAGTATCTCTCGGGATTGGTCGTGGCGGCACTCGTGCTGCTGATTGGCGTTGAGCTGGTGAAGTCCTCGGTCGAGCGCGTCATCCACCCCGAACCTGTCGAGTTCTCGCTTGCCCTGGTGGCAGTTCTCGTGCTTTCGATGGTCGTAAAGCTCTGGATGGCGACCCTCAACCAAAAGCTCGGCGATCGCATTGAGTCCGAGACGCTGCATGCGACCGCCCAGGATTCCAAGAACGATGTCCTTGCTACGGGCGCCGTGCTGGCGTGCGCAATTGTTTCGCAGGTGACGCACATCAATCTTGACGCATGGGTCGGCCTTGCCGTTGGCGCCTATATTGGCTGGAGCGGTTTTGAACTCATCCAGGATACGGTGAGCCCGCTTTTGGGCCAGACGCCCGATCCTAAGCTGGTCAAGCACATTCGAGATAAGATCATGAGCTATCCCGGTGTTTTGGGCGTTCACGATCTGATGGTTCACGACTACGGCCCGGGCAGGAAGTTCGCAAGCGCTCACGCAGAGATGGCGGCCGAGGCCAGCCCGCTGGAAAGCCACGACACGCTCGACAATATTGAGCAGGCGTTTAGGAACGAAGACGGCATGATTGTCACGCTCCATTACGACCCCATCGTGACCGACGATCCAAAGGTGGCGAGCATGCGTTTACGCATTAACGCCATGGCCCAACAGATCGATAACCGCCTTTCGATTCACGACCTTCGCTGTGTGCCGGGTCCTACGCACACCAACGTGATCTTTGACTGCGTGCGTCCCTCGGATCTGCAGATGAGTGCCGAAGACGTAAAACACGCGCTGGCACAACGGGTCGAATCGGAATATCCCAAGTCGATTGCCAAGATTACGATCGACGAAGACTACGTAGGCCATACCCACGAGTAGGCCGCGCCGGCAAAGCAAGTTATGCAGAAGGGGAGAGCATGAAGCGCCTATACCTACTCCGCCACGGTCAGACGGAGTTCAACGTCAAAAAGCTGGTCCAGGGCCGCTGCGATTCACCGCTGACCGGCCTGGGCCGTCAGCAGGCACGGGTGGCAGCCGCGTGGCTCAAAGCCCACAACGTCGTTCCCGACAAAGTGGTCTCTTCGCCCTTGGGCCGAGCCATGGACACAGCTCAGCTCGTTGCTACCGAACTCCTCGGTCCGGACGCCGCTGTCGAGCCCTGCGAAGGCATCATCGAGCGCTGCTACGGCACCTTCGAAGAAGGTCCCCACGATGCCCTCCCCACCGACGTCTGGGATCCGGGCGAGGACCTGGTCCCCTTCGGAGGAGAAGGAAGCCGCGCGTTGCAAGAGCGCATGGTGGACACCCTCACCAATATCATGGGCGCCGATGGTATCGAAACCCTCCTAGCAGTAAGCCACGGCAGCGCCAGCCGCCAATTCATCAAGGCTGCAGCCCCAGAGGGCTTCGAGCTCCCAACAAAACTCCCCAACTGCGCCATCATGATCTTTGATTTTGAGGATTCGCAAGAAGAATGCGACACGTCCCAATGTAAGTTCACCTTGCAGCAGATCATCGATCCTCAACAAAGTCTTTAGCCTGAGCGAGCAGAGTTAAGCAGGCATCAACGTGTCGTCTCCCGAGCTTTGGCTTGACACGCTGAACATCTACAAGGATAACCTTGAGGCCGTCGAGGCGTTCCTGGCCGACGCCCGCGCCATGGGCGACGGTCGCCTCAATGTGGTGCTCACCGGTGCCGGCACCTCCGATTACGTGGGTGAGGTTGTCGTCCTCAACCCCGACCTATCCCTCGTCGAGACCTATCTCGGTGGCGAGAGCGTCTACACTGAGAAGTAGCTGCTGACCTATTTGCGATTTGATGCGAATAATGAGACCCCGATTCGGCTTTATCGAATCGGGGTCTTTGCTGTGGTGTCCAGCTAAATCAAAACAGGCCTATTCTGCGACGATGATGCGAGTTGATTCGAGAACCATGGAACGCTGTTTGTCGTTGACATTTGCATCGGTGATGAGTGCGTCCATTTGATCGAGATTGAAGAAGCCGAAGAAGTCCATCTGTCCGATCTTGCTTGAATCGCAGACAAGGTAACGCTTGGCGGCGCGATCGCAAGCGAGCGCCTGTAAGCGTCCTTCCTCAAGGTTAGAACAGGAGATGGATTGGGCGAGTACGCCGTTGGTGCCGATAAAGCAAGTGTCGATACCGAGCGGGGCGAGAGCATCTTCGGCGATGGGCCCGACGAAAGAACCCGATCGTTTGCGATACTGTCCTCCCAGGGCCCAGATCTCCACATCGTTACGCGTCTGGAGCATGTTCAGCACGATGATGCTGTTTGTGATGACGCGCAGCCGCATGCGCGGCAGCGCACGGGCGATGAGAGCGCAAGTCGAACCGGGTCCGAGGAAGATGGTGTCGCGCTCTCTGATGAGGTTGACAGCGGTGCGTGCGATATGCTCTTTTTCAGGGGAGCGGATTGAGAGCTTTTCAAAAAACGGGACCTCTTCGGCAATGGGGGAGCCGCTTGAAAGTCGGATGCCACCGTACTCGCGGATGACGCCAGCGCGTCGCGAGAGCTCATCGAAGTCTCTTCGAGCGGTCATTTCAGATATACCAAAGATTGTTGCGGCTTGGGCAACAGTGACCATTCCGCGCTGAGCGCACAGCTCAAGTAATTGTTCGTGACGTTCGGGTTTAAGCATGGCTTGCCAATTGGATTATGCGGTAATGACGGAGGTATAGGCGCGGAGGGCCTCGATGGTCCGGGGGTCTGCGTCCTCGTTAATGAATGCCGCGGTCATATCCTCCAGTGTGGTGAAAAGGCAGAAGTCGCGCCTTCCGACTTTTTCAGCATCTACAACAAGATAACGCTCCTGAGCTCGAGAAAGAGCGTCTGAGAGGACCATGGCTGCATCGGGACGAGAGCCAAAGACCTCGTTTCCAAAAATACCGGTTGCCGAGACGTAGGCCTTGGGAGCGGATAGACCGTAGGGGCCGCGGCCGTTGTATGGCATGGTGAAAACTCGCGTGTCGTGACGCATCATGCCACCAACAAAGAATAGATCTATATGTGGATTGTCGGCTAGCAGGTTCAGCACGGGAAGACTGTTGGTGACGACGCGTATGTCCTCCTGGGGCAAATACGAACACATGAGCTCGAGAGTGGAGCCTCCACCGAGAAAGATCGTATCGCCGGCTGAGACGGTTTGGGCGGCGGCTATAGCAGCGGCACGTTTCTGATCAACTTGAAAACGACGTTTCTCCTCATGCGGGGTCAAACGTGAAAGGGCTGTTCCGTGGGCGGAGTGTGGAAGCTGAGCCCCTCCGTGTACGCGCACAAGAAGGCCCTTGTCGGCAAGCTCGGCCAGGTCACGCCTGATGGTCATATCCGAAACAGATAGGGTATTAGATATCTCGTTTACCGATACCGAATGATGTTGATCGAGCAAGTCGAGAATGGCCTGCTGGCGTTCGGATTTCATGAGTGCCGACTCCCTCATCGAGCGTTTGTTCTTATTTCAATGTAAACGAACAACATAAATAAACGCAAACCGTTCACGAAGGCACATTACCTTTCACCGGTCAAAACATAACGCTCACGGAAAAAACCATCAAATAGGAGGTAAATAGAGCTCATTCCAAAAATCATCTCTTGACCAATAAACAAATATAGACGAACATAAACGAACAGAACGAACAGAACGAACAGAACGAACAGAACGAACAGAACGAAGAGAATTAATAAGTATGAAAGGACAGAAGATGCGTATCGGTGTCATCCTTGCAAGTCACGGAGAGTTCGCTCAGGCCGCCCTCGGCGCCGTCGAGATGATTGCGGGCAAGCAGCCTGATGTCATCGCTCTTGGTCTCACCGCCGAGAAGAGCCTGGAGTCTTTCGAGTCCGAGATGCGCGAGGCTTACGAGACCCTCAGCGCCGAGTGCGAACTCGTCGTCACCCTATGCGACATCTACGGCGGCACCCCATTCAACGTGACTACCCGCTGCCTGCTCAACGGCATGAACATGGTTGCCTACACTGGCCTGTCCATGCCCGTTGTGGTCGAGCTCCTGCTCACCCGCGATGGCCTCGATTCCGCCGACGCGGTCCGTGCCCAGCTCACTGCCGCTCACGCCGGGGCCCAGCAGGAGATCAAGGCTCCCGCTCCGGCCGTGGAGGCAGACGAGGACGATTTGGACCTCTAGGCTCGTTAGCCCGTCGATTCGAGTGGCGCTCACCCGTATCCCCCGAGTGGGCGCCTCGATCGAGCAGAGCATTCGTAAACGGTACTGAAGGAACGTGCAAACGAAAAGGAGAACATCATGGCACTCAAACTCGTCGACATCGATGACCGCCTGATCCACGGTCAGGTCGCCACCACTTGGATTCCCGACTTCGGCATCGAATCGGCAATCATTGTCTCGGATAAGGTCGCCAACGACCCCGTCCAGAAGTCCGTCGCCGGCCTCGCCGCCCCCGACATCAAGGTCTCCGTCTTCGGTGTCGAGAAGTTCATTGAGGTCCTCAAGAAGACCGAGCTCAAGAAGGCCACGATGGTGCTCTTCACCAACCCCATCGACGCCCTCAAGCTGCACGAGAACGGCTTGCCGTTCGACTACCTGAACGTCTCCGGCATGCGCTTCAACGAGCAGCGTCATCGCCTGCACAAGAACATGTCCGTCACCGCCGAGGAAAAGGCCGCCTTCGAGGAGCTCATTGGCCTCGGCGTCGACTGCTGGATGCAGACCACCACGCGCGATTCCAAGGAGCCCGTGTCCGAGCTCCTCAAGAACTACTAAGTAAGTAACCATCTCCGGGCATGTGAACCCGGGGCGTGCCCATCGGAGGGAACGATGGGCGAATAGGGAAGGAGAGGCTTATGCTTCAGGCACTTCTGCTCGCCATCTGGGCGGGTCTGTGCACTTGGGACCAGTTCGGTCCCCACCTGGGCTTCCGCAAGCCCCTGCTGGCATCCGTCGGCGTCGGCATCATCCTCGGTGACATGACGACCGCCATCATGATCGGCGCGACCATGGAGCTCATGTGGCTCGGCGTCAACAACATCGGCGCTTATGTTCCGCCGGATGTCATCTCCGGCACCATCGTCGGTGCCGCCCTGGGCATCATGGGTTCCACCGACACCGCCAGCGCCATCGCCCTGGCAGTCGCCATCGGCATCCCCACCGCCACCTTGGTTCAGCAGCTGAACATCTTGGTCATGACCACTAACGTCTCGCTTGTCCACGGTGCCGACAAGGCCATCGAGTCCGGTAAGTTCAACGCCGTCAACAAGTTCTTCTGGACCGGCGCCCTGTGCTTCTTCCTGACCCGCGCCGTTCCCGTCTTCATCGCCACGGGCATCGGCTCCTTCGTGATCGAGGACATCATGGCCTTCCTGCAGAACCAGGTTCCGTGGGTCCTCACCGGCTTCTCCACCGCCGGTGGCATGATGCCCGCCGTCGGTCTGGCCATGCTCCTCACCATGATGATGAAGAAGAACATGTGGATCTTCCTGCTGCTCGGCTTTATCATGGCCGCCTTCCTCAACGTCCCGACCGTGGGCATCGCGCTCGCCGCTTGCGCCGCCGCCGGCGTGTGGGACGTCATTACCGAGGGCCAGAAGAATCAACCCGCCCCTGCCGCCGCCTCTGCCGCCGGCTCCGATGATGACGAGGAGTACGATCTCTAATGGGTAAGATCTCCAACTCCACCCTGAACAAGGTCCTGCTGCGCACCCAGGGTTGCCAATTCGCGCACAACTACGAGCGCATGCAGTCGCTGTCCCTGACCTACTGCTTTGCCCCTGTCCTCGAGGAGCTCTACAAGGACGCCCCCAAGGAGGAGCGCGTTAACGCCATGAAGCGCCACCTCGAGTACTTCAACACCCACCCGCTCGCGATCCCCTTCATCCTTGGCATCACCGCCGCCCTGGAGGAGACCACGGATGAGGATCAGAAGGACACCGTCGTCGGCATCAAGACCTCCCTCATGGGTCCCTTCGCCGGCCTTGGTGACTCCCTGCTGAACCTCACCTGGTTCCCGATCGCCGGCTCCATCGGCGCATCTATGTGCGTCGACAACGGCTCCATTGTGGGTCCGCTCGTGATGTTCTTGCTCATCAACCTGCTGTATTGGCCGCTGAAGTACTTCGGCCTGCACAAGGGTTACGAGATGGGCATGGAGCTCGTCGAGAAGGCGGGCGTCCAGGTCTTCGACCGTCTGGGCAACCTCGCCAACGTGCTGGGCGTCATGGTCACCGGCGGCCTGATCGCCACGACCGTTAAGCTCAAGCTTGCCGTGCAGTTCGCCTTCGGTGAGGGTGACCCGCTGGTGCTCCAGGACCAGCTCGATAAGGTGTTGCCCTTCCTGCTGCCTGTCGTTCTGACTTTCATCTGCTATCGCCTGCTCAAGAAGGGCCAGGGCAAGAACTCCGCCCAGATCATCATCGGTCTGATTGTGTTCTCCCTTGTGTTCGCCGCTATCGGTTTCTACTTCCCGGCGTTCAAGATCTTCGCCTAATCGCGAGCTTATCAAAAGGCAAATCGTTTGATGCCCGCGCCCCGCATGCCGGGCGCGGGCCTCGTTGTCTCATGTGCTCTCCATCGTGCGCGATCGGGGTGCGCTCCATTATGCCCATGTGCCTTTGGCGTATCGCCATCTGGCAAATCCAACTATCGAAAGGATGCCAATGAGAACCGTCCTCGTGCTCATGGATACTCTGCGTCGCGACGTCCTGTCGTGCTACAACCCCGCAACCGACGTCCAGACCCCCAATCTCGATGCCTTTGCCGAGCGTTCCTGCGTGTTCGACAACCACTGGATCGGCTCGGCTCCCTGCATGCCTGCCCGCCGCGACATCCTCACCGGTCGCTACAACTTCCTCGAGCGCCCCTGGGGCCCCATCGAGCCCTTCGATGTGACGCTGCCGGCCTGCCTGCGCGCGAACGGCAACTTCTGCCACATCACCACCGACCACTGCCACTACCTACGCACCGGTGGCGAGGGCTACCTCCAGGAGTTCAACACCTGGGATTACTACCGCGGCCAGGAGGGCGACCCGTGGGTCAGCCGCATCGATGAGCCGAATAACATGCCCGAGACCTTCTACGGGCGCGTGCGCGAGCAGTACCAGAAGAACCGTCAGCTCTGGCCCAACGAAGAGGACATGCCGAGCCCCAAGACCTTCCAGTCCGCCTGCGACTGGATCGACGGCAATGCTGGGGCCGACGACTTCTTCCTCATGGTTGAGACCTTCGACCCGCACGAGCCCTTCGATGTGCCCGACAAG
>CAJMPZ010000035.1 GCA_905215445.1 uncultured bacterium | reverse complement strand
CGGAATCGACGCTCACATACTCAAGACGCAGCGTACCGTCAGCCTGACCCTGCAGCATGCCCTGGGCGCGCGTGTCCTGCACCATGGCGGACACGCCCGAGCTCTCATCGCCAATCAGACGCACGGTGGACGTCTTGGCCGAGACCTCGATAATCTGGCCTATGACACCGGCAGAACTCGTCACAGGCATGTTGATGGTAAGCCCGTCGGCAGAACCCTTGTCGATGGTGACGGTCGAGGTCCAGGCATCGCCCGAAGCGCCGACGATACGAGCTGCGGTTGATTTGAGGTTGTAGGTCGACTGGAGGCCGACCAGCCCCTCCAGACGCTCGGCGGTCTTTTGAGCCTCGGAGAGCTCGGCAACCTTAGAGGTCAGTTCCTCGTTTTGCTTCTTAAGCTCGTCAAGCGTGTCCTGCGACGCCGTAAGGTTAGAGAACACATTGCCGATCGCATTGAAGGGAGCCGCCACAGCCGAGCCCACAAAGCGCACCGGCGAGGTAATCGTCGTCACGCCCGAGCGCACGGCATGAATCGGCCCGGCCTCGCCCTCACGGATATAAAACGTGAGCAGCAACACCGAAATCAGGCTGAAAACAATCAACGGGCGCATACCCGTTGATTGTCGCTTGGTATTCAGATTTGTAGAGAAACCCGAAGATCGTGCCAAATGGAATCCACCTTTTGGAAATTAAGCATTGGTCTGGACGAAGCCGCCATCAAACGCATTGGCCTCGAGCACGCGGGCACAGCCGTTAACAACGTTATCGAGCGCCGTGGGGCTGACGTTGACCGAAACGCCGGTCTCATCGCGCAGGCGCACGTCGAGACCGCGCAGCAGCGCGCCGCCTCCAGTCAGCAAAATGCCATAGTACATAAGGTCCGAGGCAAGATCGGGAGGCGTAGCGTCGAGCGCGTCCTTGACGGCCTTGGCCATCTCGTCGAGCGGCTTGTTGAGTGCGCGACGAATCTCCTCGCTCTCGATGCGCACGGTCTTGGGCAGACCGGTGATCACGTCGCGGCCGTTGACCTCGACGTCGAGCTCGTCCTTGAGCGGCACGGCGGAGCCGACCTTAATCTTGATGTCCTCTGCCGTACGCTCGCCGATGGCAAGGTTGTAGGCATCGCGAACGTGCGTGAGGATAGCCTGGTCGAACTCATCGCCGGCAATACGGATGGACTGCGAGACGACGATACCGCCCATAGCGATAACGGCAACCTCGGTGGTACCGCCACCGATGTCGATGACCATGGAGCCGGTGGGCTCCTCGACGGGCAGGTCGGCGCCGATAGCGGCAGCCATGGGCTCTTCGATCAGATAGGCCTGGCGGGCACCGGCCTGGATCGTGGCCTCAAAGACAGCGCGCTTCTCGACCGACGTGACGCCGGAGGGAACGCAGACGACAACACGCGGACGCGGAGTCCACGGATAGCGCTTCTCGGACGCCTTGTCGATAAAGTAGCGAAGCATGGCCTCGGTAACATCGAAGTCGGCGATGACGCCGTCCTTCAGGGGACGAACGGCCACGATGTTGCCGGGCGTACGGCCGAGCATGCGCTTTGCCTCGATACCGACCGCCAGGATGCGCTCGTCGTTCTTGTCGATGGCGACTACAGAGGGCTCGCGAATGACGATGCCCTTCCCGCGCACGGAGACAAGCGTATTTGCGGTGCCGAGGTCGATGGCAAGATCGCCCGCATAGCTACCGAAGAACATATCCATCAAAGAAAACAACGCAACTCCTGATGTGTTGGATGATTGCTGGAAAACTACTAGCTCATCATACTAGCGCAAGCCCGACACCTCACTTGCGGTGAAGCGCCGGGCAAAGCTAAATCCCATAAGGTCACTACTGGTTGTCAGCAGCCGAGAAATCCATATCGAGCGAAGAAACGGCCCAGCCGATATGGTTGTCGGAGCGCACGAATTTGACGGTGTACTCCTGCTCGCCGCCCTTGGACAGCGATGCCTTCACCTTGGCGGTCGTCTCGGTCATGGACTGATCCATGCCCTCGACGGACACGGTGGCACCCTGCGGAATCGAGGAGATAATCATCGACTTAGCGTCCTCGGACAGGCTCGAGGCCAGGCAAGACTCGGCCTTTGCGGCGTCACCGTCGCCGGCAGCCTGGAACAGATCGGTAACGACAGACTCCTGAGACGGGAAGCCAAAGCCGCGCGTGTAGGCAAAGCCCAGACCGCCCGCGGCGATCAAAATGAGCAGAAGCAGCACGATGAAGACTTTGAGGCCCGTGTGGCGATGGCGACGACGGACCTTGGCCTGCTTACGATCCTGACGGTCCTGCTGGACCATCTCGGACTCGGACAGCGTAAAGAAGCCGGTGTCCGAGGGATCGGGCATAAACTGACCGGTCGCACCCGTAGGATCGAGCGGATCGACGGCAGGAGCGTCCATCGCGGGCGCCGGAGCCGTGGCCATAGCCGTCTGGGCAGACAGCGCAGCAAGCGAATCCTGCACGCGGGCAAGCTCATCGGCCTGCTCGGAGGTGAGCTGGTAGATGCCATCGGCAGTAGCGGCGTTAAAGGCGTCGAGTGCGTCGGAGGGACGGCCGGCGGCAGAAAGCGCCTGACCCATGCCGGCGTTGAGCGCACGCGTGTCGTCGCGGGGGCCGGCAAAGTCGATAGCCGTGCGGTAGGTCTCCACGGCATCCGCCGGACGGCCGAGCTTAATGAAGCAACGACCGAGCTCGCCGAGTGCGGCGGCAGGAGCCGGATTGGCGCCGTCGATGGCAGCCTGACGGAAGGCGGTTCCCGCGTTGGCATAGTCGCCCGACTGGAACAGCGCATTGCCCAGGCCCAGATAGGCCTTGAACGGCGTGGCATAGGAAGCATCCTGCGTAGCAGCAGAGAACGCCTGGGCGGCCGTCGCGTAGTCGCCCACGGCGGCGAGCGCCTTGCCGCGGTTGGTGAGCAGCGCGCCGCGCTTGCCGTAGGTGCCGTCGTTGAGGGCGGCGGCATAGGCCTCGGCGGCCTCGGCATACATGCCCAGGTGCATCAAGGCGTTGCCACGAAGGTGATCTGCCTCGCCCATAATCTCATCGGGAGTTTTTGCCGCCCCAAGCATCTGGGCTGCAGCGGAAAAATCACCCGCGCGGTAAGCGGCGCGGCCCTGTTGGATCAGCTGGCTATTCAAGGAAGTCCCCTTTACTCGTGAACGATCTCGACATGAACGATCTCGTCGCCGGCACGCAGCTGCGAAATCACATCGAGACCCTCGACCGTGGTACCAAAGACGGTGTAACCGGAATCGAGGTTATGCTGGGCACCCAGGCAGAAGTAGAACTGCGAACCCGCGGAATCGGGGTCCATGGAGCGTGCCATGGCAAGGGCGCCATCGACATGGCTGTTGCGCGGATTGGTGGCAAACTCGCCCTTGATGCAGTAGCCGGGGCCACCGGTACCGGGCATGCCGTCGGGGCCCTCAAGACCGGCAGCGACGTCGGCGCCGGACATGTCGCGGGTATTGGGGTCCCCGCCCTGGATAACAAAACCGGGCACATAGCGATGGAACTTAAGGCCATCATAGAAGCCCATCGTGGAAAGCTCGCAGAAATTCGCGACATGAATGGGAGCGCCCTCGCCGTCAAACTTGACCTTGATGGTACCCTTCGACGTCTCGATTACGGCGCACTCGTCGCCGACAAGCTGATACTCGGGCGTGTAGAGCTCTTTCTTAAAACCAAACATGTGGTTCCTTCCTCGTGCGTTTAAAGCATATTTGTACGAATTGTAGCAATAAGCACGGGCTTACATCAATTGCGCACGTAGGTTATGCCGACTATGGCGAACTAATTTTAGGAACGCTGCTGCGGCTTCCAGGAACCCACATTGGCATCGTACTGGTTCAGCGCGCTATTGCCGCCCTGCGCGATGGGCGCCAGGATCTCGCTTTGGTGGGAACTCATCGACTCGCCATCGGGAATGGCCAGCGAGATATCCCAGCTCTGGCAAATCACGTCGACGCGCTCATACATCCACTCGGCAAGCTGCTTTAAGTGGGTGATGTCATCCGCATAGACCGTATCGTCCTGGTACTTAAGGTTGTTGAGCTCATCTTGCGTCTTTTTGATCTGGTCGCGCAGGGCGTAGGCACTCTGCGACAGCTCCTGACGGGTGGACAGCGGCGTTCGGAGATAGCCGTTGTTGAAGGAATCGATGACCTCTCCGATCTGATCCTCGTCAGCATAGGACACGATGGTCTGATACAGACCGTCGAGCCTGGTATAGAGCTGATCATCGGTGAGCACGGTTTCTTCCTGGACCACCTCGGCAGAATCGTCCTGCTTGGTATCGTCCTCAGTGGCCTCGCCCTTTTGGCGCGTGGGGAAGGTGGTTTGTGCAGCTTGGCCAAACTGGTCGTAGAAGCCGGGCATAACACCCATGGGATCGGCCGTCACGAACCAATAGGCACCGCCGCAAACGACGGCAAGGACCGCGATGACAATAAGCGGCTTGGGAATATGACGCTTGTGCTTGTGATAGGCGTCCTCGTCGGGGTGCACCTTGCGCTTGGGTTTTTGAGCATCGTCATGCAGGGAAACGGGCATGGGAATATCGACCTTGGGGATACCGAAATCCTTATCGAAAGCCGGCAGCACGCAGGTCTCATTGGGGTCGGCGGCGTCTGAGAGCACTGCAGCGGCAGAGGTCGACGCATGAGGCACCTCGGTGTCAATCTGCTCTTGCGTTAGGCGCGGAAAGCCCGCCGTGCGGCCCGCTGCCAGGTCGGATGCGGCCGCGTCCTCGGAGAGGATACCCGGAGCGGGGCGTCCGCATTTAGGGCACGTACGATCATGCGGAGAAAGACGGGCACCGCAGCCCTCACAGAACACGAACTCGGTGTGCTCCGGACCATCGCCCGGACCCACGTAGGCGTTGCAGTAGGGGCAGAACGAGGCGCCGTCCTCGATAGTCTTAAGGCAATGCGGGCAGATCACGGCATCCTCTTTTCGAAGCAATTCAAACAATCGAGGTTAGAGCATAACATCGCCACGGCCCCACAGGAACAAGGCACCAATTCAACATCGCCAGGGCGCGTAGCTACTTCTTCTTTTTGCTCGGCATCGAGACTTTGATGCCTTGGGCGGACTTGGTTACGCGAGAGCGCTTGGCTCCGCTACCCTTCTTTTTCTTGGGCTGGGCCTGGGCCACGCCCTCGAGTGCGCGGGCCTCGGCCTCACGAACGGTGCGAGATTCGCGGCGCTGCGCCATGTCGGCGGCGACGCGCTTGGCAAAACGCTCCGCCGTCGAACCCGTCGAGCTCACCTTGCCGCCACCGCGACCCAGGCGGACGCGCACACCGCGACCAAAACCAGTTGCGGCATGACGACGACGCGGCTTAAGCGAATCCATCATCGTGGCGAGCTTAAAGAACACCGAGCAGGTAAAGGCCACGATGACAGCCAAGATAACCATCTGGCCCATCGACAGGTTGGCAATAGACAGCAGCTCCGGGAATCCGATAACGCCCACCAAGATGCCGGCGACTACAAACACAAAGAGCACCACGCGCAAGGGCGTGAGAGGCTGCGAGATGCGCCAGATCAGGCTGACGCTCGCCGCGCACGACGTAAGCAGGCACATCGTAGACAGCGTGAGCTGGTTAAAGCCAAACACGCGCGCCACAAAGATATCGAGCGCCGCGGCCAAAATGACCGCAATCGACGCCGGCAGTGCCCGCTTGAGCACGTTCGTCAGGAACGACCCCTTCACGCGAGCATTGTTGGGCTCCAGGCCCAAGACAAAGCCCGGCGCGCCAATGCAGAAGAAGTTGATGAGCGTCATCTGAATCGGCTCGAAAGGGTACGGCGGCAGCGCGATGCACAGCGCCGCCAGGCCCATCGAGAACAGCGTCTTGGTCAAGAACAGCGAAGCCGAACGCTGCAGGTTGTTGATGGAGCGACGGCCCTCGGCCACCACGGCGGGCATCGAGGCAAAGTCGTTGTCGACAAGTACGATCTCGGCCACGTTACGCGCGGCATCGGAGCCGGCCGCCATGGCGACGGAGCAGTCGGCCTCCTTGAGCGCCAGCACGTCGTTGACGCCGTCGCCCGTCATGGCCACGGTGTGCTCGCGGCGCTTGAGTGCCTGCACGAGCTCGCGCTTCTGCTGCGGGGTCACACGACCAAAGACATGGTAGCGGTCCACTGCGGCATCGAGCTTGGCCGGCGTATCGAGCGTCGTGGCGTCCACATAAGCGTCCGCCCCCGGCACGCCCACCACGCGTGCGATCGACGACACCGTACGCGGGTCGTCGCCACTGATCACGTTGAGGGTCACGCCCTGCTCGTTAAAGTAGCCGATGGTCTCGGCCGCCGAGGTACGGATCTCGTCGCGGATGGTCACAAAGCCCACGGGCTCGGCCTCGCCCACCATATCGCCATCGGGCGTAAAGCCGTCCACGCGCGCCACCACGAGCACGCGGCAGGTATCGGCAAGCTCGGCGACACGGTTCTCGACCTGCGAAAACGCACGCTCCGAAAGCACAAACTGCGCAGCGCCCATCACATAGGAGCCCTGCGCAAACGAAGCGCCACTCCACTTTTTGGAGGACGAGAACGGAATGACCGACAGCGGCTCAGACACCTCGACCGGGCGATCGGCGTAATAGTTGAGCAGCGCCTGGCAGGTCTCGTTGGCATCGGCCGAAGTCGCACGCGCCACGTTAGCCAGCGCAAAATCGAGCACCGTGGTATCGACGGGAACGGCGGCGTCGCTCTCCCCCGCACCCATACCCTCGACCGGCAGCGGATACGTGCCCTCGACCTCCATGCGACCCGACGTGATGGTGCCCGTCTTGTCCAGGCACAGCACGTCGACGCGCGCGAGCGTCTCGATGCAGTAGAGCTGCTGCGCCAGCACCTTGCGGCGGGCCAGGCGCACCGTGGCGATGGCGAGCACCGACGAGGTCAGCAGCACCAGGCCTTGCGGGATCATGCCCAGCAGGGCGCCCACTGTGGACAGCAGCGCCGACGAAGGCACATGGCCAGCCAACAGCTCGGAGAAGCACCACGAAAGCGCGCTATCGCCTGGGGTTCCCGCGGCATCCCACAGCTCGCTCACACTCGAGGCAAACAACGCCAAACCGAGCGGGATCATGATGATGCTCGCAAAGCGCACGATGGCGTTAAGCGCGTTCATGATCTCGGAATTGACCTTTTTGACGTACTTGGCCTCGTTATTAATTTTGGCCACGTAGTTGTCGGCGCCGACATGGATCACGCGGGCGCGCAGCAGGCCCGAGTCGATAAAACTGCCGCTCATGAGCTCGGAACCGGGCTGTTTCTTAATAAGGTCGCTCTCGCCCGTCAGCAGGCTCTCGTTCACGAGCGCCTCGCCCGAAACCACCACGGCGTCAGCGGGAATCTGGTCGCCACGCCCCAGGCGGATGATGTCGTCGAGCACAATCTGATCCAGGTCGAGCTCAACCTCGGAGCCGTCGCGCACCGCGATGGCCTTCTTGGAGGTCAGCAGCGTGAGCTTATCGACCATCTTCTTGGAACGCATGGACTGAATGACGCCAATAGCGGTATTGAGGAACACCACGAACAGGAACGTCAGATTCTTAAACGAACCGGTCAAAATGACCAGGAACGCCAAGATCACGTTGATCAAATTGAACAGCGTGCAGAGGTTCTCGATGATGAGCTCTTTGACCGACTTGGTCTTGAGCTCCATGTTGCGGTTGATCTTACCGGCGGCGATGCGCTCCTCGACCTCGGCGGTCGAGAGTCCGCGCTCGATATCCGTTGCTGCCATACCACGTCCCATCACGTCGCGTCGGTATAAGAAAAACCGCCCGGACCATGCGAGGTTCGGACGGTCTTACGTTCGATGGTGCCCCATGTTGGATTCGAACCAACGGCCTTCTGCTCCGGAGGCAGACGCTCTAATCCCCTGAGCTAATAGGGCCAACGGTTGGCATTATACCCAAGTGCACCACGGGCTATCAAAATAAAAGAAAAAGCTTTGCAATTCCGGGGAAGACGCGGCGCAACGGCTCACTTTAGAAGGCAAAAGCGAATCAGATAGTATAAACTCTCATGCACCATATATACACGGCTCGCGATGCGGGCCGTTTTTGCAAGGGTTATCCATCGAGGTGAGAGGCACACCATGATTGCAATTTTAAAGCAGAGCGCCAGCGACGAGGCCGTCAGCCATATCGTCAGCTGGATTGAGAAAAAGGGCCTGAAAACCGACGTCTCGCGCGGCGAGAACGAGACGATCATCGGCCTGGTGGGCGATACGACCAAGATCGACCCGTTCCTGCTCGAGTCCATGGACGTCGTCGAGCGCGTGCAGCGCGTCTCCGAGCCGTTCAAGCGCGCCAACCGCAAGTTCCACCCCGAGGACTCCGTCATCGACTGCGGCCACGGCGTCAAGATCGGCGGCGACCAGTTCCAGGTCATCGCCGGCCCGTGCTCCGTCGAGGGCGAGAACCTCATCCGCATCGCCCGCCGCGTGAAGGCCGCCGGCGCCACGATGTTGCGCGGCGGCGCCTACAAGCCCCGCACCTCCCCGTACGCCTACCAGGGCATGGGTCCCGCCGGCCTGGACCTGCTGTGCGAGGCGTCTGCCGAGCTCGACATGCCGATCGTCACCGAGATCATGGACCCGCGCGACGTGCAGGTCTTCCTGGACAAGAAGATCGACGTCATGCAGATCGGCGCCCGCAACGCCCAGAACTTCCCTCTGCTCAAAGAGGTCGGCAAGACCAAGACTCCGATCTTGCTTAAGCGCGGCATGTCCGGCACGATCGATGAGCTGCTCATGGCCGCCGAGTACATCATGAGCGAGGGCAACGACAACGTCATCCTGTGCGAGCGCGGCATCCGCACCTTCGAAACCCGTACTCGCAACACCTTCGACCTCAACGCCGTGCCGGTGCTGCACCACCTGTCGCACCTGCCCGTCGTCGCCGACCCCAGCCACGCCACCGGCTACACCCGCTACGTTGAGCCCATGGCGCTTGCCGCGACCGCCTGCGGCGCCAACGGCCTGGAGATCGAGGTCCACGACGAGCCGAGCCGCGCCTGGTCCGACGGCGCCCAGGCCCTCACCCCCGATCAGTTCGACGACACCATGCGCCGCATCCGAGCCATCCGCGAGGTCGTCTGCCAAGAGACCATGGAGTAGCCCATGGGTACAGTGAGAAACGCGCGCGTTAACCAGGGCGGCCCCAAGTGCGCCGGCATCGTCGGCCTTGGCCTCATCGGCGGCAGCTTTGCCCGCGGCTATGCGCAGGCGGGCGTCCGCGTGCTGGCCTGGGATCCCGATGACGATGTCATGACGGCTGCCAGCATGGGCACCGTTGCCGGCGAGCTCAACGACGAGACGCTCGGCGAATGCGACATCATCGTCCTGGCTTGCTACCCCGAAGCCTGCATCGAGTGGCTCGAGGCACACGCCCAGGCACTCGCCGACGCCACCGATACCGAGGCCATCATGGGCCCCGTGGTAATTGACACGGTGGGCGTCAAGGGTATCGTGTGCGAGCGCGCCTTTGAGCTTGCCCACGAGCACGGCTTTTACTTTGTGGGCGCGCACCCCATGGCGGGCACGCAGTACTCGGGCTATGCACACTCCCGCGCCGACCTGTTCCAGGGCGCCCCGCTGGTGCTCGTACCGCCCGCGGTGGACGATGCGCTCAAGCTGGAGCTTTTGGGCCAGGTGCGCGAGATGGTGCGCCCCTTGGGCTTTGGCAAGTTCAGCGTGACCAGCGCCGCCGAGCACGACCGTGTCATCGCCTTCACGAGCCAGCTTGCGCACGTGGTATCCAACGCCTACGTCAAAAGCCCCACTGCCCAGGTCCACCACGGCTTTTCGGCCGGTAGCTACCGCGATCTCACCCGCGTGGCGCACCTCAACCCGCAAATGTGGTCCGAGCTCATGATCGACGACGCCGACGCGCTCGCCTTCGAGATCGACCATCTGATCGAATCGCTTGGCGCCTACAGCCGCGCGCTCAAGGACCGCGACCAGCGCTATCTGGAGAATCTCCTTGCCGAGGGCGACCGCATTAAGCGCGCACTCGACGACGAGGCCTCCCACTAGACAACCCATCACGCCAGGTCGAAAGGACCGAAGCTTATGGCGATTACCATCGATATCGACACTGCACGCCCCTACCAGGTGCATGTTGGCACGTTTTTGTTGGAGCAGGCGGGGCCGCTCGTGCGCGCCACCGCCGGCGGCACCAAGGCCGTCATCGTGACGGACACCAACGTGGGCCCGCTCTACCAGATGCCCGTTAAGCAGAGCCTGGAGGCGTCAGGCTACGAGGTGAGCATCTGCACCTTCGAGGCCGGCGAGGCCCATAAGCGCGCCGAGACCTACGTTGCCATTTTGGAGTTTGTGGCCGAGCACGAGCTTTCGCGCTCCGACGTGATCGTGGCACTCGGCGGCGGCGTCGTGGGCGACGTGGCGGGCTTTGTGGCCGCCACCTACATGCGCGGCTGCAAGTTTGTGCAGATCCCGACGAGCCTGCTCGCCATGGTGGATTCATCGGTGGGAGGCAAGACCGCCATCGACCTGGCTGCCGGCAAGAACTTGGCCGGCGCCTTTTGGCAGCCGAGCGTGGTTATCGCCGACGTGGGGTGCCTGGCCACCCTCACGCCCGAGCAGTTCGCCGACGGCTGCGGCGAGGTCGTCAAGCACGCCGTGATCGCCGACCTGGAGCTTTTCGCCGAGCTGGAGAAGACCCCGCTCACGCTGGAGCTGCTCAACCGCGATGTGGCCCGCGTAGCGCTCATCATCGCCCGCAATATCGACATCAAGCGCGCCGTGGTCGTCGCCGACGAGCGCGAAACCAACCAGCGCAAGCTCCTCAACTTTGGACACAGCGCCGGACACGCCGTCGAGGCCTGCGAGCACTTTGAGCTGGGACACGGCAACTGCGTGTCGATCGGCATGGGCATCATCACGCGCGCCGCGGCCCTGCACGGCGTCTGCGATGCCGCACTGCCCGGTCGTATTGAGGAACTCTGCGCCCGTCATGGCCTCACGACCCGCTGTGACCTAGATGCCGATACCGTCTTTGCCGAGGCGCTCCACGACAAGAAGCGCGCGGGCGACACCATAGACCTGGTGATTCCGCACGGCATTGGCCGCTGCAGCATCGACCGCACACCGCTTTCCACTTTCCACGAACTCATTGCCGAGGGCCTCGGCCAGAAGGGAGACGCATCCGCATGCTAGCCCGCATCACCCCGTCCCCGCTCAAGGGCACCGTTCCCGCCATCGCGTCCAAGTCGATGGCGCATCGCCTCATCATCTGCGCTGCGCTTGCCAACGGCGAGACGCACGTCACCTGCAACACCACCTGCGCCGACATCGAGGCCACGGTGCGCTGCCTTACGGCACTGGGTGCTCGCATCGAGACCGTCGAGGACGGCTTCCAGGTCCACCCCACCATGAAGAGTGTTGAGTTTGGCCTGCTCAAGGCCCTTGCCGGCGGCACGCTTGACTGCGGTGAAAGTGGCTCCACGCTGCGCTTTATGCTGCCTGTCGCCTGCGCGCTGGGTGCGGATGCCACCTTCGTAGGCCAGGGCCGCCTGGGCGCCCGCCCGCTCTCCCCGCTCTCGGACGAGATCATCGCCGCCGGCTGCGACCTACAGGGTCTGGGCGGTTTTCCGCTCAAGACGAGCGGCCGCATGCGCCCGGGCACCTTTGTGCTTCCGGGCAACGTGAGCTCGCAGTACATCTCGGGCCTGCTGCTGGCAGCCCCGCTGCTGGCCCAGCCCTCCTGCGTGCAGGTAACCGGCCTCATCGAGAGCCGCCCCTACATCAACCTGACGATACAGGCCATGAAGGCCTTTGGCGTCGAGGTCAACGTCGAGCGCATTCCGGCCAAGGACGGCCAGCCCGAGGTCACGAACTTCCGCGTGAGCAGCGGCTCGTACCGCACGCCCGGCAGCGTAGCCGTCGAGGGCGACTGGTCCAACGCCGCCTTTTGGCTGTGCGCCGGTGCCATCGGCACCGACCCAATCACCGTCGAGGGCGTGTCACTGAGCTCCGCACAGGGCGACCGTAACGTGCTTGCCGCGCTTTCGCGCTTTGGCGCCCGCATCGTGCGCTCCACCAACGCCGCCACCGTGCAGTCCGACAAGCTCGCCGGCTTTGAGATGAGTGCCCACGACATTCCGGACCTGGTGCCCGTCATCTCGGCCGTGGCCTCGTTGGCACAGGGCCGCACCTTTATTCGCGATTGCGCCCGTCTGCGCATCAAGGAATCCGACCGTCTGGTCACCACCACCCGCGAGCTCACCGCGCTGGGCGCGCAGGTGCGCATTGCCGGCTATGACCTCATCATCAAGGGTGTCGATGCCTTCACCGGCGGCGAGGTCGATTCGCACAACGACCATCGCATCGCCATGATGGCCGCTATCGCCGCGAGCCGCGCCACCGGCGAGGTCGTGATCCACGGCGCCGAGGCCGTCAACAAGTCCTATCCCGATTTCTTCGGCCACTACCGCCTGCTGGGCGGCAAGGTCACACTCGAGGAGGAATAGCATGTCCTCGACCTTTGGCAACGTCTTGCACGTAAGCATCTTCGGCCAGTCGCACTCCCCCGCCATCGGCTGCTCCCTCGATGGCATTCCGGCGGGCATCGCTGTTGACCAGGAGCAGCTGCAGGCCTTCCTTGACCGTCGTGCCCCCGGTCGCGACGAGACCGCGACCAAACGCCGCGAGGCCGACGCCGCCCACATCATCGCCGGTGTGGTCGATGGACATACCACCGGCGCGCCCATCGCCGCGATTATCGAGAACACCAACACGCGCTCCAAGGATTACTCCGAACTGCGCCGCAAGCCCCGCCCCGGACATGCGGACTTCCCTGCGCGCGTGAAGTATCACAACATGCACGATGTCGCCGGCGGCGGACACTTCTCCGGCCGCCTAACGGCACCCCTGTGCATCGCCGGCGGCATTGCGCTGCAGGCACTCGAGGCCCGCGGCATTAAAGTGATGGCGCATGTAGCGCAGATCGGCGGCATCTCCGACCTGCCGATGGACGACATGGTCTATCGCGAGGCCGACCGCAAGGCGATCCTTACGAACGATCTGCCGTGCATTGACGCCGCCGCCGCCGGCCGCATGCACGAGGAAATCCTAGCCGCGCGCGACGAACTCGACAGCATCGGCGGCATCGTGGAGTGCGGCATTTACGGGCTTCCTGCGGGCATCGGCGACCCCATGTTCGATGGCATCGAGAACCGCATCGCGCAAATCGCGTTTGGCATTCCCGCCGTAAAGGGCGTGGAGTTTGGCATGGGCTTTGCCGTGGCCGCCATGCGTGGCAGCGAGAACAACGATCCGTATCGCATCGATGCCGAGACCGGCGAGATCGAGGTCGAGTCCAACAACGCCGGCGGCATCCTGGGCGGTATTTCGACCGGCGCGCCCGTCATGTGGCGCATGGCCGTAAAGCCGACGCCCTCAATTGGGCGCGAGCAGCAGACGGTGGACATGGACGCTATGGAAAATGCCGAGCTCTCGGTCCACGGCCGCCACGATCCCTGCATCGTCCCCCGAGCCGTCCCCGTAGCCGAGGCAGCCGCCGCCCTTGCCATCTGGGACGCCCTCCTCGAAGACGCCGCCCAGCGCTAACTACCCACCCCTCAACATCCCCCGACACGTGAAAGGGGTCTCCATGGACCTTGCTGACATCCGCCAGGCCATCGATGGCATCGACACCACGCTCCTCAACAGTTTTGTCGAGCGCATGGACATTGCCACCGAGGTCGCCAAGTCTAAAATCGAGATGGGCAAGGCCGTCTTCGACCCCGCCCGTGAGCGCTCCAAGCTCAACAATCTCGCCAGCCGCGTGCCCGAGCGCTACGAGGCCCAAGCCATCACCCTGTTCCGCCTCCTCATGAGCATGAGCAAGGCCGAGCAACAGCGCTACATCAACGAGCTCAAGGGCATCACCGTCTCACAAAAGGCCCACGCCACGGCTGCAGCCTTTGACACGCCTTTCCCCCAGACGGCTAGCGTCGCCTGCCAGGGCGTCGAGGGCGCCTATAGCCAAATTGCCGCGTGCAGGCTCTTCGACGTGCCCGACATTGCGTTCTTCGAGACCTTCGAAGGCGTTATGCGCGCTGTGCGCGACGGCTTCTGCGAGTTTGGCGTGCTGCCCATCGAGAACTCCACCGCCGGCTCGGTCAACGCTGTCTACGACCTGCTCGCCCAGTTCGACTTCCACATCGTGCGCTCGCTGCGCCTCAAGATCGATCACAACCTGCTCGTCAAGCCCGGCACCAAGCTCGATGACATACGCGAGGTCTACAGCCACGACCAAGCCATTGCCCAGTGTGCCGGCTTTATCGAGTCCCACGACCTGCACGCCACCAAGTACCCCAACACGGCTATGTCGGCCGAGATGGTCGCCAACTCCGAGCGCGCCGATGTTGCTGCCATCGCATCGCGCAGCTGCGCGGCACTCTATGGCCTGGAGGTGCTGGAACCCAACATCCAGGACTCGGACAACAACTACACGCGCTTTGTCGTCATCAGCCGCGAGCCGCGCGTCTACCCCGGCGCCAACCGCACCTCACTCATGATCACCACGGCCAATGAGCCGGGCGCCCTCTATCGCGTACTCGAGCGCTTCTACGCGCTCAATATCAACCTCATCAAGCTCGAGAGCCGCCCCATCCCCGGCCGCGACTTTGAGTTTATGTTCTACTTTGATCTGGACTGCCCCTTTGGCAGCAAGGCCCTCGACGACTTGCTCGACTCCATCGATGACGTGTGCGAGAGCTTCACCTACTTTGGCAGCTACACGGAGGTGCTCTAGATGACCGATACCGCCGCAACCCGCCCCTACGGCGTGCTGGGCCGCGTGCTGGGCCACAGCTACACCCCGACCATCTACAAGGAGCTCGCGGGGCTCGAGTACGTACGATTTGAGCGCGAGCCCGAGGATCTTGAGGCCTTTATGACAGGCGACGAATGGGAGGGCACCAACGTGACCATCCCCTACAAGCGCGCCGTCATGGACTACCTGGACGAGCTGAGCCCACTCGCCGAGCGCATGGGAAACGTCAACACCATCACGCGCCTGCCCGACGGCCGCCTGCGCGGCGACAACACCGACTACTTCGGTTTCCAGTGCTTGGTTGAAGAGCTGGGCGCCCAGGTTGCCGGCAAGAAGGCCCTCGTGCTCGGTGCCACCGGTGGCGCCGGCACCACTGCCAGCATGGTGCTCGGCGACCTGGGCGCCATCGTCGTGCCGGTCGGCCGTACGAGCGAAGTCAACTACGACAACATCGCGCAGCAGTCCGATGCCGCCCTGCTCGTCAACTGCACGCCCGCCGGCATGTTCCCCCATTGCCCCGACGCGCCTTGTACGCTCGAGGGGCTCGATGCGCTCGAGGGCGTCATCGACATTGTCTACAACCCCGCTCGCACGGGACTCATGCTCGAGGCCGAGCGCCGCGGCATCCCCTACATCGGCGGTCTGCTCATGCTCGTGGCCCAGGCGGCGCAAGCCGTTGAGCGCTACACCGGCCAGGTCACTCCGCGTGAGCGCATTCTGGACGTAACGGAGCGCCTGTCACGCCGCGAACAGAACATCGCGCTGATCGGTATGCCGGGCTCGGGCAAGACCCGCGTGGGCGAGCAGATTGCCCTGCTCACGGGGCGAGAGCACATCGACTTGGACCGCGCCCTCGAGGAGCGCCTGGGCATGCCCTGCGCCGACTTTATCGTCGAGCGCGGCGAGGCGGCCTTCCGCGAGCAGGAGACGGTGGCGCTGTCCGACATCTCCAAGCGCAGTGGCCTGGTGCTCTCCACCGGCGGTGGCGTGGTCACGCGCGACGATAACTATCCGCTGCTGCACCAGAACAGCCAGATCGTGATGCTTAACCGCAAGCTCGACGAACTCGCCCACAAGGGACGCCCCATCACCGCCCGCGACGGCATCGACAAGCTGGCCGAGCAGCGCATGCCGCGCTACCGCGCCTGGGCCGACTACATCATCGACTCACGCGACTGCGCCGCCAACACCGCCCAAGCCCTCCTCGATACCCTCCCACCCGCTCTCTAACCAAAACCACCACAAAGGGGACAGGCACCTTTGCGGTGGTTTTCCGCTCCACCGCACCGCCCGCCCAACCGCAAAGGAAGCAACCATGAAAGCACTCGTCATCAACGGTCCCAACCTCAACATGCTCGGCATTCGCGAGCCGGGCATCTATGGCAGCGACAACTACGACCGCTTGGTCCAGATCTGCCAGGAAGCGGGCGCCGCACAAGGCTTCGACAAGGTCGAGGTCTTCCAGTCTAACCACGAAGGCAGCATCGTCGACAAGATCCAGGAGGCCTACGGCAAGGTCGACGGCATCGTCATCAACCCGGCCGCCTACACGCATACGAGCGTGGCAATCCTCGACGCCCTCAAGGCCGTCGCCATCCCCGCCGTCGAGGTACACATCAGCGCCGTAGAGACGCGCGAGGACTTCCGCCAGGTGAGCTACGCCCGCTTGGCCTGCTTCGCCACCATCACCGGCGAAGGCCTCCAAGGCTACGCCCACGCGTTGGAGCTGCTGAAAAAGCATCTCGAAAAGTAAGCCTGCAACACTACCGAATAAATGACAGCGGGGAGAACCAACTTGGTCCTCCCCGCTTTTAATTACGCCTTCTTCATCACGAATGCCAATCCAATATCGCAGGCACAGCGTACGATTGACGCGAAGAGCCACGATGCCGGCAGTGTCATAAGCAGCGGCATCGTCTGCCAAGGAATAAACCAATCGACCGCGTGGATTGCAAAGATGGCAAGACTGGCCTGTCCGCAGAACACGAGCGATCGCTCAAAGGATCCCACAACCGGCACGTCTTTCAACTTCTCCAGCGCCATGGAAACCCAGCACACGCAGTAGCTGCCGGCAAGAGCGGCAACTGTCGCAACCACAAACCCATCCACGCGGCGGCTCGAAAGCTCAAGCCCACTCAGCGCGCCAAGGACAAGCCAAGCGACACCGGCTCCAATAAACAGCAGGGGCTTGCTCACGCTCGGCTCCAGCCCCCTTTGGCGCGCCGTATAGCCAACCCACATCAGCAGCACAATATAGCAGCTCAGATCCAAATCGAGCGGCAGGTAAACACCCATTAAGCGAGACACGCTCAATCCGCAAAAGGCAATCGCGGCACAGACAACACCCTGCCAAACTACCCCAATCCCGCGGCGATCAAACAGCCGCACAAGTACATTAAACAGTAGGCGCGACGTAAACAGCGCCGCCAAAAACCATGCCATGCCAACGGCGGTAACGCCAAGCCCAGGCACATCAACGCCCGAGGCAAACACAAGCGTCTTAAGCCCCGCAACCAGCGTACCGCTCGTCAAAGGAGCGCCGCTCATCAAGAACGTCGGCACCTGCCACGCCAGTGCAAGAACCACATACGGCACCAGCAGGCGCGACACCGAATCACTCAGCAGCTCGCGCCACGGCTTCGGCCTAAACGTATACCCGGCAAGAATAAAGAACACCGGCATGTGAAACGAGAAGATCGCGTGCCGCAAGGGAGAGGGATTTGGGACGGTGTGCCCCACAATGACCAGAATAATTGCGATCCCCTTTGCAATATCGATCCAGTCGAGCCTTTTGCTTCCCATTGCGAACCCTTCAAAACCACAGCACACAAGATGAAAAAAGCCCAGACCTCCAAGCGGTCCGGGCTTAATAAACGATGGTGCTCCATGGCGGATTCGAACCGTCGACCTTGGGATTAGAAGTCCCCTGCTCTATCCAACTGAGCTAATGGAGCATATAACCGCACGCCCAAGCAAGCGCAAGCCTGTCAGGCGCAAGTAATTATAACCTAGTTGAACTGCTCGCGGTACGCCTTGCAGACCTCATCGACCGGGCCGTCCATGCGAAGGTCACCCTTCTCAATCCAAACGGCACGCTGGCAGATGCGTTCAACCTGCTCCATGGAGTGCGAAACGAACAGAACCGTCACGTCGCCGCTCTGGATAAAGTGCTGGATGCGGGCCTCGCACTTCTGCTGGAAGAACACATCACCGACGGACAGCGTCTCGTCAACGATCAGAATATCGGGCTCGGTAATCGTCGCGATTGCAAAGGCAATACGCGCAACCATGCCCGAGGAGAAGTTCTTAAGCGGCATGTCGACAAAGTTCTGAAGCTCAGCGAACTCGATAATGCCGTCAAAGTTGGCGTCGATGAACTCCTTGGTATAGCCGAGCAGGGCGCCGTTCAGATAGATGTTCTCGCGGGCGGTCAGCTCGGGATCAAAGCCGGCACCAAGCTCAATCAGCGGCGCGATGTTACCGTGCACCTTAACGCTGCCCTCGCTTGGCTCAAGCACGCCAGCGATAATCTTGAGCATCGTAGACTTGCCGGAGCCATTGGTGCCAACCAGACCCACGACCTCGCCACGATGAATATCAAACGAAATATGCTTAAGCGCCCTAAACTCCTCAAAGAACAACTCGTGCTTGGCAAGCTTGATGAAGTACTCCTTGAGGTTGGTCAGCGACTCGGACGCCATGTTAAAGATCATGGTGACGTCGTCGACCTCGACAGCCAGAGGCTGCTCGCTGTAATCAACAACAGATTCAGTCATCACAGCACTCCTTAGATGTAGAGGATGAACTTGCGCTCGGACTTGTGGAACACGGTATAGCCAATAACAAGCGCAAGAACCGCCCAAGCAGCGCACATACCAAACGTCATAAGCGAGGGCGTAGTTTGGAACAGAAAGATATCGCGCATAAACTGCAGGTAGTTGTACATGGGGTTCGCATACATCAAGATACGCACGAGATGCGGCATTTGCGCAATATAGTCAGTCGTCCAGAAGATGGGCGTAATATAAGTCCACGCCGTAATGACGACGCTCCACAGATGCATAACGTCGCGGAAAAAGACCGTAAGGGCAGAGAGCATCATGCCCAGGCCCATGCAGAAGCACATAAGCAGCAGCAGGCAAACCGGCAGCAGAATCAGGTGCCAAGAAGGCATAACGCGGAACCACAGCATGACGATGGCGACGGCGACCAGCGAGAAGGCAAAGTTCACCAGCGAGAAAAGCACTTTCTGCACCGGGAAGACCCAGCGGTGCACCTTAACCTTCTTGAGCAGAGGGGCAGCACCCACGATCGACGTTAGGGCCTGGTTCGTGGACTCGGACATGACGGCAAAGGTAACGTTACCCACGATCAAGTACAGCGGGTACATCTCGGGCGTCATTGATCCATTGCGGCCCTGGCCAAAAATCGTCGAGAACACGATGGCCATGACGATCATCATCAGCAGCGGGTTGAGAACCGACCATGCGACGCCCAGAACGCTACGGCGATACTTGATCTTAAAATCCTTGGTAACCAGCTGACGAAGGATAAACGCGTCCTTCTCAAATTCGTTCTTAGCAAACGTCGCAGGCAGACTGCGAGTTTCTTGTTGCTTTGTCTGATCCGACACGGATGCAGCTCCTTTACTCGTAATCGTTGACAAACGAACAGTATAGACCCGACGGCCATGCAAACGATTCGCGCAACAAAACTGGAGAACTAACCCACATCTTAGGATGCCAAGCCCAAACGGCTATACTTTCAAGAATTGAATGTATAAGGAGCATTGAGTGAATTCTGAATCCATCGCCGTCATCATCCCCTGCTACAACGAAGCCCTCACGATCGGCAAAGTCATCGACGACTTTCACCGCGAGCTTCCGCAAGCGACGGTCTATGTCTATGACAACAACTCGTCGGACGATACCTCACGCATCGCTACCGAGCACGGCGCCACGGTCCGCTTTGAGCCCCGCCAGGGAAAGGGCAACGTGTGCCGCCAGATGTTTCGCGACATCGACGCCGATTGCTACCTGATGGTCGACGGCGACGACACCTATCCCGCCGAGGCGGCCAAAGCCCTCTGCGAGCCCATCCTTAACGGCGCGGCCGACATGACCGTAGGCGACCGCCTTTCCAACGGCACCTACGCCGAGGAAAACAAGCGTGCTTTCCACGGCTTTGGCAACAACCTAGTTCGCGCCATGATCAAGTGGATCTATGGCTACAGCTTCGATGACGTCATGACCGGCTACCGCGCCATGAGCCGCCCGTTCGTTAAAACCTTCCCTGTGCTTTCCGAGGGTTTCCAGATTGAAACCGAGCTCTCGATCCACGCCGTCGACCACCGCTGGCGCATCAAAGATGTGCCCATCGAGTACCGCGACCGTCCGGAAGGCTCCGAGTCCAAGCTCAATACCGTGAGCGATGGCATTAAAGTCGTTGCGATGATCGGTACGCTGTTCAAGGACTACCGCCCGCTGAAGTTCTTCAGCCTCGTCGCGCTTCTGTTTGCGTTGATCGGCCTCGCCCTGGGCACGCCCATCGTTGTCGAGTATTTCCAGACCGGCCTCGTCCCGCGCTTCCCCACCGCCATACTCGCCGCCTCGTTTATGTTCCTGTGCGGTCTGAGCCTTGCGACCGGATTCATCCTGGATTCCGTGGCAAAGGTCGAAAAAAAGCAGTGGGAGGTCAACGTGTACAGCAAATACGCCTACGACGACCAGCCCGGCCACCCTACTTCCAAGCCAAGCGAGAGGTAGACCGCCATGCCGCTCATCTCCATCGTCGTGCCGTGTTACAACGAGCAGGAATCACTTCCGATCTTTCTCAAAGAGTTCGATGGCGTCGTTCGCATCATGACCCAGCAAGACCCCGGCATCTCCTTTGAGGCAGTCCTCATCGACGATGGCTCGGCAGACAAAACGCTCGCCGTCATGAAGGCAGAAGCCGCGGCGGCGCATCCATACGCCATCCGCTGGCACTCTTTCTCGCGCAACTTTGGCAAGGAGGCGGCACTACTCGCCGGACTCCAGCACGCAAAGGGCGACTATGTCGCCACCATGGATGCCGACATGCAGGACCCGCCCTCGCTCCTGCCGCAGATGTACGAGATCTTGCAAACCGAAGACTACGACAACGTCGCAACGCGCAGGACCACCCGCGAAGGCGAGCCTCCCATCAGGTCGTTCTGTGCCCGTATGTTCTACAAGATCATCAACCGCATTTCCAAGGCCGACATCGTCGACGGAGCACGCGATTTTAGGCTCATGAAGCGGCCTATGGTCAACGCCATCATCTCCATGGGCGAATACAACCGATTCTCCAAGGGCATTTACGGCTGGGTCGGCTTCAAGACCAAATGGCTCCCCTACGTAAACGTCAACCGCGTGGCCGGCGAGACCAAATGGAGCTTTTGGTCGCTGCTCCTTTATTCCATCGACGGTATCGTCGCGTTTTCCACGGCACCGCTCTCCCTCGCCGCCCTCACGGGTATCGTCTTCTGCCTCATCGCTATTCTGGGATTCGTCGTCATCCTAGTAAAGACGCTTGTCTGGGGCGACCCCGTCGGTGGATGGCCGTCGCTCGCCTGCCTCATAACGCTGTTTGGCGGCATGCAGCTTCTGTGCCTGGGAATCATAGGTGAATACTTGGCAAAAGCCTACTTGGAAACCAAGCGACGTCCCATCTATATCATTCGAGAATCCAACGAGGAATCTGATGACACGGCCCAATAACAGCACGCTCAAGAATGTGGCGTTCTACGCCGCCTGCTTCGCATTTTCCGTCGCACTCTTTGTCGCACTTGCAGTGGCAGGGCATGTCTACCCCTTTGGCGACAACTCGTTTCTCACCAACGATCTCAAATACCAATACATCGACTTCTTTGCTTGGTTCCGGCGCGTCCTTTTAGGCGAGGCAAGCCTTCGCTATTCCTTCTCGCAAGGACTCGGCATGAACACATGGGGGCTCTATAGCTACTACCTCGCCAGCCCCTTCAACCTGCTCTGCGCGCTGTTTCCCGCAGACAAGCTAACGCTCTTCGTGTTTGTTATCTCCGCGCTCAAACTGGGCTGCATCCACATCAGCAGCGCTTGGTATGTGCAAAAGCGCTTTGACCTACCCAAGCCCGCAGCATTCCTGCTTTCCCTCTCGTTCACGTTTTGCAGCTGGACCATCAGCAACCTACGCAACCCGCTCTGGATCGATTGCCTCATCCTGCTGCCCATCTGCGCCTACGGATGCTACGAGCTCATCCGCAAGCAGCGCATGATCCGCCTCGTCATCGCAACGGCGCTCAATGTCATGTTCTGCTGGTATACGGCCTACATCAGCATCCTGTTCCTCTGCATCTTCGTATTGGTCGAATTTGTCGATTATGTTGCAGAAGAAGGTTTTAGCTGGAAGCTCATGCTCGATCGGGCCCTGCGATTCGCCGGGGCTATCGCGCTCGGACTGCTTCTGTCCGCCTGGACCTTTTTGCCGACCATCCTTGCCATGTCCAAGGGCGGTCCCGTTCTAGCACTCGGCCCCCTACTTAAAACCAGCCTCAAGTCGCTCATCAGGGGCTTTCTTCCCTGCATGTGGGTAAGCAACGAAAGCACACCGCAGTTCTATTGCGGCATCGTCATGATGCTGCTTGCGGTGAGCCTGCTGGTTAACCGCACGGTTTCGATCAAGACGCGCATCGCAACACTCGTCGTCACGATAATCCTGGTCGCAAGCTCCGTTTTGAGCCCGCTCGAGTACATCTGGTGCGGCATGCGCGTTCCCAACGGCTTCTACTCGCGCACGGCTTTTTTGCTGAGCTTCTTTGCGCTGTGGGCCGCAGGACACGCGCTGCATGCGCTCAAAAACCAGCCTAAATTGCGTCAAGCCTATCGCCCCGTCGTCATCATGCCCCTCCTGGCACTAACCGCCATTGAGTTGTTTGCCAACGCCCATGTTATGTGGAACCAGCTGTACACAGGCTATTCCGAAAAAGCCAACAGCGCCTATGTCGCCACCGCAACCGACACTATCACGACCATTCAAGACCAGACTTCGGCGTCGTTCTATCGCATTGACCGCACAACCACACGCGTCGACAGCGCCGTCCTCAACGAAGGCTTGGCGCTTGGGTACAACCAGTTGTCTTCGTATTCGTCTGCCAACAATCCGCAGGCCATCGCACTGCTCAACTCCCTTGGATACAGCAGCGTCGGCGAATTCTCGACCCGTTATGCCGAGCCCATTCTTGCCGTTGATGCCCTGTTGGGAGTCAAGTACGCCATCGCCGAGCACGCGCCTTCGGGATACGCGGCAATGACTGAAATAGCCGATACAGCAAGTGCGGTGTACGAGAACCCCTATGCGCTCAGCGTTGGTGTCATGACATCCAATGACATTCAAAACTGCACGTTGAAGGGCGAGAACCCCTTCGAAAAGCAAAACGACCTCTACAGCAAAATCCTGGGCCGCGAGGTAATGCTCTATACCAAAATCGAGGCCAAAAACACGGAGGATGACGAGAACTTAAGGCAGTGGAACGCCACCGTGCCGTCGGGTTCCATCGGGTATCTCTACATCAACAAAGATGCGACCGCCGGCAGTTATTGGCCCGTCACCCTTACCATCGACCAGCGAACGATCGGAAACGAGGCCTGGAGATTCGACAATAATATACGCCAGATTGCGGATGCATCGGACTCCCCGAGCCAGCATACGGTGTCAATCGGAGTCGCAGAGGGCTATACAGACATGCCCCAAGACAATGAGCCGGTCTTTTACGCCCTCAATCTGGACGTTTTCGAGCAGATTATTAACGAGCTTAAGATGAGCGAATTTGTTCCGACGGTTTTTGAGGACGGAAGGATCGAAGGCGAGTATACCGCCAAGGATGACGGCAACCTGCTGTTGAGCGTTCCGTACGATGAGGGCTGGAACGTAACGGTAAACGGAACCGCCGCAGAACTAACGCCCGCCGCCGATAAGGGCTTGTCGTCCCTGAACATGCAGAAAGGCGCGAATAAGATCGTGATGACCTACAAGACTCCGGGCGCCCTTGCGGGGCTTGCAGTGAGTCTGGCGACCGCCGCCGCCCTTGTTGCAGCGGGTCTATACGCCAGGCATAAGAAAAGCCGCCGTTAACAAGCGGCGGCTTTTTCTCTCGAAAAGTTAATAACGGCTAGAGCGTCTTGAGGTACTCCCCCAGCTCTTCCTCCCAGTCGAGCATGTGGAAGCCTGCAGCCTCGAGCTTGGACAGGTCGAGCGCCGAGTGGACCGGGCGCGGGGCGACGGGACCGGCGGCGTTCGCGTAGTAGTCGGCGGTCGAAACCGGCACGACCCTCTCGCCGTTGCCGTTGGCGGCCTCGAAGACGGCGCGGGCGATGTCCGCCCAGCTCTTCACGGCACCGGAGCCGGTGCAGTCGTAGGTGCCGTAGGGCGCGTGCGTGCCCAGCACGTGGAAGATGGCCTCGGCCATGTCGCGCGTGAAGGTCAGGCGGCCCAGCTGATCGTCCACGACGGTGACCTGCTCGAGCTTGTCGTCCGGGTCGGTTACGCGGTCGGACAGGCCCTTCATGGTCTTAACGAAGTTGTGCCCCTCGCCGATGACCCAGCTGGAGCGCATGATGTAGTGGCGGGGGCACCCTGCCACGGCGATGTCGCCTGCGGCCTTGGTCTGGCCGTAGACGGACAGCGGGCTGAACGGCTCGTCCTCCGCGTGCACCTCCACGGTACCGTCGAAGACGTAGTCGGAGGACACGTGGACCAAGGTGATGCCGTGCTCAGAGCAGGTGCGGGCGAGCAGGGCGGGGCCGGTCGCGTTGGCCTTCCAGGCGATGGCGCGACCCTCGGGGGTCTCGGCCCTGTCCACCGCGGTGTAGGCGCCGCAGTTGATCACGGTGCCGTAGAGCGACCAGTCGTACTGCGCGTAGGCGTCGGGGTCGGACATGTCGAAGGTGTCGATGTCGCAGAAGTCGAAGTCCTTGGCGACGCCGCGCTCCTCCGCCAGCTTTCGGACCGCGCGGCCCAGCTGGCCGTTGCAGCCGGTGACGAGGGTGCGCCTGGGAGCCATCGGGACGACGTCGGCGAGCATCGGGTGGTTGAGGTCGGCCTCGGAGACGGTGGCCTCGGTCAGCGGGATCGGCCACTCGATGGCGAGCTCGGGGTCGGCGAGGTTCACGAAGGTG
>CAJMPZ010000034.1 GCA_905215445.1 uncultured bacterium | reverse complement strand
CTCTGTCGATATCGGCGGAACTAAGATCGCGACTGCCATCATGGAGTACCCGGCTGACGGCAGCGTGCCCCATCCCGTTTTTGAGGCCGAGGTTCCTACCGAGGCCCAGGAGGGCGGCGAGGCCGTCTTCCAGCGTATCGAGGCGTCCATCAAGGCTGCTCTCGAGGCGAATCCCGATGTCGAGGTCCTTGGCGTCGGTATCGGTGCCGCTGGCGTCGTCGATCCCAAGACGGGCGCCATCGCGTATGCCAACGAGATCATGCCCGGCTGGTCCGGCGTTCAGTTGGGGCCGCGTCTGCGCGAGGACCTCGGTCTTCCCGTTGCCGTCGTAGGCGACGTGCAGGCTCATGCTCTGGGCGAGGCCCACTGGGGCGTCGGCAAGGGCAAGTTCTCCGTCTTGTGTCTTGGCATCGGTACGGGCATCGGCGGCGCATATGTCGAGAACGGCCGCGTGACGCAGGGCTTCCATGGTGCTGCTGGCCATATGGGCCACATCGAGTGCTCGGCTGCCGCCGGCATTCCGTGCGCCTGCGGGCGTTCCGGCCATCTGGAGTCGGTTGCTTCGGGCACATCCATTGGTCGAATGTACGATGAGCGTTTTGGCCGCGTCGACCCCAGCCGTCCTTCGGTCGGTCGCGATGTGAACGACCTGTGCCGTGCGGGCGACGCAAAGGCGACCGAGGTCATCCATGACGCCGGCTTTGCGCTGGGCGCCAGCTTGGGCTCGCTCGCTAACATCCTGGACCCTGAGGTCATCGTGCTTTCGGGCGGCGTGATTCACCAAGGTCCCGATTGGCGTTCGCAGACGTGGAAGGATTCGGTGCACGAGGGCTATGCCAGCCAGGCGCTCGATCCGCTTCAGAACACACCGATCCTCATCGGTTCTCTGGAGGGCGATGCTCCGCTCATCGGTGCTGCTGAGCATCTTCTTGCCTCGTTGAAGTAAACGTATCTGCTGTAGGAGCCTCCCGAGACAACACGCCTCGGGAGGCTGTTCTGAGAAAGGTTGCAGCCTTATGACCGTCGATCCTTTGATTCAATCCCTGAAGGGCAAGCTCGTCGTGAGCGTTCAGGCGTATATGGGCGAGCCGCTTCGTACGCCCGAGACCATGGCGCAAATGTCTCGCGCTTGCGAGCTCGGCGGCGCTGCCGCCATTCGCTGCCAGGGCCTTGCCGACATTGCCGCCATTAAGGGTCGCTGTGAGGTTCCCGTCATCGGCCTGTGGAAGGATGGGCACGAGGGCGTTTACATCACGCCGACGCTGCGTCACGCTCGCGCCTGCGTTGCTGCCGGTGCCGATATCGTGGCGATCGACGCCACCGATCGTCCGCGCCCCGATGGCAAGACGGTCGAGGATACCTTCCGCCCGCTGCACGAGGAGGGTGTGCTCCTGATGGCGGATTGTGCCACCATCGAGGATATTCGCCGTGCTGTTGATATGGGCTTTGACCTGGTATCCACCACGCTTTCTCATGGCGTTGCCGCCATCGACTGCACCATGGCCGATGGCCCTGACCTGCCGCTCCTGCGTCGGGCGACTGAGGAATTCCCCGGCCTTCCCATCATTTGCGAGGGTCGCGTGCATACGCCCGAGGAGGCTCGCGCCGCGATCGATGCTGGCGCCTGGGCCGTTGTCGTCGGCACCGCCATCACGCACCCCACGAGTATTACGAGTTGGTTCAAGGCTGCGCTTGAGGCGTAAGACAGGCCTCGTATCCGCTCGGGGCGGTATACTCAATATAGGCAATTGACCGCGCGGGATCCGGGTTGCTGGGTCCCGCGCTTGTTTTCGGGAGGCAACACATGCAAAAGGGAGATGCCATGGATGCGGCGGAGCGCTCGGAGCGCATCCCCGATATCGTCATCATCACCGGAATGTCCGGATCGGGCCGCACGCAGGCCATGCACGTGTTCGAGGACATGGGCTATTTTTGCATCGATAACCTGCCTCCGCGTCTGATCGCCCAGCTTGCCGAGCTCGTCGGCATCAATACGGGCGTGGGCAGGCATCTCGCCGTCACCTGCGATTTGCGTAGCCAGGGACTGTTTGACGAGTTGCTCGATGCGGTCGCCGCGCTCGAAGAACGCGAGATGAGCTGCGACATCGTGTTCCTAGAGGCTTCTGACGAGGTGCTGATCCGTCGTTATAGCGAAAACCGCCGCCGTCATCCCATTGCCAAACCGGGGGAGACTACGGCCGATGCCATTCAGCGCGAGCGCCTTCAGCTGCAGGGCGTGCGCGATCGAGCCGATATGATTATCGACACGAGCCGTCTGCGCACCTCTGCGCTGCGCAACAAGCTACGTATGGCATTTTCCGAACTGTCCGACCAACAGCTCATGGACGTCCATGTGTTCTCGTTTGGCTTTAAGCACGGCATGCCCGTCGAGGCGGACATTATGATCGACGTCCGCTTCCTGCCCAATCCGTTCTACGATCCCGAGATGCGCACGATGACCGGTCTCGATAAAAAGGTCTCGGATTTTGTTCTGGACCATCCCAAGACGCAGGAGTTTTGGAAGGCTTGGACACGGCTACTCGATACGGTGATGCCGGGCTATATCGCGGAGGGTAAACCGCAGCTTTCTATCGCCATCGGCTGCACGGGCGGACAGCACCGTAGCGTCGCCATTGCCGAGGCCACGGCCCGTTACCTGGAAGGCGCCCAGTATCACGTGAGCATCTCCCACCGCGATCTGTCGCGCGCCAACACGAAGGCATAGGCCTGCATGTCGTTTACCGCTGAGGTGCGCGACGAGCTTGCGCGCTGCGAACCCGAATGTGAATACTGCGACTTGTCGACACTTGCCGCCCTCACGCGCGTGAGTGGTACGCTCTCGCTTACCGGCTCTGGGCGGTATCGTTTGACGGTTGCGACTGAGACGGGAGCCGTCGCACGCACGATGATCACGCTGACACATCGCATCCTTAAGCTCAAAACGGAATTCACCGTTCGTAAATCGGTCTTGCATAAGGTCCGTAATTATCTCATTACCCTGCCCGATCAACCCGACCTGGACAAGGCTCTGGTGCTGCTGGGCATTCTAGACCGCAGGGGAGGGCTCGTCGCTGGTGTTCCCCGACACATCGTTGCCCGTCCCTGCTGCAGGCTTGCCTACATCCGCGGCGCGCTCATCGCGGGCGGCTTCGTGGCCGATCCACGCGGCGATTTTCATTTGGAGATCGCGGTGCAGGGCGAGCAATATGCTAAGGGGCTTTGCGACCTGTTGGGGCAGATTGGGGTCCATGCTCGTGTTAATGCACGGCGGGGGTCATATGCCGTGTACATTAAGAGCGCCGAGGAAATCGAGCATCTATTAAAGCTGATTGGTGCCAAGCGCAGCGTTGCCGAGATTGAGGAGGCGCGCGCGGTCAAGTTGGTTAAGAACGATGTGAACCGTCGCGTGAACGCCGAGCTCGCCAACCAGACCAGAAGCGCCGGTGCTGCCCAACATCAGCTTGCGCTTATCGATGAGCTCGAGCAGCGCGGCCTTCGCGATGCGCTTCCGGATGCCTTGGCGGTCTTTTGCGACCTGCGCGAGCGCTATCCCGATCTGTCGCTGCGTGATTTGGGGGAGATGGCTGACCCTCCCTTGTCAAAGTCGGCCCTCTACCATCGAGTTTTGAGGCTTGAAAAGCTCATTGAAGCAAACAGGTAGTTTAAAGTATCGGCGTATATACGGATTTAACTGCTGTTTTATTCTTTAAAACGTTTTAACGTAAATTTGATTTTCAATTTCGAGCATTCTCGTGAAATTCAAGTCCAAAAAAAGGTATATTAGGCGAGTGGTTAGTTTGTGGGCCTCAACGGCAGGCGCTGTAGCTTGCGGGGGCCTTACGAAAGGAGACACAATGGCAGTAAAGGTTGCTATTAACGGCTTCGGTCGCATCGGTCGTCTGGCTTTCCGTCAGATGTTCGGTCATGAGGGCTCCGAGATCGTCGCTATCAACGACCTCACCTCTCCCGATATGCTCGCTTACCTGCTGAAGTACGACTCCACGCAGGGCAACTACGCTCGCGATCACGAGGTCGTTGCTGGCGAGGATTCCATCACCGTTGACGGCAAGGAGATCAAGATCTACAAGGAGGCCGACGCCAATAACCTGCCTTGGGGCGACCTCGACGTCGACGTCGTTCTCGAGTGCACCGGCTTCTACACCAGCAAGGCTAAGGCTCAGGCCCACATCAACGCTGGCGCCAAGAAGGTCGTCATCTCCGCTCCGGCCGGCAGCGATCTGCCCACCATCGTGTACAACGTCAACCACGAGACGCTGACCGCTGAGGACAACATCATCTCCGCCGCTTCCTGCACCACCAACTGCCTCGCCCCGATGGCCAAGGGTCTGAACGACTTCGCTCCCATCGTGTCCGGCATCATGACCACCATTCACGCCTGGACTGGCGACCAGATGCCGCTCGACGGCCCGCAGCGCAAGGGCAACAAGCGTCGTAGCCGCGCCTGCGCCGTCAACATTGTCCCCAACACCACCGGTGCTGCCAAGGCTATCGGCCTGGTTCTCCCCGAGCTCAACGGCAAGCTCATCGGTGCCGCCCAGCGCGTCCCGACGCCGACCGGCTCCATCACCAACCTCTACGCTGTCGTTGACAAGAAGGTCACCGTCGACGAGGTCAACGCTGCTATGAAGGCCTACGCTGCCACCATCTCCGAGACCTTCGGTTACAACGAGGACGACATCGTCTCCACCGACATCATCGGCGAGACCCATGGCTCCATCTTCGACGCCACTCAGACCATGTGCTCTGACCTCGGCAACGGCCAGACCCTCGTTCAGGTCACCTCTTGGTACGACAACGAGAACTCTTACACCTCTCAGATGGTCCGCACCATCAAGTACTTCGAGAAGTTCGTTGCTTAATTTAGCTTTTAGCGAATAGCTCGTTGAGCGTCTAAAGAAGGGCGCGGCCTTATAGGGCTTACACCCTAGGGTCGCGCCCTTTTTATAGGAAATCGTCTGCCGTAATGGGAGGCAGACACGTACGAAAGGTAGAAGCAAACATGGCCTTTACCAAGAAGACCGTCCGCGACATCGATGTCGACGGCAAGCGCGTTCTCGTCCGCGTTGACTTCAACGTGCCTATCAAGGATGGCGTCGTTGGCGACACCACCCGCATCAAGGCTGCCCTGCCCACCATCAACTACCTCGTTGAGCACAACGCTCGCGTCATCCTCATGAGCCACCTCGGCCGTCCCGATGGCACCGGCTTCCAGCCCGAGCTGTCCCTCGAGCCCGTCGCCAAGAAGCTCGCCGAGCTCTCTGGTCTCGACGTTGCCTTTGTCGCCGACACCTACGGCGAGAAGGCTGCCGAGGCTGTCGCCGCCGTCGAGCCGGGCAAGGTTCTCGTTCTCGAGAACGTCCGTTTCGACAAGCGTGAGAAGAAGAACGATCCCGAGATCGCCAAGAAGCTCGCTTCCTATGGTGACGTCTTCGTTCTCGATGCCTTCGGCACCGCTCACCGCGCCCAGGGTTCCGTCGTGGGCCCCGCCGCTTACCTGCCTGCCGTCGCCGGCTTCCTGCTCGAGAAGGAGGTCGACACGCTGACCGGCATCTTCGCCGAGCCCGAGCGTCCCTTCGTCGCTATCGTCGGCGGTTCCAAGGTTTCCTCCAAGATCGGCGTTCTCGATCACCTCATCGACTCCGCTGACACCCTGATCATCGGTGGCGGCATGGCCTACACCTTCTTCCTGGCTCAGGGCTTGACCGTCGGTCAGTCCCTCAAGGAAGAGGACTGGGTCGAGCGCGCTGGCGAGATGCTCAAGAAGGCCGAGGAGAAGGGCGTTAAGATCCTGCTCCCCATCGACAACCGCGTTGCCGATCACTTTGGCGAGGACGCTGTCCCCGAGGTTGTCGCTTCCGACGCTATCCCCGACGATCGTGAGGGCATGGACATCGGCCCCAAGACCGAGGAGCTCTACGCCGAGGCTGTCAAGGGCGCCAAGACCGTGTTCTGGAACGGCCCCATGGGCGTCTTCGAGTTCGATAACTTCGCTCACGGCACCCAGGCTATCGCCGAGGCTGTTGCCGAGGCCGACTGCACCTCGATCATCGGCGGTGGCGACTCTGTCGCAGCTGTCAACAAGTTCAACCTGGCCGACAAGATGAGCTGGATCTCCACCGGTGGTGGCGCTTCCATGGAGCTCGTCGAGGGTAAGGCCCTGCCCGGAGTGGAGGCGCTTCTCGATGCCTAATCGCACCCTTCTTATCGCTGGTAACTGGAAGATGAACAACGACGTCGCCGAGGCTGCCAAGCTCGCCGACGAGCTGGCTCAGGCTCTGCCTGAGGTTCCGGCTGGCGTCGAGGTGCTCGTCTGCCCTCCGACCATCGACATCACCACGGTTCATGACCGTATTCAGGCTGCCCCCATCGCCCTCGGCGCACAGAATGTGTACTGGGAGGCCAAGGGTGCCTTCACCGGTGAGTCTTCTTGCGACATGCTCAAGTCTGCTGGCTGCACCTACTGCATCATCGGCCACTCCGAGCGTCGCGACTACTTCCACGAGACCGACGAGGATCAGAACAAGAAGGCCAAGGCTCTCGTTGCCGCCGGTCTTGTTCCTGTCTTCTGCTGCGGCGAGTCCCTCGAGGTCCGCGAGGCTGGCACCTATGTCGAGCACGTCGTGAACCAGGTCAAGGCTGGCCTTGCTGGTCTTGAGATCACCTGCCCCAAGCAGGTCGTCGTCGCCTACGAGCCCATCTGGGCCATCGGCACCGGCAAGACCGCTACCGCCGAGGACGCTCAGGAGGTCTGCGGCGCTATCCGTGAGACCCTCAAGGAGATGTTTGGCGAGGAGCTCGCCGACGGCATCCGTGTCCTTTACGGTGGTTCCGCTAAGCCCGGCAACATTGCCGAGCTCGTCGCTAAGCCCGACGTTGACGGCGCCCTCGTGGGCGGCGCTTCGCTCAAGGCTGCCGACTTCGCCTCTATGGTCGTCAAGGCAGGCGAGTAGGACATATGGCACAGCGTCATCTTCCTGCACTCCTGATCATCATGGATGGTTGCGGCCTTGCTCCGGCCGATGGCGAGAACGCCGTCGCCGCTGCTAAGACGCCCTTCCTTGATAGCCTGTACGCTCAGTACCCCCACACCACGCTCGGCGCTTCGGGCGAGGACGTGGGTCTTCCCGATGGCCAGATGGGCAACTCCGAGGTGGGTCACCTCAACATCGGTGCCGGCCGCATCGTGTTCCAGGAGCTTTCGCGCATCAACAATGCTATCAAGGACGGCTCCATCGCCAAGAACGAGGTCTTCGTCAAGGCTATGGACGACGTCACGGCTGACGGCAAGACCCTTCACCTTATGGGCCTTATGAGCCCTGGCGGTGTTCATTCTCACATGAACCACGTCGAGGCCCTGGTCAAGATGGCTGCCGAGCACGGTGTCAAGACCGTTCGCGTCCACGCCTTCATGGATGGCCGCGACGTTGACCCGCAGTCCGGTGCCGGTTACATGAGTGAGTTCTGCGCCTTCCTGGCCAAGATCTCCGAGGAGACCGGTTGCGACGCTCGCGTTGCCACCGTCTCGGGCCGTTATTGGGCCATGGACCGCGATAATCGTTGGGAGCGCATCCAGCGCGCCTACGACGTCATGGTCAACGCTTCCGATGCCGATACCGACCCCGTTGCCGGTATCAAGGCCTACTACGAGAAGGACCCGCGCGGCGACGAGTTCGTCGAGCCCTTCGCTGCCCACAACGAGGGCATCCACGAGGGCGACGCGGCCATCTTCTTCAACTTCCGTCCCGACCGCGCTCGTCAGATGACCCGCGTGTTCACGGACAAGGAGTTCGACGGCTTTGAGCGCGAGCAGATCAAGCTTTCGCACTTTGTGACGATGACCGAGTACGATCCGACGTTTGACGTCGAGGTCGCTTTCCCCAAGACGTTCCCCGAGAACGTCCTGGCCGACGTTATCGCCGCCAACGGCCTGAAGCAGCTGCACACCGCCGAGACCGAGAAGTACGCCCATGTGACGTTCTTCCTCAACGGCGGCATCGAGGAGCCCAAGGAGGGCGAGGAGCGCGTGCTCGTCGCTTCCCCCAAGGTCGCTACCTACGATCTGCAGCCTGAGATGAGCGCTCCCGAGGTTACTGAGAAGCTTGTCGCCGCCATCAACGAGGATCGCGCTGATTTCTACATCGTGAACTTCGCGAACTGCGACATGGTTGGTCACACCGGTGTCTTCGACGCCGCCGTTAAGGCCGTCGAGGCTGTTGACGATGCCCTGTCTAAGGTTGTCCCGGCGATTCTCGCCAAGGGTGGCTTTGCGCTGATTACCGCCGACCATGGCAACGCCGACCACATGTTTGACGTTGCTTCCGACGGTTCCAAGCATCCGTTTACGGCTCACACCACCAACCGCGTGCCGTTCATCATCGTTGATGATAAGGCCAAGCTCACCGGTATCGAGGATGGCCGTCTTTCCGATATCGCTCCGACCATGCTCACCATGGCTGGTATTGAGCCTTCTGCCGAGATGACGGGTCGCGTGCTCGCCACCGAGGCCTAATAGAAAACAACTATCGTTTTCTAGTAAGGGGGTTGTCCACAACCGGACGACCCCCTTTTGGTATTTCTGCCATTTCTAACCCGTCCCTAAATGGCAGGTGGGGGAGTGTTGTGGGTTGTGGTACAGTACTGGAGTTTGAATTGTTCTATTAAGGAGCTTATCTATGGGTCCGTTTCAGATTCTTCTGTTTGTCGTTTGGGCTGTTTCTGCCGTGGCGCTGACGATTCTCGTCCTGATGCACTCCGGTAAGGGTACCGGCGTTTCGGATATGATTGCCAGCTCGCTGTATAACTCCAGCTCTGCCACGGGCGTTATGGAGCAGAACCTCGATCGCCTGACGGTAATTATGGCCGTCGTTTTTGCTGTGTGTGTCGTTCTGTGCATGTTCTTCTTCCCGCAGGGTATCGTCGGCTACTAAGCATCGGCGTATATACGTTTGTAAAGGGTCCCGCATGTGCGGGGCCCATTTTGTTTACAGACTTGTAATAGAGTCAAAATATCCCCACATACTTCGCCTAACTAAAGAAATTCTCGACCGTTAACCGGAATCAGCGCCATATTGTGCATAAAATGCGCTACTGTATTGCGAAACGTTGGTCCGCACTGCATAACCAGCCATAACGGCGGACCGCGTTTGAATGGTTCGATCGGGCTGTCTCGACGTTGCCCGGCCGAATTCACTTTGTCCTATCTCATAAGGAGGATGGCATGGCTGATTCTATGTTCCACCAGCCCGTTATGGGTCGTCGCGCCTTTGTTGGCGGCACCCTCGCTGCGAGCTCCATGGCTTTTCTTGCCGCATGCGGCAAGAAGGGCGGCGACGCTTCCGGATCTGAGTCCGGTTCGACGCTGAACTTCTACATCAACAACCCGGTCTGCATCGACCCCTACAACGTCCAGGAGGATCAGGGCACTCAGGTCGAGTACCAGCTCTTCGACGCTCTGACGGAGTACGATAACGAGAAGGGCGAGATCGTTCCGCTGGCTTGCGAGTCCTTCGAGGCTAACGACGACGCCACCGAGTTCACCTTCAAGATCAAGAAGGCCAAGTTCCACAACGGTGACGACGTTACTTCCAAGTCCTTCAAGCTCGGTTGGGAGCGCCTGGTCAACACTAAGTCGGCCATCGCTACCGAGTATGGTCCTTCCGAGGTCTCCTACCACCTTTCCATGGTCGAGGGCTATGACGATCTGCTTGCCGGTAATGCAACCGAGCTGTCCGGCGTTACCTGCCCGGATGACGAGACCCTCGTCGTCAAGCTGACTTCCGCCTACGCCGACTTCCCGTTCGTCGCCTCTCACCCGGCTCTGTCCCCGGTTCCCGAGTGCGCCGAGTCCGATGTCAAGAGCTTCTACCTTGCCCCGGTCGGTAACGGCCCGTTCATGATGGACGGCAAGTGGGAGGATGGTCAGGAGATCAACCTCAAGAAGTTTGACGATTACTATGGCGACAAGGCCAAGATTGACGCCATCCACTTCCAGGTCATCAAGGACGTGGAGACCGCTTACAAGGAGTTCCAGGCCGGCAACCTCGATGTCTGCGACGTTCCCGCTGCTCAGATCGACGCCGCCAAGAAGGACCGCGGCGAGTCCAAGGATGGCTACACCATGGGTGACGGCGAGCGCATGCTGCTCGGCTCCGAGCCTTCCACGTACTATCTGACGTGCAACACCACGGCCGAGCCGTTCAACAACGCTGACCTGCGCAGGGGCATCTCCCTGGCTATCAACCGTGAGGCCATCTGCAAGACCATCTTCAAGGGCACCCGTACCCCCGCTGACGGCATCGTTCCTCCGGGAATCGCCGGCTACAAGGAGGGCGCATGGGAGTTCTGCGCCTATGACGTCGACAAGGCTAACGAGTACCTCGACAAGGTCGCTCCCGCTGGCGCTAACGGCGATCGTGGCATCAATGTGACCCTGTCCTACAACCAGGACGGTGGCCACAAGGAGGTCATGGAGTCCATCATCGGCGACCTCGCCAAGGTGGGCGTCACCGCCGTCTCCGATACTCCCGAGTGGTCTGCCCTGCTCGAGCAGTATCAGAACTTCAACTATCAGTTCGGCCGTCTGGGCTGGATCGCCGATTACCCGATCATGGACAACTTCCTGTACCCGCTGTTCCACTCCGACTCCCTCGGTGGCGACAACCGCTCCGGTTACAACAACCCCGAGTTCGATGCCAAGGTCGATGAGGCCCGTGCCACGGTTGACGACGACGAGCGCATCGCCAAGATGCAGGAGGCTGACGCTATGGTCGCCGCTGACTGCCCGGTTATCCCGGTGATGTTCTACACGCACACCATCGTCGGCTCCGATCGCGTCAAGTACCTCTATGTCGATCCGCAGAAGCACGCCGATCTGGGTACCGCTGAGCTCGCCTAAGAGTTTTGCAGCTTCCATGAGGGTCAAGTATTTACGTAGACCTCATGGGAAACATACAGTTCTCCCTAACCTGGGGTAAACTGGCTGATGGTAATTTTGGGATGCCGGTCTGGCGATCGGCATCCCATTTAGGTTAATCCCTAGATAGGGGAGTGGTATGGGTAAGTACATCGTTAAACGTGTGCTTCAGTTCATCCCGGTATTTTTGGGCGTTACGTTGATTCTGTTCGCCCTCCAGAATATTGTGCCGGGAGACCCGATCAAGCTGATCGGTGGAGACAAGGCTCTGTCCCCCGAGGTAGAGCTTCAACTTCGCGTGCGCTATCACCTGGTCCAGGCGGACGAGGACGGCAACGCGATCCTTGACGAGAACGGCGATCCCGTTCCAACGTCGCTTGTGGACCAATACTTGAATTACATGAATGGTCTGCTTCATGGCGATCTGGGCAATTCGTATCAGCGCAAGCTGCCGGTTGCGGAAATCTTTGCCCAGAAGTATCCGTATACGGTTAAACTCGCCGCGTGCGCCATCGTGCTCGAGGCAATCATGGGTATCGGTGCGGGTATCATTTCGGCGGTAAAGCGCTATTCCTTCTGGGATATTTTGGTAACGCTGACCACGTCGATCCTCGTTGCCGTTCCTGCATTCTGGCTCGGTATGATGCTGCAGCTGTTCTTTGGCGTCATCCTTAAGGATGCCACCGGCGGCGCATTCTCCATGCCGATCTCGGGTGCCGGCGGCTCCAGCTCTCAGTATCAGGATTGGATGCACTATGTGCTTCCGACCATTACGCTGGCTTCGGTTTCGACCGCCTATGCTGCCCGCATCATGCGCTCGCAGCTACTCGACGTCATGAATCAGGATTACATCCGCACGGCAAAGGCCAAGGGTCTCTCCAATCGCGCGATCATCGTCAAGCATGCGCTTAAGAATGCACTCATCCCCGTTGTTACCTATATTGGTGTCGACTTCGGCGGCATGCTTTCGGGCGCCATCCTGACCGAGACGGTCTTTAACTGGCCCGGTATCGGCTCTGAGGTCTACCGCGCCATTAGCATGCGCGACTGGCCCATCGTTATGGGCGGCGTTACGCTCATCGTTGTCGTCGTTATGGTGATCAACCTGCTCGTCGACATTAGCTATGCATTCCTCGACCCGCGCATCCGCCTCGGCGGTCCGTCGGATAAGGCCTAAGGGAGGTACGTCTCATGCAGGAAACTGATTCTCAGTCTCAGGAGCAGGCTACCGCCACCAAGGCCGCATCTGCTCCCGCCAAGTCCCGCACGCTGTGGGGCGACGCTTTTAAGCGTCTTCGCAAGAATAAGCTCGCCGTTATCGGTGTCTGCTGGATTATCATCGTCGTTTTGGTTGCCTTGACCGCAGACCTGTGGGCTAAGCCCTGGCTCGGTTCGCCGACGGCTTCTGACTCGACGACCATGGCCGAGACTTCGCTGCTGGCTCCGTGTGCCGAGCACCCGTTTGGTACCGACGCCCTTGGCCGCGACATTCTCGTCCGAGTTATCTACGGCGCGCGCGTTTCGCTTTCCGTCGGTATTATGGCCACCGCCATCTCCACGGTGATCGGTCTGATCATGGGCGCCCTGGCCGGTTTCTATGGCGGCATCTGGGATACGATCATCATGCGCTTCGCGGATATCTTCCTGGCGTTCCCGTACGTGCTGTTCGTTGTCGCCATGATCGCCGTTATCGGCCGTGGTCTTCAGAATGTTTTCATCGCCATCGGTATTCTCGGCTGGCCCTCGATTGCCCGTGTCTTCCGATCCGCGATCCTGACAGTCAAGGAAAACGACTATGTTGACGCTGCGCGCGCGATGGGCGCATCCGATGCTCGTATCGTCGTGCGTCACATCTTCCCGAACTCCGTCGCCTCCATCGTGGTCTACGCGACCATGAACATTGGTGGTGCCATTTTGACCGAGTCCGCTCTGTCCTTCCTCGGCATGGGCGTTATTCCGCCTACGCCTTCGTGGGGCTCCATGATTCAGGACGGTCAGCAGTATCTTCTGACTGCTCCCTGGATGATGATCATGCCCGGTCTGGCAATTCTCTCGACGGTGCTCGCCTTCACCCTGCTGGGTGACGGTCTGCGCGACGCCCTCGACGTCAAGATGAAGGACGCATAAGGATGAAGAAGAACAAGAACTATGTGGACCTGAAGGACCAGCCGGTTCCCGAGGGCCAGCATCTGCTCGAGGTCGATGACCTTAAGATGTATTTCCACACCGAGGATGGCGTGGTTCGCGCTGTCGACGGTGTGTCCTACACGCTCGATCGCGGCGAGACCCTGGGCGTCGTCGGCGAGTCCGGCTCGGGTAAGTCCGTGACCGCCATGACCATCATGGGCCTTATCTCGATGCCTCCGGGAAAGATTGAGGGCGGTGACGTTCGCTATCGCGGTCGTTCTATCCTTGAGATGACCGAGGAAGAGATGCAGCACATTCGCGGTAACGATATCGCGATGATCTTCCAGGATCCTATGACCTCCCTTAACCCGGTCTATAAGATCGGTAAGCAGGTGGGCGAGGGCCTTCGTCTGCATCGTGGCTACTCCAAGCAGGAGGCGCTCAAGCGCGCCACCGAGCTCTTGGACCTCGTGGGTATTCCCGAGCCCGAGAAGCGCGTCAACGAGTATCCGCACCAGTTCTCCGGCGGTATGCGTCAGCGTGTCATGATTGCCATGGCTCTTGCCTGCGATCCCGATATTCTGATTGCCGACGAGCCCACGACGGCTCTGGACGTTACCATCCAGGCTCAGATTATCGAGCTCATGCAGGAGATGCAGCAGAAGAACGGCAACGCCATTATCATGATTACCCATGACTTGGGCGTCGTCGCCGATATGGCCGATAAGATCATGGTTATGTACGCCGGCCGTCCCGTCGAGTTCGGTACTGCTGAGGAAATCTTCTACGAGAGCCGCCATCCCTACACCTGGGGTCTTATCCGCTCCATCCCGGAGCAGGCCATCGAGGAGAAGAAGCCGCTGACGCCGATTCACGGCAACCCGCCTTCGCTCATGAACTTGCCTGAGGGCTGCGTATTCTCTCCTCGTTGCCCCTATGCGACGGACAAGTGCCGCAAGCAGCGCCCCGAGCGCGTTGTCACCGAGTCCGGTCACTATTCTGCGTGCCATTATTCCGGTGACCCCGAGTTCCTCAAGAACGCCCCCGAGACGTCCCGCACGCGCAAAGATTCCAAGAAGGGAGGCGAGGCGTAAATGGCAGACAATAACGAGCGCACTCCGCTGCTGAAGGTCGAGCACCTTTCTAAGGAGTTCCCCGCAGAGTCCGGCATGTTCGCCAAGCGCTTCTCTAAGCGTGTCGTCTCTGCTGTGAATGACATTTCGTTCGAGATTTATCCGGGCGAGACCTTTGGCCTGGTCGGCGAGTCTGGTTGCGGTAAGTCCACCACGGGCCGCACCATCATGCGTCTGACCAAGCCGACGGCAGGTAAGGTGTTCTTCCAGGGCAAAGATGTTGCCGAGATGAGCAAGCATGAGATCAAGGACATGCGTCGTGAGATGCAGTTTATCTTCCAGGATCCTTATGCTTCGCTCAACCCTCGTATGACGATTGGTGAGATCGTCTCCGAGCCCATGACCATTCATGGTGTGGGCACCAAGGAAGAGCGTATCGAGCGCGTCCGTGAGCTGCTGGATGTCGTCGGTCTGAACCCCGAGCACATCAACCGCTATCCGCATGAGTTCTCGGGCGGCCAGCGTCAGCGTGTCGGCATCGCCCGCGCTTTTGCGCTGAAGCCCAAGCTGATTATCTGTGACGAGCCGGTATCCGCTCTGGATGTTTCCATTCAGGCCCAGGTTCTGAACCTGCTTAAGGAACTGCAGGACAAGTTTGGTACGGCGTATCTCTTTATCGCCCACGACCTGTCCGTCGTGCAGCACATCTCCGATCGCGTTGCCGTTATGTATCTGGGTAAGATGGTCGAGGTTTCGGATTGGAAGACGCTCTATAGCGAGCCTCACCATCCGTACACGCAGTCGCTGCTGTCTGCCGTGCCGGTGCCCGATCCGGATATCCAGAAGACCCGCAAACGCATCATCCTCGCTGGCGACCCGCCGTCGCCGCTGGATCCGCCGACCGGCTGCCGTTTCCACACGCGCTGCCCGATCGCGCAGGGCATCTGCTCCGAGAAGCTTCCTGAGTTTAAGGAAGTTGCCCCGGGCCACTGCTGCGCCTGCCACTTCGCCGAGCCGTTCCCGATCAAGGAATCGCACATCGACCTGTAGTCGGTTGTTCTCGTCCGGGCCCGCCCTGGTGTTGCTTTTCAGAACGTCCTCGGACATGTCGGAAGCCCCGCTGCGCGCTACGCGCTGTGGGGCTTCCTCCGTCCTGCGGAATGTTCTGAAAAGCAACACCAGGGCGGGCCCTGCGTTAACGCGGCAGAGGGGAGTGAGATTCCTTGATCGCTCACTTAATCTAATAGGAAAGTTAGTGAGGCCGGAGCTTTGGCTCCGGCCTCCCCATATAAGGGCTCGGCTTTGCCGAGCCACCAAATTTGCATCAGCCCCAGAACATGTTTGAGAACTGTGCCTGGAGTATGTGTTGGTAGGCCCCGAATCGGTGTTGCCTCCCGGCGCATTCCGCAGGGGGAGCGATATTTTGCAGCGCGAAGTGCGTAGCAAAATATCGCCCATGCCCGAGGACGCGCCGGGAGGCAACACCGATTCGGGGCCGGGCATACGGATTTACCTGCGCATTTACAAATTCGTAAACTTTTTTGAAAAAAGTGCTTGCACAGTTCTCGAATCATAGGTTATTATCTTCCTCGTTGAACGCGCGGGTCCAACAAAACGAACTGCGAATCAACAACATAGCATGTCGGAGTGGCGGAATTGGCAGACGCGCTAGCTTGAGGTGCTAGTGACCGCTTTTTGGTCATGCGGGTTCAAGTCCCGCCTCCGACACCATCGCATTTGAGAAGCCTCTTCGGAGGCTTTTTTGTTACCGATAGACGGTGAGGTCCACGATGGAAACGCTTGAGCGCAACGAGTGGGCAGACGTTGCCCAACTGGTCGAGATCACGAGCGATGCTGTCATCATTTGTGAGCTCGACGGAACCATCCTTCATGTGAATAATCGTTTGCTCGATCTGATGTGCGAGGAGCGCGCTGACGTCATCAACGGTGATGTCAAGGACGTTCTGTACTCGTCTGCCTTTGAGCGCGCGACCGAACATCGTCTGCCGTTTGAGACCGATGGCTGCGAGAGCGAGCTGATGCTCAAGCTGAGCGACGGGTCCTTTATTCCCGTCTTGGTTCGCGCAGGTTCCGTTACGCCTCCGCGTATCTTTGGACGCCGCGCGCCGCGCGTCCTGGTGGCGCTTCACAGCATCGAAGAGCAGTATTCCCACGATCGTCAGCTCAAACGTGCGCTATCGGAGCTTAGGGTGGCGAATAAACGCCTTTCGGGTACCCTTTCGGTCATTATGAGTACCGTGGGCTCCGATGAGCTCCCCAGCTTGCTCGATACCGTTTTGAATCGGCTCGTCGGAACGCTCGATGCCTCTGGAGCTGCGATTTATTTTTCTGAGAGCGGCGGTTTTAAGCTCCGCGGTGTTTCCAAGGAGCTGCATGATAGCTACCTTCCCGAATTTATGCCGTACGGCGCGGGCATTCCGACCTACGTGCTTCGTGAGTCGCGTGCCTGTCGTCTGTCGATCCAGCAGGACCTTGAGGGCGACCGGGTTGCTTCGGGTATGTTCATTGATTTGGACAATCGTTCCAAACACTTGCTGCGCGTGCAGGATATGCCTCCGTATCGCAGTGAGATCTGTCTTCCCGTGTTTTACGGCACGCAGGTGCTCGGTGTGTTGGAGGTCGGTTGGAAACGTCCACAGGCGCCACTTGCCTATGACCTTAACGTGCTCGAGGTCATCTGCGATTACCTGTCTATTCAGATGGTCGGCATGGCGTCGAGCTTACGTTCGCGCCGCACGGCAGAACTTGGTCGTTCGCTCAACGTGCTGCGCGATGAGCTTTTTACCTATCTTGATGATCCCGTCGTCGCTTCGCGCGCGGTATCGTCGGAAATTTGCGCCGTGCTCAACTGTCATTTTTGCCCCGTGGAGTATGATGCGGGTCTCGAAACCTATGTCATCGATTTTGAGGGCGGCAGTCGCGTAGCGTTGCCGGGCGATCCGGAGTCGCTCTTCTTTTCTGTCACGACGCCGGCAGCGCGCCTGGGATCAGCTTCCGATGGGTTCGAGACGTCGGTGCTGGGCGGGACGAGCGCTGACGATCTCAAGCACGTGCGCCTAACGCGCGTGGATGAATCCACGCCTATGGGTGCATGGCTGAGAGCCCACGGCCTGCCGTGTCAGGGACTGTATGTCGACTCCGGTATCGAGGCGGGGCGCTATCGCTCGGAGGCGGATGACAAGCGAAACAACGATGCGATCGTTCACGCTGATGTCGCAAAGGGGCCGACAACGCGCGCCTTGCTGCTCCGTGATGGCAGCCAGGAACCAATCGACGACCTTGAATACGACTACATGGTGCATTTTGCTCACGATTTTGAGCTGATCTATGAGGGTGAGTCTCAAAAGCGCGAGGAGCGTCATATCGCTCAGACGCTTCAGATCGGCATGAGAAATTCGCTTGGTGACGTTCCGGGAATCGCCGCCGATTCGGTGTATCTATCGGCAACGAATTCGGCGCTGGTCGGCGGTGACTTCTATACGCTTGTTCGTCTTCCCGATGATTGCGCCGTTATGATTTTGGGAGATGTGTCCGGCAAGGGAATCGAGGCGGCGTCGATGTCGGCGCTCGTCAAGACGGCGCTGACGGCCTATGCCTGGGAGGGTGCGGGGCCTGCCCGCATGGCTCGCTCGCTCAATAGCATGCTCATGGGCTTTTCGAGAGTCGAGACGTTTGTGACGGCGTTTATCGCCAAGATCGATCTTAAGGCGGGTCGCGCTACCTATTGCTCTGCGGGACATCCTCCCACTATGGTCATTCGGCCGTCGTCGACGCCGCTTGGTGGCGGCGAGACCTGCGGGGGAGAAGTGGAGCTCCTTGGGTGTCAATCGGGCGTGATCGGTGCCTTTGAGAGCATGGTGTGCGAGACGGGCGTCTTTACGTTCGCTCCTGGTGACATGCTCTTTATGTATACCGACGGAACGATCGAAGCGCGCGATCGCTCTGGTGCTTTCTTTGGCGAGCAACGCCTTCGCGATCTTTTGCTCTCTGTTTCGGGTGAGGGCGTATCGGGAATCTGCGGTAAGGTCTTGAGCGAGCTTGACCGCTTTACCGAGTCGGCGCTGGACGATGATATCGCGTTGGTTTCCCTTGAGTTTTTACGGGGCCGATCGTAGGCTGCGACGCTTGAGGGGCGAAACCTACACGGTTGTAGATATGTGTGCATCGAGCGAGCTCTTTTGGGGAACCATGGTCGTATGAATGAGTGGAATGACATAGCGGTTTTGACGCCACCGGGTGATGTCGACATCGCCTCGGTGCCCGCGCTGCGCCGACGGTTGGATAATTTGATCGACCGGGGCGTGCGCCGCGTTGTCATCAATTGCCAGGCCGTGGGCTTTATCGACTCGACGGGTTTGGCGTTTTTGCTTACACGCGCCAGAGAGCTCATGAGGCGAGAGGGCCTGCTTTCGCTCGTTAACGCCTCCGATGAGGTCATTCGCTTTTTGGAGATTGCCCGACTTGTCGACATCCTCCATGTTGCGGGCTTCGCTCGGGAGTCGATTCCTGCCATTCCGGTGGGGGAATTGCCTCGCTGGAGCAAGAGTGTCGAGGTGCGCCAGGGTATCGAGAACCTTCCATACTATCGTCATCGTATTGCCGAGCTACTCGAATCGCTTCCCCTGAGGCGTGATGAGCGCTATGACGTCGCATTGGCATCGGGCGAGGCGCTGGGCAACGCGTATGACCATGCGGGTGGTATCGGATGCATCCTGACGGTTCAGGCCTATGGCGATCGTGTCGTGATTGAGGTTGTCGACCGTGGGGCGGGCTATTCGATCGACGGGTCGAGTGAACCGGTTACGACTGAGGAACGCGGGCGTGGAATCAAGCTCATGCGCATGTTGGTCGACAACGTGGAGGTTACCCGTCGTACTGATGGTGCCGGTACGCGCGTTCGGATGGTAAAGCTGTTTAGCGGAACGTTGGAATCGTGCGCCTAGTAAATCGTTTTGGCATGTTTATCTGCCAAGAGCATGTGGCGAACAACTTTTTTGAAAAAAGTACTTGCGTCTTTTGGGTAACTCGCGTAAATTAATAACCCGCAAGCGGACATGGCTCAGTTGGTAGAGCACAACCTTGCCAAGGTTGGGGTCGCGGGTTCGAGCCCCGTTGTCCGCTCCATTGCATTTCCGGACCGTCTCAAGCGGTCCTTTTTCGGCGAAGTGGCCAAGTGGTAAGGCAGAGGCCTGCAAAGCCTTTACCCCCGGTTCGAATCCGGGCTTCGCCTCCAGGCAACATCCGGGCGCTCCGGCGCCCGTTTTGTTTTACATATGCGGACATGGCTCAGTTGGTAGAGCACAACCTTGCCAAGGTTGGGGTCGCGGGTTCGAGCCCCGTTGTCCGCTCCAAGCGCAACAGCCCGACTACCATGGTAGCCGGGCTTTTTTGTGCCCATTGCATGGGCTCGAACCCGAGAGGGAGCGAGCGTTAAGCAAACGCGGAGCGTTTGTAGCGAGCTGGCGAGGTCGCCGGCAGGCGGCCGAAGCCGGCGCGGATCCGCGAAGCGGATACGCGGACGCCCCGTTGTCCGCTCCAACTATCTTACGCGGTTCTAACGAACCGCGTTTTTTGTTGACGCTGCGCGGGCCCCGGGCACCCCATCTTGCCCCTCAATCGTCGGTCGCGTACATAAAGTACGCTTCCCTCCTCTTTCGCGGCAACCTGGGGCACCCGGAGCCCGCTCGCTGTCGTGGCCGGGGGAGTAAGTCTTCCGTTCTTTTCACTAATCGATCGATTCGTCCCAGGAGGCTCGAGCCCGAGAGGGGGCGAGCGTTTGGGGCGTGGCTGCGGCGTTGTTTGCCGTGAATGTCAGCTTTGGGCGTATCATCGTGGGCATCTCGCAAAACCTCGTTGCAAGGGAGATTCATCCCATGGCTACAGAAAAGTCCTCTTCGCGCTCATGGATGTCCGATGCCGCGATTTATCAGATCTACCCGCGCTCGTTTAAGGATTCGACTGGCTCGGGTCTGGGCGATATCGCGGGCATTACCCAGCAGATGGACTATCTTGAGCAGCTGGGCATCGAGGCTATCTGGCTGAGCCCGTTTTACCCATCGCCTCTTGTCGATGGCGGCTATGATGTGGCGGACTACTGCGATGTCGACCCACGTCTCGGCTCGCTTGACGACTTCGATGACATGATCGCTGCGGCTCATGCGCACGGCATCAAGGTCATCGTCGACATCGTGCCCAACCATTCGTCCAACCAGCACCCCTGGTTCAAAGCCGCTCTTGCCGCCGGCCCCGGATCACCCGAGCGCGCCCGTTATATCTTCCGCGATGGTCGCGGCGAGCACGGCGAGCTGCCTCCCACCAATTGGAATGCCAACTTTGGCGGCCCCGCCTGGACGCGCGTCGCGGACGGTCAGTGGTATCTGCACATGTTTACGCCCGAGCAGCCGGACTTTGACTGGTCGTGTCCCGAGGTTCATGCGTTCTTTTGCGACGTCCTGGCGTTTTGGAGCGATCGAGGCGTCGATGGCTTTCGCATTGATGTGGCGCACGGTCTCGCCAAGGATCTCGACCGCGATGACCTCGACCGGTGGCATCTCGCCGAGGGCGATGACATGGTTGAGGACGGCACCCATCCGCTGTGGGACCGCAACGAGGTCCATGAGATCTATCGCGAGTGGCGCCGCGTGTTCGACCGTTATGATCCGCCGCGCAGCGCCGTTGCCGAGGCGTGGGTTCTGCCCGAGCGCCAGTATCTCTACGCACGCCCCAGCGAGCTTGGCCAGACATTCAACTTTGAGTTCGCCAAGGCCACTTGGACCTATGATGACATGCACGCTGCAATCGAGAAGGGCTTGAAGGCGGCCATCGAATCCGATTCCGCCTCGACCTGGGTACTCTCCAACCACGACGTGCCGCGCGTGGCGACACGCTATGCCCTGCCGCAAATCAAGGCGACGCGCTACCATCAGATTGCGCTCGACTGGCTCTTACGCGACGGGTCGTCTTATGACGAGGACCGTGAACTCGGCGAGCGCCGCGCGCGGGCAGCCCTTTTGCTTGAGTTGGCGCTTCCGGGCTCGGCATACGTGTATCAGGGTGAGGAGCTCGGCCTTTTTGAGGTGGCTGACATCCCGTGGGCTGCACTCGAAGATCCCACTGCGACCAATACGCACGGACCGAAGCGCGAGAAGGGGCGCGACGGCTGTCGTGTGCCCCTGCCGTGGGTGGCAGCGGACGATCCCGCGCAGGGCGGATCGTTTGGGTTTTCACCGGCGGACGCCGATGCGGCGCCCCATCTGCCACAGCCTGCATGGTTTTCCGATTACGCTGCCGATAGGGAAGAAGCGGACCCGGCATCGATGCTTGCGTTCTATCGCGACGCCCTCTGGCTGCGGCGCAAGCTGCGCGGGTGCGCCAACGATCTTGCGTGGCTCGATCTTGACGGGTGCACCGGCCTTGCGGATGGTGCCGAGGGCGCTGAGGGCGGCGTCATCGCCTATCGCCGCGACAACGGCTGGGCGTGTGTGACGAACTTCGGTGCAGCACCCGTGGAGCTGCCGGCGGGTAGGGTCCTGCTCACCTCATCACCGCTTGCAGATGGCAGGCTCGCGCAGGACAGCTCTGCCTGGATCATGCTCGCTGAGTTGTAGGGGGCCTCTTGCGGCGAGCTTGCGTTTGCCTACACCTTCCGTGGTGGCTGATGTCTTCGCGAGGTTCGCGAGGGCGTCGCAAAACTTTTCAAAAAAAGTTCTTGCATTTGGGTGGATCATCCCGTATATTAAATCCTCGCAGGCGGACATGGCTCAGTTGGTAGAGCACAACCTTGCCAAGGTTGGGGTCGCGGGTTCGAGCCCCGTTGTCCGCTCCATTTGGGCGTTTAGCTCAGGGGGAGAGCGCTTCCCTGACACGGAAGAGGTCAGAAGTTCAAATCTTCTAACGCCCACCAAATGTTCGCAGCTCAGAGGCTATGTCCTCTGGGCTGTTTTGTTTTGCCACCAAGCACGCCGCCAAATAAGCCGCCAAATATTGATCCAAGGTCTGTACGCGATGGTCTTCGCATCCCGTGGGGGCGCCGGCAGATTGCATGTGTCCTGGTCCATCGTGACCGCAACATGTTGGTCAAGCATAATCTTTTGGATTCTTTTGGCGTGAGCGGCTTGGTTTTGGTAGGATTTGTCAGCGGCTTGACTAAGGGGGTTTTATAACTGCCATGCAGGTAGCCGTGTTGGTAACGTTTTACCGACTTGTCAAATACCCCTCATTTTTAATGCGTCTGCAAAATGACCAATTGCTTTGACCTGCTGAAACACTATATGTTGTGTTTGACCTAAAAAAAGAATACAGGATATAGATGCTTCTTTGTCGTATGATAGATGGCGGACAGAGAACGAAGACCTTAACTGCCTCTTTTGAACGTGTCCTTGAACCGCTTGATTGGCTCTAGGGAATGTCCGCATGGAGGCTTATGGTTTATCGAGAACACAGATTGCGCGACGGCGCCGCAAGGCAGGGGCAGGCCCTGCCGGGCATCGTTTGGCTCTGAAGCGCAATGAGGCTACGACGCGAAAGAAGGCAAGAGGATGAAGATCATCAAGCGCAGCGGCACCGAGGTTGTCTTTGACATCGATAAGATCGTCAATGCCATCCGCGCCGCAAACTTGGAGGTCGAGGAGAGCTCTCGTCTTACCGACCGCCAGGTGGTTTATGCGGCGCAAAACGTCGCCGAGGCATGCGAGAACGCGGGCCACACCGTTTCGGTCGAGGAGATCCAGGATTTGGTCGAGGACGAGATCATGCGTCTCGACTGCTACGAGGTCGCCCGCCACTACATCATCTATCGCTATGTTCAGAGCCTGAAGCGCCAGAAGAACACGACCGACGACAAGATTCTGTCGCTGATCGAGTGCAATAACGAAGAGGTCAAGCAGGAGAACTCTAACAAGAACCCGACCGTCAATTCCGTCCAGCGCGACTATATGGCCGGCGAGATTTCAAAGGATCTGACTCAGCGTGTGCTGCTGCCCCAGGAGATCGTGGATGCCCACAATGAGGGCCTGATCCACTTCCACGATTCTGACTACTTTGCCCAGCACATGCATAACTGCGACCTGGTGAACCTGGAGGACATGCTCCAGAACGGCACCGTTATCTCGGGCACGCTGATCGAGAAGCCGCACAGCTTCTCGACTGCCTGCAACATCGCGACGCAGATTATCGCCCAGGTTGCTTCCTCCCAGTACGGCGGCCAGTCTATTTCGCTGACCCATCTCGCCCCCTTTGTTGAGGTGAGCCGTCAAAAGATTCGCGGCGAGGTTGCCCGCGAGCTCGAGGAGCTCGGTGTTTCGGCATCTCCCGAAAAGGTCCGCGAGGTTGTTGAGGACCGCCTGCGTGACGAGATCCGTCGCGGCGTCCAGACGATTCAGTATCAGGTCGTGACCCTTATGACCACGAATGGCCAGGCGCCGTTCGTGACGGTCTTTATGTATCTCAATGAGGCCCGTACGCCCCAGGAGAAGCACGACCTTGCCATGATTGTGGAGGAGACGCTTCGTCAGCGCTATGAGGGCGTTAAGAACGAAGCCGGCGTGTGGATCACCCCGGCATTCCCCAAGCTCATCTACGTGCTCGAGGACGATAACATTCGCGAGGATTCGCCGTACTTCTATCTGACCAAGCTCGCCGCCAAGTGCACCGCCAAGCGCATGGTGCCCGACTACATCTCCGAGAAGAAGATGCGCGAGCTTAAGCTGTCTAAGGGCGAGACTGCCGGCAACGGCGATTGCTACACCTGCATGGGTTGCCGCAGTTTCCTGACGCCCGACCGTTCGGGCAACGGCTTTAACAATGTCGCCAACGCGCTGAACTATGACCCGACCAAGCCTAAGTACTACGGTCGCTTTAACCAGGGTGTTGTGACCATCAACCTGCCCGATGTCGCGCTGAGCTCGCATCAGGACATGGATAAGTTCTGGAAGATCTTCGACGAGCGCCTTGAGCTGTGCCATCGTGCCCTGCTGTGCCGTCATGAGCGCCTGATGGGCACGCTTTCGGATGCCGCGCCGATTCTTTGGCAGTACGGCGCCCTGGCGCGTCTGAAGAAGGGCGAGACGATCGACAAGCTGCTCGTGGGCGGCTATTCCACCATCAGTCTGGGCTATGCCGGCCTGTATGAGTGCGTCAAGTACATGACGGGTCACAGCCACACCGAGAAGGAGGGCACGCCGTTCGCCATGGCCGTCATGCAGCGCATGAACGACAAGTGCGCGGAGTGGAAGGCCGAAAGTGATATCGATTTCTCGCTGTACGGTACGCCGTTGGAGTCGACGACCTACAAGTTCGCCAAGTGCCTGCAGCGTCGTTTTGGCATTATCCCGGGCGTGACGGACAAGGGCTACATTACTAACAGCTATCACGTCCATGTGTCCGAGGAGATCGATGCCTTCGACAAACTTAAGTTTGAAGGCATGTTCCAGCAGCTTTCGCCGGGCGGTGCTATCTCCTACGTTGAGGTTCCCAACATGCAGGACAACCTCAAGGCTGTCATTCGCGTGATGCAGTACATCTACGACAACATCATGTACGCCGAGCTCAACACTAAGAGCGATTACTGCCAGGTGTGCGGCTACGATGGCGAGATCAAGATTGTCGAGGATGACGGCAAGCTGGTGTGGGAGTGCCCCAGCTGCGGCAACCGCGACCAGGAGAAGATGAACGTCGCTCGTCGTACGTGCGGCTACATCGGTACCCAGTTCTGGAACCAGGGTCGAACCGAGGAGATCCGCGACCGCGTGCTGCATCTCTAATAACCATCCCAGGCCGCCCCGTAGCGAGGCCCCGGACCTTTGCTCGCTATTTCGGACAGTCCTGGATACTTATATCCTGTGCCGTGATTTCCCGGATGTGCTGGCGCATTATCGTGATCAGTTCT
>CAJMPZ010000033.1 GCA_905215445.1 uncultured bacterium | reverse complement strand
GGTCATGCCGCCGAAGTTGAAAGGCAGATTGCCGCTCTGGCGGGTTTGCAGCGTCAACCGGTTACGCGGTTTGGTAAAACCGCGTAACTACAAAGGTCATGCCCGACGATTGAACGTCAGATTGCCGCTTAGGGGCGTTTGCAGCGTCGAGCAGTTACGCGGTTCGTAGAACCGCGTAACTAACAAATAAGCATGGCGTCGCCAAAGCTGAAGAAGCGGTAGCGCTCCTCGATGGCGGCGGCGTAGGCATCCATGATCTGGTCGCGGGTGGCAAGTGCGCTCACGAGCATCATGAGCGTGGAGCGCGGCACGTGGAAGTTAGTGATCAGTGCGTCGACCACGTGATAGGTCGAGCCGGGCATGAGGTAGAGCTGCGTCGTCGCGTTCTCGCGCACCACGATATCGCCGCGGCCGAGCGTGTCAGCGCCGTCCTCGCGGCCCTCAAAATAGCGCGCCGTCACAGCCGGATCGGACACCGGCGCCTCCGCATCGAACGCACTCTCGAGCGAACGCACTGCGGTGGTGCCGACGGCGATTACGCGGTGCCCCTCGGCCTTCGCCTTATGCACGGCGTCGACAACTTCCTGCGACACGTGGTAGCGCTCGGTGTGCATGACGTGCTGCGTAGGGTCGTCCTCCTCAACCAAGCGGAAGGTGTCGATGCCCACCTCGAGCTCAACGGCGGCAAACTTCGCACCCTTGGCCTCGATAGCGGCCATGAGCTCGGGGGTAAAGTGTAGGCCCGCCGTGGGAGCGGCAGCCGAGTGCTCCTCCTTCATGGCGTAAACGGTCTGGTACTTCTCGGGATCTCCCTCGTAATCGGTAATGTAGGGCGGCAGCGGCACGTGGCCGGCAGCATGGATGGCCTCGTCGAGCGTGCGCGGGTCGCCGGCGGCATTGCACCCGGCCGGCTCAAAGCGCACCAGGCGGCCACCGCGGCTATCGGTGACAAAGTCGACAACCTCGGCTGTCAGCACCACGGGAGCCCCCTCGGGCGCATGGGCGCCACCGGCGCGATACTCAATCTGAGCACCGGGCTTCAGACGCTTGCCCGGCTTGACCAGGCACTCCCAAACGTGACCCAGCGGGTCAACATCTTCGCGGCGCTTGAGCAGCAGCGTCTCGACCACGCCACCCGAGCCGGCTTTGCGACCGATCAGGCGGGCCGGCATCACGCGCGTCTTGTTGATGACGAGCACATCGCCTGGCTCGATATAGTCGATGATATCGCGGAAGATACGGTGCTCAACGCTACCGCCGTGCTCCAGCGGCGTTCCCGCCTGGGAGCCCATGCGATCCACCACCAGCAGGCGGCAGGAGTCGCGCGGCTCGGCAGGAGCCTGGGCGATCAGTTCCTCGGGAAGGTTGTAGTCAAAATCATCGGTACGCATAGACACGTCGGATACTCCTTATATAGCTAAAGTCCGCTCTACATCCTAGCAGGCTGTCAGCCCAAAAGAACTACTTTTTGGACGCTTTGCGCTCGTCGCGGATGCGGGCGCGGTCCATGGCCGCCTCGACGGCCGAGAATCGGCAGCCGCAATAATTCTGCCGATACATGCCCAGCTCGCGCGAACGACGCGTGGCCTCGGGATAATACGGGCGAAAATCGCGAATTACCGGAGTTAGACCGCGGGCGGCAGCCAGACGCTCCAACACATCATTGCAGGTTTCGAACAACTGATACGGCGAGACGGCGAGCGTCGTGCCCACAAACTCAAACCCACGCTCCTGAGCCACACGGCATGCCTCGGCCAGGCGCAAGGCATAGCACGCGCGACAGCGACGGGGTCGATCGGCGCCCAGCGGGGCCACGCCGACCTCCCAGCGCTCGCGGTCCTCCCCCGCCTCGATGAGCTCGATGTCGCCATCGGCACACCACCGGCGCAGCTCGTCCAAACGCCGCCGCCATTCATCACGCGGTTGAATATTGGGGTTTGTCCAGCAGATTGTGGGTTCAAACCCTTCCTCGCGCAGCAGGCGAACCGGCTCCAGCGAGCACGGCGCGCAGCAAGCATGCAGCAGCAACGGCTTCATGGACATCTCCTCTCCCACAATGATTTTTTAATCCTCGTCCCAGAAAAATCATCCCAAAAGACTACCTTGCGAAAAAGCGGACGCCAAAGGACGTGTCCTCGCAGGCGACAATGCGGCGGTCGCGCAAAATGGTCCGCACGTAATACCAGTCGCCCACACAGCCCGACAAATGCAAGCCGGCAGCCAGGTAGCACAGCAGCGGATAGCCCGAGAACGCAAACCCCAGGGCAAACGCCGCCGTCACAACAACCGTCGGCGCCAGGCAAACCGCCACGTACCGCCGGCGCGAATACACGACACCCTCGGCGCAGGCATAGATCATCGCCGTCTCGCGATTCGCCCCAAAGGTCACCTGCGCGCCCGCAGGCGCCAGCAGCTTAAAAAACACACCGTGCACCAGCTCGTGCACGGCAAATGACGCCGCCGAAACCGCAGCCAAGCCGACCAGCCAGCCCAAAACGGCCATCCAACCGCCCGCGTCAGCCGCATCCAAGTCCGCGGGCCCACCCAGCAGCATAAACACCGGCACCAGGCACACGGCAAATGCGCCAAGCACTGCCATCCCCCACACAAAGCAGGCGTGCAGAAAATCCTCGTCCTCAAACGCATGTATGTTGGAAATCTCATTCATAGCATCTTAGGATAGCGCCCCTGCCACGTACCCGTCCGCATGTGCGATAATGTCGAACGATATGCACGAATTAACCACCGCGTCGCCAGGCCTTGCGCCCGGCCGCGCTCTCACCATATGCGAAGGAGTCCCATGGCATCCAAATACTCCATGAACGACCGTCCCAGCTGGCCTCGCCGCGCCATCGTTACCGCCGGCGAACCCTACGGCAACAAGGGCCTTCACTTTGGCCACGTCGGTGGCGTCTTTGTCCCGGCCGACTTCTTCGCCCGTTTCCTGCGCGACCGTCTGGGCCGCGAGAACGTCATCTTCACCTCGGGCACCGACTGCTACGGCTCGCCCATCATGGAGAGCTACCGCAAGCTCAAGGAGAACGAAGGCTACGACAAGTCCATCGGCGAGTATGTCGAGTCCAATCACTCCCGCCAGGCCGCGACCCTCAACAACTACAACATCAGCTGCGATATCTACGGCGGCTCGGGCCTTGAGCCGGCTGCGCAGATTCACAACGAGGTTACCGCCGAGATTATCGAGCGCCTGCACGAGCAGGGCACCATCTCCAAGCGCTCCACGCTGCAGTTCTACGATGCCAAGGCCGGCACGTTCCTCAACGGCCGCCAGGTGATCGGCCACTGCCCCATCCAGGGCTGCAAGTCCGAGAAGGCGTACGCCGACGAGTGCGACCTGGGTCACCAGTTTGAGCCCGAGGAGCTCATCGCGCCCAAGAGTCAGCTCACCGGCGAGGTGCCCGAGCTGCGCCCGGTCGACAACCTCTACTTCGACCTGCCGGCCTACCTCGACTTTATGAAGACCTACACCGCCAAGCTCGCCCAAAACCCGCAGGTTCGCTCCGTGGTCTCCAAGACCATGGAAGAGTGGCTCCTGCCGGCGCAGCTCTACATCCAGAACAAGTTCCGCGAGGCCTTCGACGCCGTCGAGGACCAGCTGCCCGAGCACACCGTGCTGGAGCCCGAGGGCAACAAGAGCAGCTTTACCGTCACCTTCCCCAGCTGGAAGGAGCGCGACGACGCCCACGCGGTGCTCGCCAACGGCGGCGTGCGCTTCCGCAGCGGCAAGGCGCTCGTGCCCTTCCGCATCACCGGTAACATCGACTGGGGCGTTCCGGTGCCCGAGGTCGACGGCGTGAACGACGTCACCTGCTGGTGCTGGCCCGAGAGCCTGTGGGCGCCCATCAGCTATACGCGCACCGTGCTCGCACGCGATGCCAAGGCCGCCGGCGTAACTGAGGGTGTCGCCGCCCAGGATGCCGCCCTCATGGGCGAGCCCTCCGCCGATTCCACGCAGGTCCCCGCGCCCACCTATCAGCACAGCTCACTCGACTGGCGCGACTGGTGGTGCTCGGACGACGCGCAGATCTACCAGTTCATCGGCCAGGACAACATCTACTTCTACTGCATCGCGCAGACCGCCATGTGGGAGGCCCTGGGTTGGAACCTCACGCAGAGCACCGTCAGCGCCTGTTACCACCTGCTCTACATGGGCAAAAAGGCCAGCTCGTCCTCGCAGACGCCTCCCCCGCCGGCAGACGACTTGCTCAACCACTACACCTGCGAGCAGATGCGCGCGCATTGGCTGTCGCTCGGTCTGTCCGAGAAGCCGGTGAGCTTTAGCCCCAAGGCATATGACACGCGCGTGACCGGCAAGGACAAGGACGGCAACGAGGTGCGCGCCTGCGACGACAAGCGCGTCATCGATCCTGCCCTTAAGGAGAGCGCTCTTTTGACCGGCGTGTTCAACCGCCTGGCCCGCAGCTGCTTCTACGGCGTCGCCGTCAAGGAGGGCGACGAGAGCCCGTACCGCAACGGTTGCATCCCCGCCGGTGCCGCCTCTGCCGCCGTGGTCGAGGCTGCCGAGCAGGCCGCCCTTGCCTTTGAGCAGGCCATGTACAAGTTCGAGACGCACCGTGCGCTCGCCGTGTGCGACGACTACCTGCGCGCCGCCAACAAGCGCTGGAGCGACGCCTCCAAGGCCGCCAACAAGCTCGAGGGCGAACCAGCCAACGCCGCCATGAAGCAGGCCCTGGTCGACGCCTTTACCGAGCTGCGCGTGGCGACCGTCCTGATGCACGGCATCGTCCCGGCCGGCTGCGAGCTCATCTGCGAGTACTTCGACGTCGACCCGGTCGCCTTCTTTAGCTGGGACAACATCTTTGCCTCCACGGACGAGTTTATGGAGAGCCTGGGCGAGAAGCCCGGCGAGCACCGCGTAAAGCCACTACCCCCGCGCTTCGACTTCTTTAGCAAGCACGAGAGCCAGTACTAAAGCGCGCCAGCAGCAACGTACCCGGAAAGTAGTCAAATTGGGACGGGAAGGAAAGACGGATGTCCAAGCCGCGTCGTCGTAAGCAGAAAAAGCAGGTTAAGCCCGAGCTCAAGCTTAGGCAGTTTGCCGCTACCGAGCTTTCCGACCGGCTTGCCGCCCTTCCCTGCGCCGCCGAGCTACCGCGCTTTATGGTCGACACGGTTGCCGGCGCTTATACGCCTGCCGATGCCGAGCTCATGATCGAGGGCTTTGGCGCCGCAGCCACGCGCCCGGTCACGCTGCGCGCCAACACGCTCAAGGCGACCGCCGAGGACATCGCCGCGGCACTCGACGCCGCCGGGATCGCCCACCGCTCCGTCGCATGGTACCCGGACGCTTTCATCCTGCCCGAAGCCCAGGTTTCCGACCTGTGGGACCTCGACATCTACCGTGACGGCAAGATCTACCTGCAGAGCCTGTCGTCCATGATGCCGCCTTTGGTGCTGGGCGCACGTGCCGGCGAGGACATCCTGGACATGTGCGCGGCCCCCGGCGGCAAGACGACGCAGATCGCCGCCCTCACCCAGGGCCAGGCTCATCTCACAGCCTGTGAGATGAGCATTCCCCGTGCCGAAAAGCTCGAGGCCAACCTGGGCCGCCAGGGCGCCAAAAACGTGCCCGTCATGCGTATTGACGCACGCAAGCTTGACGAGTTCTTCCGCTTTGACCGTATCCTGCTCGACGCCCCCTGCACCGGTACGGGTACCGTCATCAGCGGCAACGAAAAGAGCCTGCGCGGCCTCACCGAACAGTTGCTCGTCAAGTGCGCCCGCTCGCAGCGCGCGCTTCTGGATCGTGCCATGGGGGCTCTCAATCCGGGCGGCACGCTCGTCTATTCGACGTGTTCGATCTTGCCGCAGGAAAACGAGGATGCCCTGCAAGAGGCCCTCGACAAGCACATGGACTGCGAGCTCATCCCCCTCGACGGCACGCCGAGCGAAAGCGAAGCGCGTCGCGCACAGGATACCGGCGACAAGCCGCGTATCGAATGCAACGCCCTTACCGAAGCCATTGCCGAAGGCCACGTCTCGGCCATTGCCAACGGCATGCCCGGCACGCTGACCATTCCGCCCAGCCGCGACTTTGAGGGCTTCTACATCGCCCTGGTCCGAAAACGCAGCTAGCGCACGGATTCAAAACTCAACAAGCTATCGCCGTGCGCGCCTGTCCTGCTGGTCACGGTGCTGCTTAAGTGCCTCGCGTTCCTTGCGCTCGGCCTTTTTACCCTTAATGGCCGTGACCACAAAGTAGATGACCGCGGCGGCAACGATTGCGCCCACGCATAGGCCAATCGAGCCCAACATTGCCGAGAATTCCATACCGCGTCACCTCTCTTTTGTATACGGGACATTCAAGATAGCACCTCGATTCCCGCCACCACAGCTCCTTCACGTTCGCTGGCCCTTCAGTCTAACGGATGGCGCGGCGGGGAAAAATCAACTCGTCAAACGATTTAGCAATCGTAGCGCCGGTCGTACACTGCCGACCGCACAACATAGAAACGGACCGCTATGGATTCTCTCAACGACCTAAACGAGCGCGTCGACGCCTTTGTCGGCACCAGCTCCTTCGACACGCCGGTCACGGCAAACGACCAAGCCCCCATCGATGTTCCCGCCGAGGTTCACGAGGACGTCGTCGCCTCGGTCGACTTCTCCGAGGTAGAGCTTGCAGACGAATTTACCGAGCCCCAGGTGGCCGTAACCCCCAACGGCCTTTTGCCCATGGAGCCGCTGCCCATCGACGGGCGTCTGCGCAAGGCGGCTCTCCGCATGCCCGATGAGATCGAGGAAGCCAGCGGCTTTACGCTCTTCGGTCGTCGCATCAAATCGCTCATCTACACCACAGACGTGGCGGTCATCCGCAACTCCAATGCCGACGCCGTGTTTGCCGTCTACCCCTTCACACCGCAGCCCGCCATTACGCAGGCGCTGCTGACCGTTGCCGAGTGCCCGGTCTTTGTGGGCGTTGGCGGCGGCACCACCACCGGTAAGCGCTCCGTGCAGATGGCGGCCGTCTCCGAGATGCAGGGCGCGGCAGGCTGCGTGGTCAACTCCCCCGCTACCGCCGAGATGGTCGAACACATTACCAACATCGCCGACATCCCCGTCATCGCCACGGTCGTACGTTGCGACGATGATGCGCATGCCAAGGTGCGCGCCGGAGCCAAGATCCTCAACATCGCGGCCGGCAAAAACACGCCCCAGGTCCTGCGCGAGTTGCGCGAGCACTATCCCAACCTGCCGCTCATCGCACCGGGCGGCAAGACGCCCGAGAGCATCCGTGAAACCATCGCCGCCGGCGCCAACGCCATCATCTGGACGCCACCTTCGGCACAGCAGCTGCAGACCGACATGATGCAGCGCTATCGCAAGATGAAGGAAGACGCCACGCCTGTCATCTCGCACGACGATGTGCCCATTATCGACCAGGTCGCCGCCGCCGAAGTCAGCCAGGTCGAGAACATGAATCCCGACGTGCCAATCCCCGACGAAGTCATCGAACGCGTCGCTTCGATCCACGATCACATCGAGGAGCGTCGCGCCAACCGCGGACTCAAGCCCTCGCTGCACGGCTTCTTCTTCCGCGGAAAGAAACACTAGCCGCAACAGCAAGGCCCGCCCCGCAAACAACGGGACGGGCCTTTTTCTGTTATCGAATGTCAGGAAGAGCAAGCGCAGCCGTTAAAACCGTCAGCCAGCCCACGAACGTTAGTCCACGCGCTTGTCGCCCATAAAGAAGACGGCCACCGTACCAGGGCCGGTATGCGAGCCAATCAGAGCACCGATGCTATTGATCTCAATCTTGCCTTTGAGCTGCGGAACCTGTTCCTCTATCAGTGCCGCAACGGCCTCGGCGTCCTCGCGGCACGCCGAGTGCGACATGATGCACTTGCCCGAATAGTTCGCGCCGTCCTGCAGATGCGCCATCACGGTCTTGGCCATCTCGGAGATCGCGCGCTTCTTGGTGCGAATCTTCTCACGCGGCGCCAGCTCACCTTCGCAATCGACCGTCATGAGCGGGCAAATCTTGAGCGCCGTGCCGATGATCGCGCTCGCAGCCGAAATACGACCGCCGCGCAGGTAGCTCGACAAATCGGTCGAGAAGAACCAGTGGTGCAGGTTGAGTTTATGCTCCTCGATCCAGGCAGCCGTCTCGTCGAGCGAAGCGCCGCTATCGCGAACGTCGGCGGCACACTCCACCAGCAGGCCAAAGCCCGAAGACGCCGCCAGCGAATCGATGACGCGCACCTTGCCGCCCTGGGGATAGCGATCCGCGAGCATCTGCGCCGCAACGCAGGCCGATCCATACGTGCCCGAAATACCCGACGACAACGCCAGGTGCAGGACGTCTTTACCCTCGGCAACGAACGGCTCCCAAAACTCCTCGTACTCACCCACGCTCACCTGAGACGTCTTGGGCATGGCGCCCGCGGCAATCTGGGCAAAAAACTCGTCCGGCGTAATCGCCTGATACAGATCGTCCGTATAGACAACATCGTCGATCTCGTAATGAAAACACACGACAGGGATATTGCGCGATTCAAAGAACTCACGGGTTCGATCGGCGGCGGATTCACAGGTCAGGACAAAATCACTCATATGAGGCTCCTTACTCATTGCTGCGCAAATTATTGCACAGCAAGCGTGAATACGGTACAAATGTCCACTATTTACCAAATTGAACCAAAGGTAGTGAACATCTTTACCGTCATCATCTCTATCGATCCCGGAGGCATGCGTCTGCAAAAAAACGACCCTACGTCTCCATTCAACCGCCATATCCACCTCAACTAAATCGATTTACCAAACCGTTCGGCCAACAATTCGACCTCCCGTCCCCAATCGAAACAAAAGCAGCGCATACTGATAAACGTTTGACGCTGTTTATCAGTTTTACCAACCACATCGGAAGGTGCTTCATGGTCGCATTCGATCGCAATCCGCAAGACTTCAAGTATCTGCGCCTGCTGTCGAGACAGTTCCCCACCGAGCAATCCGCATTCACCGAGATCATCAACCTCTCGGCCATCCTCAACCTGCCCAAGGGCACCGAGCATTTTATGAGCGATGTGCATGGCGAGTACGAAGCCTTTATGCACATCCTCAACAACTGCTCGGGCGTCGTGCGCGAGCATGTCGATGAGATCTTTGGCGACACGCTCTCCTTTGACGAAAAGGGCGAACTGTGCACGCTCATCTACTACCCGCGCGAGAAGATCGACCTGGTCCGCAGCCAGCGCGAGGACTCACCCACCTGGTACAAGACGATGCTTGACCAGCTCATCATGGTCGCCCGCTCGCTTTCGAGCCGCTACACCCGCTCCAAGGTGCGTAAGGCCATCCCACGCGATTACGCCTACATCATCGACGAGCTGCTGCACACGCATCCGGACGAGAACAACTATCGCGTGCGCTATCACGAGCGCATCGTGGAGTCCATTCTGGAGACCGCCAGCGCCGACGACTTTATCGAGTCGCTTGCCTCGCTCATCAAGCGCCTGGCCGTCGACCACCTGCACCTGGTGGGCGACATCTTCGACCGCGGCGGCGGCGCGGCCAAGATTATGGACCGCCTGCTCACCTACCATTCGCTCGACATCCAGTGGGGCAACCACGACCTGCTGTGGATGGGCGCCGCTGCCGGCGAGCCCGCCTGCATCGCCACGGTGTTGCGCAACAACCTACGCTACGACAACTACGAGATCCTGGAGAACGACTACGGCATCTCGCTGCGTGAGCTTGTCGCCTTTGCCGATGCCACCTACACCGCCGGCGAGTGCATCAGCCCGCTGATCAAAGCCATCAACGTGCTGCTCTTTAAGCTCGAGGGCCAGATTATCCAGCGCCATCCCGAGTTCGACATGACCGACCGTCTGTTACTCGACAAGATCGATCACGACACCGGCACGGTCACGCTCGCCGACGGCAGCGCGTGGCCGCTCACGACCAACGACTTCCCCACCGTCGATCCGGCGGACCCCTATACGCTCACGCCCCAGGAGCAACACATCATCGACAAGCTCGTGTCCGAGTTTGTCACCGCCGATCACCTGCATCGCCATATCGATTTCCTCTATTCCCACGGCTCGATGTATAAGGTCGCCAACGGCAACCTGCTGTTCCATGGCTGCGTGCCGCTCAACGAAGACGGCACCTTTAGCAGCATGAACTGCCTGGGCACCTGGCACGCTGGCCGCGATTATCTCGATTTTTGCGACCACATCGCCCGCCGTGCCTGGCGCGTGGGCGACCGCGACGCCCTCGACTGGATGTGGTACCTGTGGATTGGCTTTAACTCACCCGCCAGCGGACGCCTGGTGCGTACCTTTGAGCGCGCCTATATCGCCGATAAGAGCACGTGGGTCGAGCCGATGGACCCGTACTTTACACTTACCAAGTCGCCCTCGGTCTGCGACGACATCATGCGCGAGTTTGGCGTCGCTCCCATGGCATGTTCACCGACCGGTCACATCATCAACGGCCACACGCCCGTTAAAACCACCAAGGGCGAGCAGCCCATCCGCGCCAACGGTAAGCTGCTGGTCATCGACGGCGGTTTCTGTCGCGCCTACCACCCCAAAACGGGCATCGCCGGCTATACGCTCATCTCGAGCTCGCGCGGCTGCCGTCTCAAGTCGCACCGGGCCTTTACGACGGTTGCCGAGGCACTCACACGCAACGTGGACATCGAAAGCGAGACCAACCGCTTTGACGAGGCCGACCGTCGCCGCATGGTGAGCGACACCGATTCCGGAGCCAAGATCCGCAGCCAGATCCAAGACCTGCGCCAGCTGCTCGATGCATATAGAAACGGTGCTATCGAGGAGCGCGCCTAGCCCCGCCTTCGGGGATTGGCTAAACTTGCTGAGTTTGTCATCCCCACGGCGCTGCGGCGCCACCTTAAGGCAGGTTCCATGCAAAAGCTCCTCGCGCAGATCATGAAGTTTGGCGTCGTCGGCGTCATTGCCACCGTCATCGACTTTGGCATCATGAATCTGCTCCACTACGGTCTGGGCCTCAATATCCTGATCGCCAACACCAGCGGCTTTATCGTCTCGCTCGTCTTCAACTACGTCGCGAGCATGAAGTACGTGTTTGCACACAAGGAGGGCATGAGCCGCCGCCGCGAGTTCATCATCTTTGTCGTGTTGTCCGTTATTGGCTTGGCGCTCAACGACGGCATCGTGCTGGCCCTCAACGCCGGCCTGGGGCTCGAGGCCAATATCGCCAAGATTTGTGCCACCGCGCTTGTTATGGTCTACAACTTTGTGACCCGAAAGATTTTCCTGGAGGGCGACGAGACCAAGTAGCTCGGCTTTCCCGCACAGCTACGGGGACCCACGGATGACGCGCGTCGAGCGCTGTGTTGTTCGTGAGCCTTGCTCGTTTACGGGAAGATTTGCAACGTTTGCGGATTACCTCTTGAATATTTGGCGAGTTCGTATAGTTCTTGCCAAAGACCTTACGTTTCCCATGCAAAAGCTCTAAAGTATCTCGTTGCTCGATTCATCAACGCATTGGATGTGATTACGTGCGCAAGGCACTGGCACAACCTCATACCAAGCAGTTCCTCAAGTTCGCTGTCGTGGGTCTCATCTCCTTTGGCATCGACTGGGGCATGCTCATTGCGCTCGTCGAGCTGTTCCACCTCGACTTTTTGATGAGCACCACGATCTCGTTTACCACGTCTGTCGTGGTCAACTACTGGCTCAGCATGAAGTACGTGTTCGACCATCGCGAGGGCATGAGCCGCAAGCGCGAGTTCACGATCTTCACCATCTTGTCGGTGATCGGTTTGGGCCTCAACGACCTGTACATGTTTGTGGGCGTCACGTTTTTGAGCATCGGCTACCAGGCCATGAAGGCCATCGCAACGTTCCTGGTCACCTGGTACAACTACTTTAGCCGTCGCTTCTTCCTCGAGGGCGCACGTTCGTAGACGGCCCGACATTTGCTTGAAGGTATAACCGGTTGGAATTCTCGTTCCAACCGGTTTTTTGTTTGCAGAGCCTGCCGAGGAAGGCGCACAAGGCGAGAAACTGCATCCCGTTCGCATAAAGACGGGCGGCTCGGATGTTTGTCCGAACCGCCCGTTTGACGTGTTATGTCGAGGCATTTAGCCCGTTACGTAATACCAGACGACACTGTCGCCGTTGGATAGGACGTAGTTGCTGCACGCCGTGTTGGGCGCCACACCGTTAACGGAATACATCCAGCCACTCGTACCGCCGTGTTCCTTCTCGGCCAAACCGCCAATGGCGGCGACATACGTGCCGTACGACGAGCCATGTGCATTCACGGAAAGGCCCAGGGCGCACAGGGCATCGTAGGCAGTTGCGCCCTCATTAAAGGTGAAGGTGCCACCAGAAGACACGGGATTGCCCACAGCGCTCGATGTGACCGCAACCGTCACCGTGACGTAACCAGGCTGCTGCGAGCCGCCCTGATTGCCCGCAGAGGCGTTGCCACCGTTGGATGCAGACCCACCGCCAGACACCGAGCCGCCGCCCGAAGAAGAGCCGTCAGAAGAACTCGATCCACCGGCGGATTCGGAGCCCTGTCCAGCAGACGCGTTGTTGGACGTCTTGCCGCCCTTGTCTTCGGACTTCTTCTCCTTCGAATCCTTTTTGGAGTCCTTATCCGAAGATTCGGAATCGTCCTTGGATTCCGATTCATCCGACTCCTTGGATTCAGAGTCCACGGCACCAGAAGACGAGGAACCCGCCTCTGTCTTGTGAGAGGCAGCAGAGCCAGAGTCGGCAACGCTCTTCCCCGCCACGGCCCGAGTGATCCAATCGATGGACCAAGCACCGCTGGAAGAAGGTTGGACAAAGCCTAGCGACACAACGATCAAAACGGTGCAGGCGGCTGTCAGAACGCCAACAAGTGCCTTGCGCCGAGGGGCGGACGCCGCCGAAGCGGCGCCCTTTTGCTTTACATCGTCAAGCTGGATGAACGACGAGTCGGGCTGCTTGGACTCGGCGTCCTGAGGCTTACTGGACACAGCCCTCACCTACCGGCGCTTGGTGAACACGAACACGCCGATGACGGCGAGACCGATCACGCCAGCCGCCACGCCAGCGATGGCGAGCGGATTGAAGCCAGACTGCTGCGAGGGAGCCGCAGCGGACTTCTTGGCAGTGGTCGCTGCAGACGAGCCCGTGTCGGACTTGCCGGACTTGTCATCCTTCTTGCCGGACTTCTTGTCCTTCTTGCCGGACTTATCGGATTTCTTCTTGGAATCCTTATCGTCCTTGGTCTCGGTCGTGGTGGTCGTGGAGACCGGCTTCTGACCCGGCGAGACAGCACCGCCGGACTGCTGCCCGTTCGTACCGTTGCCAGAACCGGAGCCGCCATTGCCGCCAGAACCGCCGTTGTTGTCAGCGGCCTTCTTGATCCACTTGGCATACAGCGTCATATCAGCCGTCACCGCAACGCTAAAGTCATACGCCTTTGTACAAGCTTCATCGGTGTACCAACCAGCGAAGGTATAGCCCTCGCGCGTCGGATCGGTCGGCTTGCTGACAGTCGAGCCCGAAGCGGGGGTCTGACCATTGACCGACGAGCCGCCCTGAGCATCAAACTTGACGCGATGTGCCTGAGATTTCACACAGAAGAGATGGCCCGAATCGTTGGTGTAATACAGATTGCCAAACTGATCGCAGACAACCGAGGCCATGCAATAGTTGGCATATCCAGAACCGGGAACGAACACCTCGGTTGCCTCGGCATCGCCCAGCTTGTACATGTACACGCCACCGCCGGTAGTGTAGTTAGGCCAATTGCCCTTGGCGCCGTTCAAGGTGAAATATACGTACGTCTCGCCATCATGCGTTGAGACGAGCGGCGTGCCCTTGGACTCAAAGCCAAGCTCTTCGCCATCGGCCTTCGTAATCTGCTTCACACTCATATCGGAGAGGTCAATGATCGAAAGCAGGCCCTTAGCCTTAGCCTTAGCCTTGGCCTTAGCCTTCCAATTGTTCACGGTTGTCCCGCCAATAAAAGCATACTTACCACTGAAAACGGGCGTCGAAGTCGAATAAGCGGCAAACTGAACTTTCGCGGCCTCAGTAATGGAACCATCGGAACCAATGGTCAGCTTGTGCAACGTACCATCGTCGCGCGTAACAGCATATATATAACCGTCATGAACGGTAAGCGCCGAACGGATGTTGCCACCAGACAGCTTAATCGAACCAACAAGCTTTGACAGATCGGCAGAATACACGCGCACCTGGCCATAGTCGCCGCCAACGACATAGTAGCCATTTACCATCAGGCCGCCAGACCAGTAGTAACCTCCGTCAGCGACGGAGGCGCTACCGGCGATGGCGCCCGTGTGAATATTGATGCGCCTGACCGTACCGTTTTGCACGTCATTGCCATTGCCAGACCAATAATCAAGGGTGTTGATATAGGCGTAGTCGCCGTCAACGGTCAACGAAGACAGGTTCTGCTTCGTAAATGCATCGGAATACCAAAGCGTCTCAAACGTTTTCGCCGAAACAGCCTGCAGATAGCCGCCGGAAAGCGGAATCAAAATAATGCCTTGCGCAATAACAGGACGGCAGGTGGTATCCATGGAAGAGCCAAGCTCAAGAGATCGCAGAACGGAACCCGTCTCGGGATCAATCTCATTCAGGACAGCATTCCACGTCTTTCCACCCCATACCGAAGCGCCCGTGACAAGGTATACCTTTCCGTTCGCGACAATGGGGTCAGACGCAGAGGCGCTTGCACCTGCCTTCTGCTGCTCTTCGGTCAGAAGATTAAGTGCCCAAGAAGGCGTATCGGTCTTTGTTGTAGGCGTAAGGGCGTCCGTCGAGGATCCCGAGCCGCCGTTCGCAAAACCATTCCATGCCGCATCGACATCGGGATGCTCCGTTCCGGGATTGGTAGCAGGAGCCGTCGAGGGCTTCTGCGTGCCGTCACCCTTAACATAACGGAACTCGACGCAATCGCCGTTCTTGAGGTAGTAGCTCGGAGCACCGACGCTCGCATACCCATTGTTTACAAAGAACGACCAGTAGCTGTACGGCGCGGCGCTCGTTGTGCTCAGCACGCGGCCATCGGGCATCGTCGCACTCGTAAGACCCCATGCATTTGCTTCGAGGTTCGTGCAACCGGCAGCCGTCATAAGCTGCTCGAGCACCGACTCGGCCGTCGTGTCTTCGTCGGCAGGAAGCGTGAGCTCGGTCAAGGGCGCCACCGATTGCTCGGTATAATTGCCGTCAGCATCACTTGCGGAAACGCCCGTGACCTTGGCCGTCACCGTAATGGTCTTGCCCTCGTTCGGGTTGTCGAGCCCCGTCGTTCCCTTGACGTTTACCGTCGCAGAAACATCCAAGCCGGCAAGCACCGCGTAGTCCGAATTGTCGGGATAGCGCTCGGCATAACGGGCAAAACGCTCACTCTTCAGACGGCCGCTAATTGTGACTTTCGTGTTGTATTCGGGCTGAGTGAAGATAAGGTTCTCATGCGCGATAACCCTCGGTTTGCTCGACTTGAGCAAACGATAGGTGTTCTCCGTGCCGCCGGGGAGCTCACTGAACACGAAGCCGTAGTGGCCTGCAGCCTCTTCGGAGGAATAGCACCAGTTAACTGCATATCCCTGACCGTACACCTTCAACGGCGCATGCAAGTTCCCCGTTACATTGGACGCATCCTGCCCGTCAAGAATACCCTGAGAGAATGTTGACTTTGCAAGGCTCAGGTGGAACAGCTCGGCATCGAGCTCGTTCTGGTCCTGCGGGGCAATCGCAAAATCGAGGGTCTTACTAGCCGTGACCTCGGCGTTAGACTTATCGGTCACCGTGAGGGTGATCTTGGTCTTCGCTGCCTCGGTGCCAGGCAGCGGCTGATAGACCGTGCCCTTGTAACCGTTGAACGTGATGTCATCGGTGCTGGCGGAGTACTTGACCTCGTAATACTTGCCGTCGATTTTGAGCGTGCTCGTGCGCGGCATCTGCAGGTCGGCGGTCAAGCCGTCCTTGTTGGCGGGCGCGTCGGTGCCGGAGTACTTGATGTTGCCGTAGGTAAAGGCCGCATCGACCTTCTCCTGCAGCGCCTTCTTGTCGGCAGCGACCTTCTCGGGATCGCCCTTGACGGTCACGGTGAAGTCGTGCGAGCCGGCAAGCTTGATGTCGCCGCTCGTAACCGTAACCTTGGCGGTCAGCGTCACGTCGCGATCGCTCGATGCGCGCGAAACCTTACCCGTCTTATCTTCCCAGCTATACCCAGAAACAAACAGGCGCTCGGTGTCGGAGCTTGTCCATTCAACAGAGAATTTCTTTGCGGAACCCGCCTTGTACGGAAGCGTGACATTTTGGGTCACGCCATCGGCGGACTCGCCCGCCGCGTAGCCAATCTGCAGGGATTCGGCAGCACTGTCAAGAAGGTCTTGCAGTTTAGCCTCGTCCCAAGCAACCTGCACCGACTTGTTGGGCAGGTAATACTCGGTCTTGCCATCACGTGACAGTTCAAACGCCACATCGGCGCTACGCAGACCGTCGATGTTGTAACCGGTGTAGTCGTTGGGGTCAATGAAGAAGAACGTCACATCGCCGTTGGTCTTATCCTGGGCGTCGGAGATGCCGACCGTGGCCTTGGCGTCCTCTGCCTTAAAGGCAACGCCGTCCTCGGAGACCTTGACGTCAATATCGGTGAAGCCCAAATCGGCAAGCTGCGCCTTCAGCGCATCATTGACGTTGCCGCCCTTGGCGCTGTAATCAACAGCGATCTGCTTATTGGCATCGTTGAGCTTTTGGACTGCAGCCTCAAGCGAGCCCGCGGCGATAACCTTGTTGGTGGAGACGAGCTCGACCGTCGAGCCTCCGCTCGTGGCGACAGCCTTCAGATACTTGCCCGTGGCTGAAGCCGAAACCGTCGCCTCGGCGCCCGACATATCGGGCAGCAGCGTCCAGTCAGCCGCCGGAGCCTTCGCATCGTCTGCCGCATACCAGGCAACAGTCGCCTGGTCGGTGACATCGATGCCATTGGTGGCCGAACCGTCGGCGCGCTTGGCCTGCGCCGTCGCCTTAACGCTATCGCCCGAGACGAGATGGGTCGATTCGCTATTGATCTGCGGCGTAGTGGTCACGCGCAACAGGTTATACTCCCCCGCCGCGGTAACGCTATCGGACGAAACCCATTCAACCGTGTTGTCGAGAGCGCTCGCCGTAACTTTGATGCGCTTGCCAACAAGCGCGTCCGAAATGGTCAGGCTGCCATCGGTCGTATCGATGCCGTCGGAGAGCTCGGTCCATTCGGCATCGCCCTCGCCCTTGGCATACCACGCCATGGTGAGCTCGGCATCGTCGGGCACGTCCTTGGTCGAGCCCGACCAGCTACCCGGAACCTGCACGCTCGGTGTGATCTTTGAGCCCACGCTGAGCGTAACGTTCTTATCGGCAAGCTCAATGCCCGCCAGCTTGTACTGGCCCTTAAGCGTCACGGGGCCGAGCGGGGCAACGGACTGCGTGCCGCCGTAGGAGCTCTTCTTCTGCGTGCTGGAGACAGTATTTTCGCTCGTCACCTTCACGCGCAGGTACTTGCCGGCATAGGCGGCGTCAACGGTATAGGCGGTCTCGGTAGCACCGGGGATATCGGTATAGGCGGAGTCGTAGCTCGAGCTGCTGTTTGCATACTGCCACTGGTAGGTCACGTTATCGGTGCGGTCGATATAGTGATAGTTGGAGCCGTCCTTTTTGCGCACCTTAGTCTTGAGCGTATCGCCTACGCGCACGCCATTGGTAGCGGGAGAACCCTCGAACTGCACGTCGTAAAGCTCAACTTGGCCAGCGACGGAAACGGGACCCACCGCATAGTACGGCTTCTGCTCGCCATAGCCGCCGTTGGCCTTGGCCACGACGTAGTAGCCCTTAAGGGCGGCGGTCACCGTCAGGGTGTTACCGGTCTCACCCTTGATAGGCGTGTCGCACTTGCTTGCGGTGTTCGAGGTGCCCTTATACCACTGCCACGTGACATGCGAATCGGCGGTAACGTCGGTGGAACCCGCCTTGGCGGTCGCCGTAATCGTAGAACCAACCTCGACTTTGCCCGAAGTCGGGCTCATAGTCACGCTCGTAACATTAATTGAACCGGTAGCCGCAACGAGAGCGCCCGTGTTGTTGGCCATGCTCGAAGAGCCGATCTTCGAGGACACCTTGCACTTGAGGTACTTGCCACCTAAAGCGTCGGTAAGCTCGAGGGTCTCACCCGTGGCACCCGCAATGTCGGTATACGTGCCACTCTTGGTGTCAGAGCTCTGCCACTGATAGTTGAGCTTGCTCGCGTCGACGAACGCGCCGTACGCGCCGCCCTTCTCCTTAGCGCGGGCCTTAGCGGTATCCCCCACCGCAAAGACGCTCGTATCGTCCTTGGTATTGATGATGGACACGGCCGAAATCTCGACCGCACCGGCCTGTTTGACCTTGCTGGAAGTGGTCTTGTTCACCGTGTTGACGCCAGCGTTGGCCTCGACCCTGATGTACTTGCCCTCAAGGTCGTCGCCCACCACGAGCGAAGCACCCGTCTCGCCCTCGATCTTGGTAAAGCCCGAGTACTGCGAGGTGGATGCGGACCACGTGTAGGTAACCTTGGCGTCGGCGGGGGCTTGCTGATAATAGCTTATGTACGGAGTCGCCGTCAGGGTATCACCTATGCTCGGCGTGTCGCTATTCAGCTTGACGCTGTTAAGCTCCATCTGACCGGCGCCCAGCACGGGGCCAGGAATGTAGTTGGCATTGATGCCCGAGCCGGAAGAAACGGACGGACCATAGTAGTCCTTGCCATCAACCGTTACCTTGCAGATGAAGTATTTGCCTTCCATCGCGGCGGTGACGGCGAGCGACTGCTCGTGGCCTACGACCTCGGTGTAGTCGGCGACATTGCTGCTGGCCCTAGTCGTACCGGCGAGCCAGGTGTAAGTCCAAGTGCCGGGATTGGCAACGGACTCAGTCGAAGTGCCGTACCAGTCGTCCTCGACCTCATCGTACATATTTGCCCAAAGCGTCTCACCGGCCTTGAGCGCGCCCGACTTCGTGGAATAGGAGCTGTCCTTATCCTTGGTATCCTGGATGAAGACCTTGGCCTCGCTCGAAAGCGTTGTGGCAGACGCGGCGGCAACGGCGTTCTTCTGCTCCGAAGCAGCAGGCGTCGCAGCAGAGTTCTCGGACTCAGTCGCGTTGCCTGCGGCGGTGTCGGCACCATTCGCGGCACTCGCAGTTGCGCCCTGATCTGCGCCGGCGTCATCGGCAGCGGCGCTCGCCGCCGCACTGTTCGCGCCGGTGTCGGCAGCGGTGCCATCATCGGCCGCCGCGCCCTCGCCGCCCGTCGCAGCCTGCGCCACGGCCTCGGCAATGCCCTCGGCGCCCTCGGCCCAAAGTTGCGCCGGCGTGGTGCCAAAAGCCATGGCAAAAGCCAGGAACGCCACCAGACCGCGCTTGGCTACGCCGCGGGCAATCGCTCCATGACGACGCCACGAGGCGCGTTGGCACTCATCCTCAAACATATCCATTTGTCTCCTATTGTCTGAACTTGGGACATTGCCCAGCGGCTGCCCCACGTCATCGCGCATGTTGCGCTCGAGTTCCCCCATCGGGGTCCCCCTTCCCTCCAGAGCCCAACGCGTACCGGCGGCATGCGCCGCGGTCGCGCACAAGATGGGAGGCGATCCGACTTAACCTTACCGACCCGGGCGCGCCGTCCGATCTGCGACGCGAACATCCCGGGCCAAGAGGAATTACGGTTACTGGTACAGCCGAGGACTTGCACCCCGATTCTCCCAAACGCGCAGGAAAACCGCGCATTCGTGCGTCTCCGCACCACCATCTAGGCCATCGATTATTACTGTCAGTATGGTAGCACGCAAAAGGGCCCCGCACGCAGGCGAAGCCCAAGGTAAAAGCTATGGTTTGCGATAGGAAGGGCTGTCGGCGGACCTTGCAAGAATAGCCCGTTTCAAAACTATGCCGGATTACGGGGATGATTCAGCACCTCGCAACCATATCTGCCATTTTCGAAAACCAACGACTCATCTACCTGCGGTTTTAAAAGCGCGAATTTCGGCATGGTCGAGGTTCGGCACTCCAGCCCCGTAAACCGGCATAGTTTTGTTCGGACCAGCCCACGCCGGCGCGACGCAAGGCAAAATAACCCGTTTCCCCGACCCCGGGAAATCGTTAATGCTTGCCGCCGTGACTGTTGCGCCAGATCTCGCGGCCCAGCATCAGCGCCAGCACCAGCGCGCTCACGTAGCCCATAAAGCCAATGACCGGGATACCAAACACGACCGGCTCGATGCGCGCGTAGTACACCACCGACGAACCGATAAACAGGCCGGCGATTACAATTGCCATCGACATGCGATCGATAATTCCGCCCAGCTGTCGCAGCGCCTTATCGCTGCTCATAATCTGCGTGTTCACCTTAAGCTGGCCACGCGTGAGCATGCGCGACGCCAAGCCCAGATACTCGGCCGCCTCGAGCGAGCCTTTTGCCGCGCGATAGCTGCTCGCGGCAAGATCGCGCCCCATATCGCGCATGCGCGCATAGGTGCTCTTCTCGTTTTTGATGTGCGTCTGGATAATCTGGATCATGTTGACGTTGGGCATGTACTCGGTCAGCAGACCCTCGAGTGTCACCATGCCGCGGGCAAACATCGTCACCACACTCGGCAGCTCAACGTCGTTTTTGCGCGCCAGGTTTAGCAGCGAGGTCAAAAACTCGCCGATATCCAGGTCCTTAAGGTCGAGGCCCGCAAAGTCGGCAACGATAAAGTCCAAATCGGACAGAAAGGCCGAATGGTCGAGCTCGGCCGAGTCGCCGCGCGTCACGGCAAAGCGCATAAGCGAATCCTTGAGCTTGGGCACGTCGCCCTCGGCCACGGCGAAAATCATGTCCTTAACGATACCGCGGTCGTGGCTCGACATGCGCCCAACCATGCCCAGGTCAATAAAGTAGACGATGCCGTCCTTGAGAATGATGTTTCCCGCATGCGGGTCGGCATGGAAAAAGCCGTCGTCGAGCACCTGCGTCGAATAGTCCTCGACAATCGCCGAGCCGATCTTTTCCAGGTCATAGCCCTCGGCCACCAGGCGCTCGGGATCGGCAATCGAGATGCCGTCAATGTAGTCCATGACCACGACATGCTCGGTGCAAAGGTCCAGGTAAGATTTGGGGCACGACACGCCGCGCACGCTCTTATGGAACTCATAGAAATCGTTGAGGTTTTTGGCCTCGGCCAAAAAGTTGGTCTCCTCGCGAAACGAGGTCCACAGCTCCTCGACCACGCCATGCAAGTCCACAAACTGATCGGTATTGACAAACTTTGAGACGATGCGCACCACCGAGCGAATGATGTCGATGTCCTGAGCCATCACCTGCTGCGCACCGGGGCGCTGCACCTTAACGGCCACGTCCTCGCCGGTCACCAGGCGGGCGCGGTGCACCTGTGCAAGAGAAGCGCTTCCGAGCGGGTTGGGATCGATCGCGTCGAACATCTGCCCCAGGCGCTGGCCGTACTCCTCTTCCAGACACCGGAGCACTACCTCATACGGCACCGGCTCTACATCGGAGCGCAGACGACGCAGCTCGTCGCAAAACCGCTGCGGCAAAATCTCGGAGCGGTTAGCCAGAATCTGCCCCATCTTGACGAACATAGGGCCGAGCTCTTCAAGCAGACGACGCAGGCGCACCGGCGTGAGGTTGTCCCACACGCGATACTTTTTGATCAGGCGAACGATCTGCCCAATGCGCTCACGACGACCTGCCGGCGTGAGCTGGTATTCCTCATCCGGCGCCATCGCGTCGGGCTCCTCGGGGACCATATCGACAGCGCGCGGCTTCTTGCGAGCGCCCGAGACGGCGGCATCGACCTCGTCGACAACCGCCGCCTCGTCACCCAAGGGATCTCGATTGTTGTAATCGGTGGTGGAATCTGCCATCTGCGCTGCTACTCGGCCTCTTCGGCGTCCTCTGCGTCGTCGGGTTCAACGGACTCGACGGGCACCGAGGTCACGTTGTCCTCGACCGAATCGACGATGTCGCGCACATGGGCCAGGAAGGCCGTGCGCTCGGGGGCGGTCATAACGCGGACGCGAGCCAGGATGAGCTCGTCGAGCACGCGCTGTGCCGCAGTCTCGCCCTGCATGCCCAGGCGCTCGGTCAGGTCGGAGATGGTGCCGCCCGCCTGCTCGAACATATCGGACACGCTGCGAGCGATATCGGGGGTGCCGGCATCCTTGCGGACCTGCTCGCCCTTGGTACCGAGGTCGTCGAGAACCTTCTTGCCGCCCTCGACGGCAACGGCGGCGGCGCCGAAGCCCACGTTGATGGCACCGTTAACAAGCTGATCGAGTTTCATAACCATGGTTGGCTCCAATCATGAACAACTGCATTGGACTTCTTGTACCCAAGATTGAGTGAACGACACAAAATCGTTTTACCGCCAAGATAGAAATCGAGCGGGCCAAAGCCTTTGACGGCGTTTGCCCCGCTCGTTCGCTGCAAGGTTGCCTTTACCTTACGTTGTCGTTCATCGCGAAGGAGTTCTTCATGGCACAGCTCGTGGTGTAGAGCACCTTGCCCAACAGAGCATCGGTCTCCACCCGCACACGCTCGGCAAACTCCTCGTTGGCGCGGGCGAGCTCGGCGGGCGCCTCGGCTTCGGGCAGCGCGGCCACGGCGGCATCGACGTCGTGAATCTGCTTGTGGCCCATGCCGCCGACCTTCTCCTGATAATCCTCGACCGCGCGACCGCACTCATGGAAGCGAACATCGGCCAAGGCACCGATCAGGCGGTTGGCCCAATAGAAATTCTCGGACGTCACGCGAGCCTGCGTGCCGGCATAGTACTCGGGCATGGTCTCGACATTGGCGTACAGCGGTACGAGCGCGTTAAACGAGTTGGAGCCAAACGCCATCCACTGCACGGCGCGATACGCCGGCTGCGCATAGGGGCGCAGCTGCAGCACGGCAAGCTGGCTGTTGCGGTTGATGCCGATGGGACGATAGGCGCCGCGCGTGGCGGGCGTGCCCTTGCTGCCGTAGCAGTCGTACTCCGTGCCCTGGTAGTGGCTCGAAAGCACGTACTTGATGTCCTCGATGGTCACCTTGCGCTCGGGCACGCGGCTCCAGGGAATGTCGTCGCTCTCGGGCGTGTAGTCGGCGTCGGGACCGTCCCACACATCGCTGGGGTTGAGGCAGCGCTGCATATACCAGGCGCGCGGCGTGTTGTAGACGTGATCGCTGTCGCTGTGCGAGCCAAAGGCCTCGCGCGGGTTAAAGACCGCGGCGGGACCGTCACCCTCGACGCCCAGCGTTAGGTCCAGATGCCACCCTGCCATCCAGGAGCGCAGGTCGGCAGAGCACATGTGGTCGACCTGAGCGCCCTCGGCGTCGTCCAGGTCAAAGCTGTCAATACCCAGCTGGTTGGGCATGGTCACATAGGCGTCATCGGGCACGCGCTTGGCGATCCAGTGGTGGCCGCCGATGGTCTCGAGCCACCAGATCTCGTCAACGTCACTAAAGGCGATGCCATTGTTCTCGTAGGTGCCGTAGCGCTCGAGCAGGTCACCCAAAATACGCACGCCGTCGCGGGCGGACTTGGCGTACGGCAGCACCAGGGTCACCATATCCTCCTCGCCCAGTCCGCCGGGCTGGGCCGGAACATAGCCGTCCTCGCCCTCGTTGCCCTTGGCGGGTACATAGTCCACGAGCGGATCGGCGCCGCGGACGCGCTCATTGGTGGTGAGTGTTTCGGTTGCGGACATGCCAACATTGAGCTCGTTGAAGCCGGCCTCGGCCCAAATGCCATGGCCCGGGACAACGTCGGGGACGCTCGTGTAGCGCATGGGGTTGTCGGGCAGCTCAACGGTCAGGTGGCTCAGGACACTCGTGTAGACACGCGGCTGCTCGTCGGGATGCACCACGCGCATGCGCTTGGGCTCAAACACCCCGTTGGACGAGTCCTCGTTGCGGGCGACAAGCGTCGACCCGTCGTAGCTCGCGTTCTTACCAACCAAAATCGTTGTGCACGGCATGCGCATCCTCCTTGAGCGAAGAAATCAAACGGCAACAGTGTATCGCTTCGGCGCAAAAAGGGCGAAACCACGGCCACAGCAACCCCTGTGTGCAAAAAATGTCAAATATGAGTACTGACACCAATTTAGTAGCAGCTATTTTGCCGGGCGTGGGCGTCGAAAGTCTACATTTGTACAAAAGTTAGACTATGTAATTCCTCAAAGGTCCAATAAAATAGGGTCCCTATCGATACTAAATATCGTTAGAGAGCCAAAATGACCTAAATTATATGCGACTAGCTTGGCAACAGTACTCATATTTGGCATTTTTTGCACACGGCGTGTCACGGGAGTATATATCTAACCCCCTAATCAGCCAAAAATGCCTAGTTCAATGCGCGCTCCGCCGCCTCGATCACGTGTTTGGCGAGAATCGCCGTCGTCACTGCGCCCACGCCGCCCGGCACGGGCGTGATGGCGCCAACAATCGGCTCCGCAGCATCAAAATCGACGTCGCCGACCAGCTTGCCGGCGGCCTCGTCCCAGTTAATACCCACGTCGATGATCGTCTGGCCCTCGCGAACCGCATCCGCGCCAATCGTACGCGCACGCCCAACCGCGGCAACAACAATGTCGGCAGAACGGCACTCGGCAGCCAAGTCGCGCGTATGCGTATGGCACGTCGTCACTGTGGCATTGCGAGCCGTAAGCATGGCGGCAACGGGACGGCCAATCACCAGCGATCGACCGACCGCCGCAACCTTGGTACCATCCAGCTCAACGCCGTAATGGTCCAACAACGCCAACACGGCCTCAGCCGTGCAAGGAGCAAAGCCCACTCCACGACCCGAAAGCGTGGTAAGCAGCGAGGCCGGCGTCATGGAGTCAACATCCTTGGCGGGATCGAGCGCCGCGGCAACTGCATCCTCGTCAAGACCGGCAGGCAGCGGGCGAAACATCAGACAACCGTGAACAGTGGGGTCGGCATTGATGTCCTTAATAGCCGCCAGCAGCTCATCCTGCGAAACATCGGCAGGCAGCAATACGCGACGAGCTTCGATGCCCACCTTTTCGCAGCGCTTGAGTGCACCACGCTCGTAGGACAGGTCGTCCTCGCGCTCGCCCACGCGAACGATGGCCAGCGTCGGCACAACGCCGCGCTCGCGCAGGGCGGCGCAGCGAGCGACGAGCTCCTCGGTCAAAGCACGGGCAACGGGGGCCCCTTTAAGCAGCTCGGCCATGGCTATCCCCTCTTCCTGGCGGCATCTGCGGCACGGCGCGCCAGTGCATCGGCGCGCGGTAGCCACGTATCGAGCAGCTCATCGCACGCCGCCTCGAGCTCCTCGGCGCGGGCACGATCCTTCATAGACGTGGTGTTGGCGAAGAGTGTCAGGCTTGCGCCCTGCATGGCGGCGCGGCAGAATACGGCGCCGCACGCCACATCGGACAGCAGCTGTCGGGAGCCCTTGTCCGCCATGTCCTCGAGCAGTGCCAGCGCACGACCGCACGCATCCATGATTCGATATGGCGGCATGGCGGCCACGTGCAACGCATCCTGAATCGCAGCCGGTCGAGCCGGATCCTCGCGCGAAATACCGTACGCCGCAGACACCTGGCCGTACGCACGAACGTCCTCGGCGACCAGACCCACAAGTTCCTGTGCCAACTCGTCTGCCTGGGCGAATGCGCGCGTCAGATCGTCCGCGCGATCGGCAAGCGCGGGGTTCGTCGCGCCATAGCGAGCAACCATCCCGCACAGCGAGGCGCCCAGTGCTCCCACAAACGCACTGGCGCTACCGCCGCCGGGAACGGGCTCGCGTGCAGCCAACGCCTCGGCAAACCCTCGGCAGGTTTTGTCCATCATCTCTTGGCTCATCGAAACACCTCTGCCCACCGCGCCGGCCACCATGGGCCGCACGCATAATAAAAAATGGGACAACGACGCCAGGAAGCGGTTGTCCCATTCATCGATCTTGTCCAAGCCAGTCTAGCCCATAAGACAAAGGCTGTCAGGAGCTCTGGCTATCGGTGTTTCCGATTGCCGGCTATAGGCACGGGCGCCTAGTCCACCTGAAACGTCGGCAGCAGCGTGTCGATAATCTTCGATCCCATGTCGCGGTTTGCAGTCGAGTACTCCA
>CAJMPZ010000032.1 GCA_905215445.1 uncultured bacterium | reverse complement strand
GGTCCCGTTCCGAACCCGGAAGCTAAGCCCCATCGCGCCGAGAGTACTGCGGGGTGAGCCCGTGGGAGGCCAGGGCGCCGCTGACCGGTGGACGGCACCGAGCCGTCAACGAAACTGAAGAAGGGGGAGGCCTCGCGGCCTCCCCCTTTTTTGCGTTTTATAGAGAGCTGTAATACAAGAACTCGCCTTCTTTTAGCTTGTCTTACTGTTTGGCTGTATTTTGAGTCCTTCTTTTGTATTTGCGCGATAATAACTCCCATTGGCGTTAGGGAGGACTTGATGTTTACCGTTTTTGTCTTGGGCAATATTGCTTCGGGTAAGTCGACTGCCTGCCGCTATCTCGAATCTCATGGCGCCATGCTTATCGATCTGGACGAGCTTGCCAAATCGCTGTATGTGCCAGGCTCCGATATCGTCAATGCCCTCGCGGAAGAATTTGGCTGGGATATTTTGGACGAGGAGGGCGGCGTTCGCCGTAACATCCTCGCTTCTCGAGCTTTTGCTTCTCCTGATGCGGTCGCGAGGCTCAATAGCATTGTGCACCCCGTTCTCATTGAGCAGCTGTCACTGAGGATTCTTGATCCGGTTTGCTGCACGGTTTCTTCCCCCCGTTATCCCTTTGCGGTGGTCGAGGTTTCTGCTCCGACTGGTTTTGAGGATGCATTTGGCTTGGCTGATGAAATTCTGGTCATCAGCGCCCCTTTGTCAGTTCGTCGCAAGCGTGCTATTCAGCGTGGCATGGAGCCATCTGATTTCGATGCCCGTTCTGCTTGCCAGCCCGATGAGTCTGCGCTGTGCAATCTCGCTACAACGGTGATTGATAATACCGCAGGTGATAATTCGCACTTTGAGCAGCTTGACTCATGGCTTGCATGCCATGGGTTTATAGACACTGCGAATCAGGAGGATGCCGATGCCTAAGACACGTTTCTTTGCGTGGTATCGCCTTATACCGCTGGCTGCCGTTTTTGCCTTCGGCCTTATTTCGCTCGTCTACTCGTATGCTCCTGCCGCCTTCTTTAAGCCTTTGTATCCAATTGACTACGAGGCGTATGTAAAGCAATCGAGTATTTCGCATAATCTGGATCCGTATCTGGTGTGCGCTGTCATTAAGTCGGAATCGAATTGGGATCCCGAGGCTGAGTCGAATCAGGGTGCTCAGGGATTGATGCAGCTGATGCCCGAGACTGCCCAGGATATGATCGCCAAGGGTCTTGTCGACGGTGGGGAGTATTCGGCCGACAACCTTAACGATCCGGCTACGAATATCGAGTTTGGCTGTGCGTACCTCTCGTATCTCTTAACGTATTTCAACGGGTCGACGGATAGCGCTATTGCCGCCTATAACGCCGGCATGGGCAATGTCGACGGATGGGCGCAGCAAAGTACGTCGCTGCACAATGCAATCACCTTTCCCGAGACGCAGGCGTATCTGATTCGCGTCAATAATGCCTGGGTTCGCTATAAGACCCTCTATCCCGATCGGTTCGTATAGGACTATGCCTGCCGCCTGCGTATACTGCAGATATATGAGTTAGGAGTATCCATGGCGGAATTTGAAGTAGAACGCGTTGGCGGTGAACTTAAGCGCTTTGGCGTTGAGGGCGCTGAGGTGCCGTTTGAAGTCGTTTCTCCCTATGAGCCTGCAGGTTCTCAGCCTAAGGCCATTGAGTCGCTTGTGCAGGGTGTGAGGGACGGAGATCGCTATCAGGTTTTGCTGGGCGTGACTGGTTCGGGCAAGACCTTCACGATGGCTAAGACTATTGAGGCCCTGGGGAAGCCGACGCTGGTCATGGCTCCCAATAAAACGCTCGCCGCTCAGCTTGCGAGCGAGCTCAAAGAGTTCTTTCCCAACAACGCTGTGGTCTACTTTGTCTCGTACTACGACTACTATCAGCCCGAGGCGTATGTGCCGCAAAGCGATACATATATCGAGAAAGACTCCTCGATTAACGAAGAGGTCGAGATGCTGCGCCATCAGGCGACCGCATCGCTGCTATCTCGACGCGATGTGATCGTTGTCGCATCAGTCTCGTGTATCTATGGCATTGGCTCTCCTGAGGACTATGCGGGTCTGGCTCCAAACGTCGACAAGAAGGTGCCGCTCGAGCGCGATGACTTTATCCATGCGCTTATCGACATTCAATATGATCGCAATGACTATGACCTGGCGCGCGGCACGTTCCGCGTGCGCGGTGATGTCGTCGACGTGTATCCGCCTTATGCCGAGCATCCGTTGCGGTTTGAGTTCTTTGGTGACGAGGTTGAACTGATAGCCGAGATCGATGAGGTCACCGGTGAGATGCTGCGTGAGTACGAAGCAATTCCCGTGTGGCCGGCCTCGCATTACGTGACCGAGAAGCCAAAGGTCAAGGCCGCTCTGAAATCAATCAGTGAAGAGTGCGAGAAGCGTGTGGCCGAGCTCAAGGCGACTGATAAGTTGCTCGAGGCACAGCGTCTGCAGCAGCGTACCGACTATGATCTCGAGATGCTCGAAACGATGGGCTTTTGCAACGGCATCGAGAACTACTCGCGTCATCTGGACGGGCGTAAGCCGGGTGAGCCGCCGTTTACCTTGATTGACTACTTTCCCAAGGACATGCTCTGCATCATCGACGAGAGCCATGTGACGGTGCCGCAGATTCGCGGTATGCACGAAGGCGACCGATCGCGTAAAGTGACCCTGGTGGAGCATGGTTTTCGCCTGCCCTCGGCGCTCGACAACCGTCCGCTTCGCTTCGATGAGTTTGAGGCAAGGATACCCCAGTTTATCTATGTTTCGGCCACACCGGGCGACTACGAGCTGCGGGTGAGCCAAAACGACGTGGAGCAGATTATTCGTCCGACCGGTCTGCTCGACCCCAAGATCGATGTGCGTCCGGTTCGTGGGCAGATTGACGATCTTGAGGACGAGATTCGCGAGCGCGTTGCCCGCAAGGAGCGCGTACTGGTGACCACGCTCACCAAGCGCATGGCCGAGGATCTGACCGACCATCTGCTTGATGCCGGCATTAAGGTCAATTACATGCACTCCGATACAGCGACGATGGACCGTGTCGAGATCCTGCGAACGCTGCGCGAGGGAAAGATTGATGTTCTCGTTGGCATCAACCTGCTTCGCGAGGGCTTGGATCTCCCCGAGGTCTCACTGGTGGCAATTCTCGATGCCGATAAGGAAGGCTTCTTGCGCAACCGCCGTTCGCTGATTCAGACGATTGGCCGCGCGGCCCGTAACGCCGATGGCGAAGTCATCATGTATGCAGACGTTGTGACCGATTCGATGAAAGAGGCCATCGAGGAGACGCAGCGCCGTCGCGAGATTCAGATGGCATATAACGAAGAGCATGGCATTGTGCCCAAGACGGTGCGCAAGGCCATCAACGACATCTCAAGTTTTATTGCCGAGGCCGAAAAAACCGTGGGTTCCAAGGGACGCTCGAAGGGCGACTCTCTTGGCCATGGCGCATTCTATACGCCCGATGAGTTGGGCGAGGGTGGCGTGCCGGAAACGGTGGCGCCCGAGCAGACACTTGCGGAGCAGTTGGAAGAACTGCCGCATGACGAGCTCGTGCGGATCGTCGAAACCATGGAAGAGGATATGCGTAACGCTTCTGCCGCCATGGACTTTGAGGAGGCGGCGCGCCTGCGCGATGCCGTCGTTCAGATTCGGGCGATGCTCGAGGGTGCGTCTGAGGACGAGACGATCGAGCGCTTACGTTCGCAGGCCCGCAAGGGTTCCACGTTCGCATCGGGCAGAAAACGCCAGGGTGCACGGTTTAAGAAATAGTGAACAGGCCCCGAGTTCCCTGTGGAGCTTGGGGCCTGTGTCTTTTGCGCGCTGGAATTCGTGCGTTAGAGGTCTGCGATCAGGGCTTCGGCACAACGGATGCCGTCGGTGGCCGCGCTCATGATGCCGCCGGCATATCCAGCTCCCTCACCACAAGGGTAGAGGCCCGGGGTCGACACGGCATGGCACGTTCGGTCTCGGGTGACAGTGACCGGTGAGCTCGAACGAGTCTCCACGCCGGTAAGAACGGCATCGGGGCAGTCGTAGCCGCGTAGCTTTTTTCCGAGTAGGGGAAGTCCCAGGCGGAGCGACTCGATGATATGCTGCGGCAGGGCTTCGTCAATTGCCGTCCAGGTCACACCGAGCGGATAGGTGGGCTTTACCTTTCCGGGCGCCTTACTGGCGCGTCCTGCGAGGAAATCTCCGACGAGCTGTGCTGGTGCGTTCCAGTTGGAACCGCCCAGGCGATAGGCGGCCGCCTCGCAGGCACGCTGGAGCTCGATGCCGGCGAGCGGGTCATTGTTGGGAAGGTCCTCAGGCGTGACGTTAACGAGCAGGGCGGCATTTGCGTTGCGTCCGTCGCGGGCATTGAGACTGGCCCCGTTGACGCACAGATGGCACGGTTCTGAAGAGGCGGCAACAACCTGTCCGCCGGGGCACATACAAAACGAGAACACGCTGCGGCCGTTGGGAAGATGGGCAACAAGTTTGTAGGGGGCCGCCCCGAGCGCTGGATGTCCCGCCGAGGCTCCATATTGGGCTCGGTCGATGTCGCGTTGCGGATGCTCGATGCGAACGCCCATGGCAAAGGTCTTTTGTGCGAGGGCCACGTTGTGGTCCTTAAGGAGCTCAAAAATATCGCGAGCAGAATGCCCGCAGGCGAGGATGAGGTGCTTTGTCTCGATTGGCTCGCAAGCGGTGTCTTGGGACGATTGGACATCAATACCGGTGATGGCGCCAGACGCGTCGATGCGAATGTCGACGAGCTTCGTTCGATAACGGACGACACCTCCGAGCTGCTCGATGCGCTGGGATATAGCGGTGACGACCGTGGGAAGGATGTCGGAGCCAATGTGCGGCTTGGCATCCCACAGAATATCGCGGGGTGCACCCGCCTCGACGAAGGTTTCGAGGATAAGGCGATGGGCGGGATTTTTGGTTCCCGTATTGAGCTTGCCGTCCGAGAAGGTCCCCGCGCCGCCCAGGCCAAACTGGATATTGCTCTCGGGGTCGAGGATGCGCTCCTTTAGAAAGAGGTCGATCGCCTGCGAGCGGCGAAATGCCGGGTCGCCGCGCTCGATGAGCAAGGGCTTAAGACCTGCTTCGGCGAGCGTAAGCGCAGCGAAAAGGCCGGCGCATCCGGCGCCGACAACGACAGGGCGTTCTTGAGGTGCGTCGGAGGCGGGGGAGGGGAATGAAGGCTCATCGTCTTCTATCGCGCGTACGCGCGAGCGGTCACGCTCGGCAACGCTGTCGACCGCTTCTCGCTCGAGGTGGGGACTAGTCAGCTCAACACGAAAGCTCAGGATAAAATGGACGTCTCGTTTTTTGCGAGCGTCGATTGACTTGCGGTGGAGCTCGATGGACTTGATCTCGGAGTCCTTGCAACGTAGGACGCGCTTGGCGACTCGCTTGCCAACAATGAGACAGGCATTTTCATCGTCGGCTTCATCGAGCGACGCGTTGACTTGGGTGATTTCGATCATCGAGGTCTCCTTAGAGGCAAGAAAGAGGCCGTCCGGTATCCCAGACGGCCCGAATGCGTTTTTGATTATAGACTGCGCGGCTACAGGCTGCTTGCAGCGCGAATGCCCGAGATCCAGGCCCACGCAAGGTTAAAGCCTCCGCAATCGGCGTCGATGTCGAGCGCTTCACCGCAGACGTAAAGCGGGGCGTCGACAACGCTGCGCGCGCGTAGACTGGGTGTTGAGATACTCTCGACAGATACGCCACCACGCGTGACCTGCGCTGAGCGCTCCTCGGCTGTTCCCTCGACGAGCAACTTAAAGTGCTTGAGGATCGAGACCAGATGGATGACATCGTTGGAGCCTGGATGGCACTGCTCGAACGCTGTGCAGACGACGCGGGAGAGTTGCGGGGCGAGCATGCCGTCGAGCCAACGGGGATCGCGGGGTGAAAAGTCACCGAACAGCTCAACGCGCCGGTTGAGCATATTGAGCAACTCGTCTTTGGAGAGGTCGGGGAAAACGTCGAGCAGGATCGTATCGCCGTGCTGGATACGACGAGAGAGGTTGAAGACAGCGACACCCGAGATACCGAAGGTTCGAAACAGCACTTCACCGTCTTCGTGCCAGAGCTCATTATGATTGCGGGCGAGCGTCAAGCGGGCACGGACGCGCAGGCCATCCAACGTCTTGAGTGCCGCTCGATCGCCAACGACCGTTGCCGATACGGGGCAGAGGATGGGGCGCAGCGAAGTGAGGGGAAGGCGAAACGTATCGGCGATACCGGTGGGGTTGCCGCCCGTAGCGATAATTACGGCATGTGCCTGCAGGGCCTCGTTCTTGCGAGGGACATCGGCGAGCGCCTTCCGAAGCGAGCGGAGCTCCGATTTTCGGTCGTCGTGCTTTTTTGCCTTGAGCGCCCGCGCTGGACGGTCTATTTGGAGTGCCCAGCCTTCGGAAGCTTTGTACGCCGAGGCAACGTTGGCTCCGCAGATTAAGGTGATACCTAGGCGGTCGCAAACGCTGAGAAGCGCGTCGCGCACCGATTCGGCGCGAAGGGAGCGCGGGTACAGCCGGCCTTCCTCGGAGGTTGTCATGATGCCCAGCGAGGAGAAGAAACCCATAAGCTCTTGTTCGGGCTGGGGGCCCATGACGGATTCGACGAATGCGGGGTGGTTATACCGCTGAGGATCAATCGATTCGTTGGAGAGGTTGCAACGGCCGTTACCGGTCGCAAGGAGCTTGAGGCCGCAGGCGACATCGCGCTCAACGATGCAGACGCTTTTGCCAGCGCGTGCGGCCGTAATGGCGGCGGCGAGGCCTGAAGCCCCGCCGCCGATTACCAAGACGTCATAGAGGGCGCTCGCGTTCACTTAGGCCTCGTCGGTCTCGTGCGGGGTAATAGCCTCGACGGCAGAGACTGCCTTGGGCAACATGCCATCGGGCAGCGCGGTCTCGACCTCGCCCTTATCGCAGGCCTCGGCGAGTGCCGGATTAATGGGAAGCTGGCCCAAGATGTCGAGGTTATAGCGCTCTGCGACCTCGGGGAGCTTGCTCTTGCCAAAGACCTCGATCTTCTTGCCGCAGTCGGGGCACTCAATATAGCTCATGTTCTCGACAATGCCCAGAATGGGGACGTTCATCTTCTCGGCCATGTTGACCGCCTTGGCGACGATCATCGAGACCAGATCCTGCGGGCTCGTGACGATGACGATGCCGTCGACGGGCAGCGACTGGAAGACGGTGAGCGCGACGTCGCCTGTTCCCGGAGGCATGTCGACCAGCAGGTAGTCGATGGGGCCCCACGAGGTCTCGCTCCAGAACTGCCTAATGGCGCCTGCGATGACCGGACCGCGCCAAAGGACGGGGTCGGTCTCGTTTTGGAGCAGCAGGTTGGAGCTCATGACCTTGACGCCGTGTTCGGAGATTTCGGGCAGCATAAGGTTGCCAAGGGCATGGACGTGGCGTCCGCTCATACCGAACATCTTGGGGATAGAGGGACCGGTGATGTCGGCATCGAGGACGCCGACCTTGTGGCCGTGACGGGCAAGCTCGGTGGCGATGGCACCGGTGACAAACGACTTGCCGACACCGCCCTTGCCGGAAAGCACGGCGATGACGCGTTTGACCTCGGACAGCGTGTTCTCCTCAAATTGCGACGGCGACGTTTGTCCGCCGGCGGCCTGTGCGTGCTCGCAACCCATGTATGACTCCTTTGTATATGTTGGGGCCGGGGCCCCGTGGTGTGACACGAGCGTCATTGTACCCTCGTTTGCGAGCGGGAGTCATTTGCGATTCATTTGGGCCGAGCGTGCTTGCAATACGATGGGTCCAAGCGAATGGGCGGGCTTACTGAACTTTGCTGGCGAACTCGAGGTATTGCATGCGCTGCAGCTTGTCGATCGTCGAGGCGTATGGGCTGTCTTCAGATTCCAAGTCGTAGCGCAGCCCGTCGGCACCGAGGTAGCCGGCGACATTGATGGTGGGCACATCTGACCTTGTTGCTAGCAGAGCCTTTTGATAGTCGGTGAGCGGGGCGCCGATCTTATTAAGGGTAATGGCTGCAATCTCGTTTGCCCCGACGGTGTCGTAGACGTTGAGCTCGGTATCGCCGGCGATTTCATAGTTAGCCCAGACGAAATATGTTGACTGATAGATACGGAAAGCGTGGCTTGCCGTATCTTCCTGAGGGTACAGCTCGTCGTTGAGAGTCGTTGCGGCGCTCGGCTGATGGTCGCCAAAAAAGACAAGGACAACCGGTCTGCCGATATTGCGGAGCTCGTTGATAAAGTACTCGAGGTCCCGGTCGGATGCGTTGATGCAGGTAAGATAGGTGTTGAGCGCGCTATTGGCGCCCTCGCTGGCTCCCTCGACCCAATAGTTTGTCAGCTCCTCGGCGGGAACGGTGCCATAGTCGTAGCCGCCGTGATTTTGCATCGTGACGTCAAAGATGAACTGCGGGGCTTCGTCGGTTCTAAGCAGGTCGAGTATCTTGTCGTAGGTGGCGTAGTCGCATACGCCGGCATGGTAACAGGGCGCACCTTCGAAATCGCCGATTGAAAGAAAGTCTCCAAAGCCCAGCTGCTGATAGATTTTATCTCGATGGTAGTTGACGGGGTTTTGCGGGTGCATAGCGGTAGCGGTATACCCAAGCTCTTTAAGGTCCTTTGCCAGGCTGTTGACGCCATTCATCTGATACAGCTGATAGGGGATTTTGCCTAATCCGACAAAGGCCGTTGTCGCTCCGGTCAAAAATTCGAATTCGGAGTTCGCCGTTCCGCCACCGGCGACCGAAGCGAGCATGGTGCCGCGAACAAGTGTGTCGGGAAGCGAGTTGTAGAATGCGGGGCCGGTGTACCCGGCCGCCTGGAGCTGCTCAAAGCACGAAAGGTCGCCAAAACTCTCGTTCATGACGGCAACAATCGTCGGCTTGATTTCATTGAACTGGGCAACGGCCGCCGCGCGCTGTTCGCTCGAGCCATATGTGCTGTCGTAGACGGTGGCGAGCTCCTGCTCGATGCTCTGCGCCTCATCGGGCGTATAGTCTTCGGGCTTCTCAATGGGCAACTCGTTGACCATTTCGGTGAACGAAGTGATAAAACCCTGAGACGCATACGTGGTGATGGGCTGCCAACGGTCAAATCCAAAATCCAGCGCCTGCTCCAAGTCGATGTTGGAAAAGCCTGAGAGCCCCACAACGGTCACTAGCAGAAAAGCACAGAGGTTAGCGGCGATAGCGGGGAAGACATGGGTGGGCGTACGGAGCTTTCGCGGTCGGATGAGCGAAAGAAGCCCCAGGGAAATCTCCAGCAGGGCGAGAGAGGTTACGATTCCGGCGGTAAAGGTAAACTCGTATCCCTCGCTCACTTCCATTGCGGTGCCAAGGGCCAAGATATCGCTTGGCAGGATGGCTTCGCCTTTAAACGTTATGACGAAGTGCTCGGCAATGCCAAGGATGCAGCAGACGACGGGCACGAGAGCCATGACGCCTCCATGACGCTGTCCCAGCAAATAAAGGGAGAGCAGAACCGTCGCGAGCAGCCCGACGGAAAACCCGAATGAGTTGGCGGGAATGCGATAGAACGTTTCGTTGCAGGCAATTTCGAGTGAAACGAACGAGAGCGCTGAAACAGCGGCGATGACAAGGATGTCACGGCAAATACAGGCAACCGTTCCCGTCGCAAGGTCGGTTTGGTCGATAAGTCCCGAAACCAAGGGCTCGACAAGAAGCATGACGGCGGCAGCACCGAGCGCCGAATAAGAAAGGACCCATAGGGAGCTGCCCTCATTTACGAGCAATTGATTCGTAACCCATGCAGCTGCCACGCCGAGCGGGATGAGGAGCGTCGCGCACCAAAAGACGCGGGCAATGGGTGGCTTTTCGTTGCGTTTGATTGAAAAATACACGCGCACGACGACGGCGGCCACGATAAGGACGGCGATGAATATGGGCAGATTGGCCATGTCGCTCGAAGTGATTTCAAGGGGGATATCTTCGGTCATGGACGTTCCTCTGGTATAGCAAATTAAGTTCAGTATTAGATTACTGTAACCTTTCCACGGCATTTCGAGAAACAAAGCGCCCGATACGCAAAGCTAAAGGTCTGCGAATCTTGTATTACGAACACCTGTGCGCGTCGAGTGCGCTAAACTCATCGGCAGTATGATTCGATGCAATAGGAGGCAAGGAGCTTCCATGTCTGATTCTTCTATCGTTATTCGCGGCGCCCGTGAGCACAACCTCCGTGATATCGATGTTTCCATTCCGCGTGACCAACTCGTGGTCATTACCGGTCTTTCTGGCTCGGGCAAGAGTTCGCTGGCATTTGACACTATCTATGCCGAGGGCCAGCGTCGATACGTCGAGAGTCTTTCGAGCTATGCGCGCCAGTTCTTGGGACAGATGGACAAACCCGACTTGGATTCAATCGACGGCCTTTCGCCGGCGGTGTCGATCGACCAAAAGACGACGTCTAAAAACCCTCGCTCGACGGTTGGCACCGTAACCGAGATTTATGACTATCTGCGCCTGCTGTTCGCCCGTGTGGGCACCCCGCACTGTCCCGAATGCGGCCGTGTCATTGAGCGCCAGACGACCGACCAGGTTGCCGACAAGGTCTTGACGGCGGGGGAGGGCCGCCGCGCGTTTGTGCTGGCACCGGTGGTGCGCGGGCGAAAAGGCGAGTACACCAAACTGTTTGAGGATCTTCGCGCCGAGGGCTTTAGCCGCGTGCGTGTCGACGGTGAAGTGCGCTCGCTCGACGATCCGATCGATCTGGACAAGAAGTTCAAGCACGATATCGAGGTCGTGGTCGACCGCATCGTGATCCGTGAGAACTCTCTGGGCCGTATCGCCGAGTCTGTTGAGCAGGCGACCGTGCTGGCGCACGGCAATGTGAACGTATACTTGCTGCCCGACCGCGACGCTCCCGAGGGGACCGAAGGCGAGTTGCTGGAGTATTCGCTGGCGTTAGCGTGCCCGGAGCATGGGCACTCCATCGATGACCTGCAGCCGCGTGATTTCTCGTTCAACGCGCCCTATGGCGCGTGCCCAGAGTGCGATGGCCTGGGCTTTAAGAAGACGGTCGATGCCGAGGCCCTAATCGAAGACCCCTCGAAGTCGATCGCCGACGGGGTCTTTGGCAGCCTGTTTGGCAACTCTAACTACTATCCACAGATTTTCGCTGCGGTCTGCAAACACTTTAAGGTGAGCGTCGATACGCCGTGGGAGGATCTGCCTCCGCGGGTGCGTCGCGCGTTTTTAGACGGCATGGGCGACCAGAAGATTTCGGTCGACTATCAAAAGCTCGATGGGCGCCGCAGCCAGTGGGACACCAAGTTCTCGGGCGTGCGCAATATCCTGTACGAGCGCTATACCGAGACGACGAATGAGAACACCAAGGCGCGCTTGGAGAAGTACATCCGCGAGGAGCCGTGCTCGAGCTGCCACGGCGCTCGTTTGCGCCCCGAGATGCTCGCCGTCACCGTGGGCGGCAAGTCCATTTACGAGGTTTGTTGTCTGTCGTGCCGTGAGTCGCTCGAGTTTTTTGAGGGCCTGGAACTCACCGAGCGCCAACAGTTTATCGGCGGGCGCATCGTCAAGGAAATCCTGGAGCGCTTGCGTTTTCTGGTCGATGTCGGACTCGACTATCTGACCCTCGATCGTGCCTCGGCGACGCTTTCCGGAGGCGAGGCCCAGCGCATTCGCCTGGCAACGCAGATCGGCGCCGGCCTCATGGGTGTCCTGTACATTTTGGACGAGCCATCGATTGGCCTCCATCAGCGCGATAACGAGCGCCTGATCAAGACGCTTGAGCGCCTACGCGATATCGGCAATACCGTCATCGTCGTCGAGCATGATGAGGATACGATTCGTGCTGCCGACTATGTGATCGACATGGGCCCCGGCGCGGGCGTGAACGGCGGACACGTAGTCGCGGCGGGAACGCCTGCCGATATCATGGCGTGTCCCGAGTCGATGACGGGCGCTTATCTGACCGGCAAACGAATGATCCGGGTTCCCGATGAACGCCGCAAGCCCGGTCGCGGCTGCCTTAAGATCACGGGCGCCCGTGCCAACAACCTCAAAAACGTTACCGCCAAGATCGAGTTTGGTACGCTTACGGTCGTTACCGGCGTGTCGGGATCGGGTAAGAGCTCCCTGGTTACCGACACTATCGCACCTGCCCTTACGAATGCCATTCACCGTTCGACGCGCCCTGTGGGTCCGTATAAGAAAATCGAGGGCATCGAGTGTATCGATAAGGTTATCGATATCGACCAGTCGCCGATTGGCCGCACGCCGCGTTCCAACCCTGCTACGTACATTGGCCTGTGGGATGATCTTCGCGCGCTGTTTGCGAGTACGCCGGAGTCGAAGGCGCGCGGCTACTCGCCGGGACGTTTCTCCTTTAACGTGAGCGGCGGTCGCTGCGAAGCATGCAAGGGCGACGGACAAATTAAGATCGAGATGCACTTCCTTCCCGATATCTATGTCCCCTGTGAGGTCTGCGGCGGCAAACGCTATAACCGCGAGACGCTTGAGGTCACCTACCGTGGTAAGACTATCTCGGACGTGCTCGACATGAGCGTCACCGAGGCACTGGCCTTCTTTGGGAATATCCCGCAGATTAAGCGCAAGCTCCAGACGCTGTACGATGTAGGCTTGGGCTACGTGAGCCTGGGCCAGCCCGCTACGACGCTCTCGGGCGGCGAGGCGCAGCGTGTGAAGCTCGCCAAGGAGCTTCATCGACGCCAGACGGGCAAGACGTTCTATATTTTGGATGAGCCGACGACCGGCCTTCATTTTGAGGACGTCCGCCAGCTGCTCGATGTGCTGCAGCGCTTGGTCGATGCGGGCAACACGGTGCTGGTGATTGAACACAACCTTGATGTCATCAAGGTTGCCGACCGCCTGATCGATATGGGCCCCGAGGGCGGTAACGGCGGCGGAACCGTCGTGGTTTCGGGCACACCGGAGCAGGTTGCGGACTGTCCGCAGAGTTATACGGGCAAGTTTTTGGCGCCGTTGCTCAGGCGTGACCGGGAGCGTCAGGCTCAACTTGATGCTCAATAAATAGGCGATTCAGTTTATGGGCGCCATCGACTCCTTGTGATTCGATGGCGCTTGCTGTGTCGAAGTGACGTATGCAGCCGAATTGGACATATACTTAATCCTTGCGTCCGAATGCGAGGGAAAGGATATGCCATGGCAAAGGCTGTAAAGACGCCAAAAACCAATGCGATGCGCGAGCTGGAAAGCGCCGGCATTTCCTATGTTCTACATACGTACGAAGACGATGGTGATGAGTCGGCGGGCCTGGGGGTCGCGATTTCGGAGCAGCTTGGCGAGGAGCCCGGACAAGGATTTAAGACCTTGGTCTGCGTGACGCCGTCCAACGACCATGTCGTGTGCTGCATCCCTGTTGCCGACGAGCTCGATCTAAAGTCCGCCGCGCGTGCCGCGGGGGAGAAGTCCTTGGCCATGATGCATGTGAAGGATTTGCTTGCGGCGACTGGCTACGTTCGCGGCGGCTGCAGTCCGGTCGGTATGAAAAAACGCTACCGGACGCTCATTGATGAGACATGTGTCCTTTGGGATACCATTTTTATTTCGGGAGGCAAGCGTGGTTATCAGCTCGAGCTTGCACCCGATGATTTAATTGCATTTTGCGGGGCGACGGTCGCCCCGATTACGAGAGAGGACTGAGCGATGCCGCAGGAAGAATTGAAGTGCGGAGCTCATTTTGCAAAAGAATCTGCGCCTCAGACACCCTCATCCGAAGCTTCTTCGTCGCGAGATGGCACTGATGATATGGGCTCGTCGGACTACTCCACGGTTGGTCGTTCCGCCGGGCTTATGACCATCCTGACCATCGTGTCTCGCGTCACCGGCTTTATCCGCACATGGGCAATGGCGGCCGCTATCGGCATGTCGCTGCTCTCGTCCTCCTATCAGGTCGCCAACAACCTGCCCAATATGCTCTACGAACTCGTGATGGGCGGCATGCTCGTGACGGCGTTTTTGCCCGTGTACATGGGCGTGAGGCGTGAGCAGGGTCGCGAGGCCTCGAACGAGTACGTGGGCAACCTGCTCGGTATTCTGCTATTGGTGCTGGGTGGCATTTCGTTGCTGGGGACCGTGTTCGCTCCGGGCTTTATTTGGACGCAATCGTTCCTTTCGGGTGACGGCGGCAGCATGGATACCGCTGCGTTCATGTTCCGTTTCTTCGCCATCCAGATTCTGTTTTATGGTTTGGGCTCGGTGTTCTCGGGCGTTCTCAACGCACACCGCGACTACTTCTGGTCGACGTTTGCCCCGGTCCTCAACAATGTGATCGTCATTGCGAGCTTTATGGGCTTTGCGCCCGTGTCCGCACAGTTTGGCGAACGTGCCGGCATCATCTTGATTGCGGCCGGTACGACCCTCGGTGTCTTTGTTCAGATGGCTTGTCAGATCCCCGCGCTTGGCAAGCACGGCGTGCATCCCCATATCCATATCGACTTTAAGGACCCCGCACTGCGCCAGACGATTGCGCTCGGTATCCCGACGCTGCTCGCTACGGTGTGCATGTTTGTCTCGACTTCTATCACGAACGCTGCCGCGCTGGTGGTCCAGCCCGAGACTGGCCCTTCCGTCATCGCCTATGCGCGCCTGTGGTACACGCTGCCCTACGCGCTGATTGCCGCCTCGCTTTCGACGGCGCTCTATACCGAGCTCTCTCACGACGCACAGGAGAAGGATTACGACAGCGTTCGCACGGGCATTTCGCGTGGCGTCGCCCAGATGCTGTTCTTCCTGATTCCGTTTGCGCTGTACCTGATTGTCTTCGCGCGTCCGCTCAACATGATTTACTGTGCCGGCAAGTTTGATGAGTCCGGCGTGGCGCTGGTATCCGAGTTCCTTGTCTATCTGGCGCTCTCGCTGCCACTCTACGGCGTGGTCGTGCTGGTGCAGAAGAGCTTCTCTGCTCTGCTCGATATGAAGCCCTATGGCCGCTATTGTCTCTACTCCGCCATTGGGCAGGCCGGTTCGGTGCTGCTGTTCGGAGTAGCCCTCGGCTACGGCATGCCGGCCATCGCGCTTTCGTATGTCGTCGACTACGTTATCTTGGTCGGTTGTTCACTGTGGTGGCTGCGCCGTCGTCTGCATGGCCTTCAGGTTACGTCCATACTGCACGGAGGCTTCTTTGGCCTTTTGCTTGGAGGGATGGGTGCGGCGACTGGCGCCGTCGTTATGTGGGCGCTCGAGCACTTTGTCGGAGCGCTCGGCGGCTCGATTCTGGTTACCTTGTGCTATGTTTGCGTTGCGGGCATCGTCTCGCTCGCCGTCACCTTTGGTCTGGCCGTCGCCTTTAAGATGCCCGAGGTTTCTGCGTTACTTCGCCGCAAGTAGGTAAACGTGACGGGTCACGATAACATTCCAACCCTTGCCGAACAGGTCTCGCGCGTTCCCACGCAGCCCGGCTGCTACCTTTGGAAAGACGCCAAGGGCGATGTCATCTACGTTGGCAAGGCGAAAAACCTGCGTGCCCGCATGCGTCAGTACGTGACGCTGCAGGACGAGCGCCAGAAGATCCCGCTTATGATGCAGCTGGTGGCGAGCTTCGACTATATCGTTGTGGAGACCGAGCACGAGGCATTGGTACTCGAGCGCAATCTAATCGGTCAGTACCATCCGTACTTTAACGTCGATCTTAAGGACGATAAGAGCTATCCCTTTATCGCTATCACCAAGAGCGATCTATTTCCCGCTATTAAATACACGCGTGAGCGCCATAAGCCAGGGACGCGCTATTTTGGCCCCTATACCGATAGCCGCGCGGCGCGTGAAACCATCGATACGCTGCGCAAGGTTATTCCCATTTGCTCAGCATCCTGTGCGGAGTGGCGTCGCTGCCGCCGCATCGTCGAGTCCCACAAGGGCGAGGAAGACATCGTCAATATGATTTGCGCGCAAAACGGGCGCCCCTGCTTTGACTACCATGTCGGGCGCGGCCCGGGTGCGTGTGTCGGCACGATTTCCCCGGCAGACTATGCCAAGAACGTCAAGCGTGTCGAGCGCTTTTTGTCGGGTCATCGCAAGGATGTCGTCGATGAGCTGACATCCGAGATGACGGAGGCCGCCGAGGCGCTCGATTTTGAGCGCGCCGCCCGCGTCAAGCGCCGCCTGGACGTCATTCGGGGCCTGGACGACCGCCAACAGGTTGTCTTTCCATCGAGCGTCGATATCGATGTTATCGGCTTCTATCGCGAAGAGACCATTTCCGCCGCTTGCGTTTTTGTCGTGCGTGAGGGTCGAACGGTTCGAACCTGCGAGTTCATTCTCGATAAGGGCTTGGATGTCGACGAAGAGGAACTTCAATCGGGCTTTCTTAAGCGCTATTACGACGAGACGGCTGATATTCCAGCTGAGATCAACCTCTCTGTCGAGCTTGAGGATGCGGAGGCGCTGGGGGAGTGGCTTGCGGGCAAGCGCGAGCGCTCCTGTCATCTCCATAGGCCGCAGCGTGGCGAAAAGCACCGTTTGCTCGATATGGCATCCAAAAATGCACGCCACGCCCTCATGCGCTACATGATGCGTACGGGGTATGCCGACGACCGCACCAATCGGGCGCTCTTGGAGCTCGAAAGCGCGTTGGCGCTGCCATCGCCGCCGTTACGTATCGAGTGCTTCGATATCTCTACGCTGCATGGCACCTTTACGGTCGCCTCGATGGTAGTGTTTACCAACGGCCGCGCCGACAAGAGCCAGTATCGCCGCTTTAAAATCCAGGCCGAATTGGACGAGGCGAACGACTTCGTTTCGATGTCCGAGGTTTTGGGGCGTCGCTATGCTCCTGAGCGGATGGCCGACGAACGTTTTGGCTCGCGCCCCGATTTGCTCGTTGTTGACGGCGGCAAGCCGCAATTGACGGCTGCAATTAAGCAACTTGAAGCCCTTGGGCTCGATATACCAGTTTGTGGCTTGGCAAAGGCCGATGAGGAGGTTTTCGTGCCTTGGGACGAGACTCCCGTCGTGCTTCCGACCGGGTCCGCGTCGCTCTATCTCATCAAGCAGGTGCGCGATGAGTCGCACCGTTTTGCAATTACATTTCATCGTGAGTTGCGCGATAAAGCCATGACGGTTTCGGTACTCGATGACGTTCCGGGCGTGGGACCCACTAGAAAACGTGCCATATTGCGCCATTTTGGCTCGATGAAGCGTTTGCGCGCGGCGAGCGAGCAAGAGATCGCGGAAGTTCGCGGCATACCTGCCGATGTCGCCAAGGCGGTCCACGAGACGCTCGTCGCATGGAATGCCGAGCGCGCCGAGGCATCGGCTAGCCATTCTGATAGCTAAACACGAGCCTAAACAACTGGTATACATGCTTGCGCGATTTTCAAGCATTTATTTCGCCATGATTACCTGCTGGTTTCGGGTTTTATTAACGCTAAAACGTTTGACTAACCCAAGGAACAGCCCTGCTATCCTGCGGTTTGACGAAGACTGATATCTCACCTCGTCGATACATACTGTCTACAGTATCGTTTGTCAACGAATTCGGTGAACGGTAGTAAATACCGTTCAAGCGGATGTATGTATCGGTCGCCGAGCGCGGCACCCAAGTTGGGTTCGTCGGTAGGTAAGGTATATATCGTCCGCAAGTTGCGCGGGGGCACGTCTAGGTGCTCCCGGGTAAGATTCTCTATTGATAGGAGAAGACATGGCCATCATCAACAAGGGTATGTCCAGGCGTTCGTTCCTCGGCCTCACCGGCAGCGTCGCTGCTGTCGCAGGGCTTGGTCTCACCGGCTGCGGTGGCAGCTCTAGCGACGAGGGTTCCGCTTCCGGTTCCGCCGATTCTGCCAACCGTGGCGGCGGCGTGATCACCGCTGGTTCCGCTTACGCTCCGTCCAGCTTCGATCCCGCCAGCACCGGCTCCGCTGTGGGCCTGGGTGCTAACTGGCACGTCGTCGAGGGCCTCTACGGCATCGATTACCACGACTACAGCACCTTCAACGAGCTCGCCACCGACGATCCCAAGTCTGTGGACGACACCACCTTCGAGGTCACCATCCGCAAGGGCGCCAAGTTCTCCGATGGCACCGAGGTCACCGCTGACGATGTCGTCGCCTCCTACACCGCTTGCGCCGCTTCCGCTACCTATGCTCCGTTCTTCCAGCCCTTCGAGTCCATCGAGGCCAAGGACGCCAGCACCGTGACGGTCAAGACCAAGGTCCCCAACTTCTCCCTGCTCAAGGATCGTCTGGCCATCGTCCGCGTTACCCCGGCCACCCAGACCGAGGAGGATCGCGCCAAGCAGCCGATCGGCTCCGGCCCCTGGATGTACGACTCTATCTCCGATACCGAGATCACCCTGGTTCCCAACCCCGAGTACAACGGTGAGTATGCTGCCGAGGATAAGAAGATCCAGTACAGCATCCTGACCGACCCCACCGCTCGCGTTACCGCTCAGCAGGAGGGCTCCACGCTCGTTATGGAGCTCGTCACCGCTGACGCCGTCGACCAGCTCGAGAGCGCCGGCTGCAAGATCGACAACGTCCAGGGCTTCGGTACCCGCTTCATTATGTTCAACGTTGCCAAGGAGCCTTGGAACAACGTCAAGGTCCGTCAGGCCGTCATGTACGCGCTCGACACCGAGAAGATGGTCAGCAACACCTTCGCCGGCCTTGCCACCGCTGCCAGCTGCTACCTGCCCAAGAGCTTCACCAACTATCATGAGGCTTCCACGGTGTACAAGACCGACGCCAAGAAGGCCAAGAAGCTCATTGAGGAGTCCGGCATCACCCCGGGTGCCATCACCCTGCGCACCACCGACAACGAGCAGATTAAGGGCATGGCCGCCCAGGTCAAGAACGACCTCGACGCTCTCGGCTTCGACGTGACCATCCAGACCGATACCTCGCCGGCCACCTACGCTGCCATCGACGGCGGCGAGGCCTACGATATCCTCCTTGCCCCTGGCGATCCGTCCTGCTTCGGCGCTGATCCCGACCTGCTGCTTAACTGGTGGTACGGTGACAACGTCTGGATGCAGACCCGTTGCCCGTGGAAGGAGTCCGCTGAGTGGGAGAAGCTCCACGGTCTCATGGACGAGGCTCTTGCCGCCGAGGGCGACGAGCAGCAGAAGAAGTGGAACGAGTGCTTCGACATCATCGCCGACAACGCCGTTCTGTACCCCGTTGTCCACGTCAAGACCGTCTCCGCTTCCTGGGACGATCCGTCCACTGCGCCCAACGGCGAGGCCCTCGATGGCTTCAAGGGCATCGGCACGACGAGCATGTCCTTCAGGGGCGTTGCGACCGTCAAGGCGTAAGACTCGCTTGAGTCTGTATGCAGGATGTCGGTCGTTGGGACCGTATCCTCATAGTTGAAACAAAGACCCGGGCGGCAACGATGTCGCTCGGGTCTTGTAATGAGTATCCGTACTCATATACCAGTTGGTCCTACCGACAAAAGAAAGGGGAGAGAACGTGAACAACTTGCTACGTTTGATTGGAAGGCGTCTTGTGGCGCTGCCGATCATGGCATTGGGCGTCACCGTCCTGGTGTTCTTCCTTATGTCGTTCTCCAAGACCGACCCCGCCTACACGGCGTTGGGTGACGGTGCCTCGCCCGAGGCGGTTGCCGAGTACCATGAGAAGTATGGTCTGGACGACCCCTGGCCCGTGCGCTACGTGCGCTATATGGGCGATTTGATCCATGGCGACATGGGCACCTATGGTGCTGCTCGCAACTCCGTTGCCAAGCGCATCTCCACGGCCCTGCCCGTCACGATGCAGCTGACCTTCATCGGCCTTGCCATCGGTGCGGTCGTTTCGTTTTTACTCGGCGTCATCGCGGCACTGTATCGCGACAAATGGCCGGACCAAGTGATCCGCGTCTTTTCCATCGCCGGCTTGGCAACCCCGTCGTTCTGGCTTGCCGTTCTGTTGATCCTGCTGTTCTCTTCCTACCTTAAGGTGCTTCCGGCATCGGGTGCTCTGCCTCACTTCACCACGAATCCGGCTGGCTATCTGGGACGTATGATCATGCCCGCTATCGCCTTGGCATTTCCACTGACGGGCCAGATGACTCGTATCGTGCGTACCGCCATGGTCGAGGAGCTCGATAAGGATTATGTCCGTATGGCTCGCGGCGCCGGCGTTCCCGAGAAGGTCGTCGTCGGCATCAACGTTCTTCGCAATGCGCTGATCACCCCGGTCACCACCCTCGGTCTTAAGATCGGTTACCTCATGGGCGGCGCCGTCGTCATCGAGGTTATCTTCAACCTCCCCGGCATGGGCACCGCGATTCTGCAGGGCGTTCAGGGCAACGAGGCGAACCTGGTTCAGGGCGTCGTTATCGTCGTTGCTCTTGCCTTCATCATCATCAACATCGTGGTTGACATGCTCTACCTGCTCATCAACCCGCGCATCAGGACGGTGTAGATTATGGTAAAGATTCGAGAGAAGCAAACCGAGCAGCTCGAGAAGGCTGCCTCCAAGGGGCTCAAGCTCGGTGGCTGGAAGAAGATGACGCTGTCTTCTAAGATTGCCGCCGTCGTGTTGGTGCTGGTCGCCCTGACTGCGATTCTGGCGCCCCTTCTTGCCCCCTATAGCCCGGTCGAGATTTTTACGGCTCGCCAGGCTCCCGGCAACGGATTTATCTTCGGTACCGACGATAAGGGTCGCGACATTCTGTCGCGCATGCTCTACGGTGGTCGTTACTCGCTGATTATCGGCTTTGGCGCCACTGCCATGGCTCTGGTCTGCGGCTCGGTCGTGGGCGCCCTTGCGGCGGTTTCGCGCAAGGCCGTTTCCGAGACGATCATGCGTATCCTGGACATCATCATGTCCATCCCGGGCATCGCCCTCGCGGCCGTCTTCGTCTCCATCCTGGGCAACTCCGTGCCGTCGATCATCTTCGCCATCGGCTTTATGTACACTCCGCAGATTGCCCGTATCGTGCGCGCCAACATCGTGTCCGAGTACGGCGAGGACTATGTCCGCGCGGTCATCGTTTCCGGCGCCAAGGCTCCGTGGATTTTGATCAAGCATGTTCTGCGTAACTGCATCGCCCCGATCATGGTCTTCACCGTTACCCTGGTCGCCGACGCCATCATCTTCGAGGCCTCGCTGACCTTCATCGGCGCTGGTATCCAGGAGCCCACCGCTACCTGGGGCAACATCCTCGCCGACGCCCGCGGCGGCGTGCTCGCCGGCCGTTGGTGGCAGGCGCTGTTCCCGGGCCTGGCCATCATGATCACCTGCCTGGCGCTCAACATCCTCTCCGAGGGCATTACCGACGCCATGGCCGCTGCTCCCTCCGCCGCCCTGGATCCGACCGATTCCTCCAAGCGTCGCGAGGCCGACCTGCTGGTCTCCGACCCCGTTCGCGCCTACAAGGAGCAGGCCCAGTCCCTCTCCGCTCGCCTTGGCGCCCTGCGCGATGTCGAGCTCAAGCGTGACGATCGCCATGTGCCCGACGAGTCTGTCGAACCGATTCTCTCGGTCCGTGACTTCTGCATTCAGTTTGAGCATCACGGCGATATCAACGTCGTCGACCATGTCAACTTTGACGTCCGTCCTGGTCAGACCATGGGCCTGGTGGGCGAGTCCGGTTGCGGTAAGTCCATCACCACGCTGGCCATCATGGGCCTGACCGACGATGACGAGCACCTTTCCGGCGAGGTCCTTTGGGAGGGCCGCGACCTGCTCAAGATGAGCAAGAAGGAGTGGTTCGGCCTGCGCGGTACCGATATCGCTATGGTCTATCAGGACGCCCTGTCCTCGCTCAACCCCTCCATGCTCATCTCTGCCCAGATGAAGCAGCTCACCAAGCGCGGCGGCACCCGCAGCGCCGAGGAACTCCTGGAGCTCGTGGGCCTCGACCCCAAGCGTACGCTCGAGAGCTACCCGCATGAGCTTTCCGGTGGCCAGCGTCAGCGTGTCCTGATCGCTATGGCCCTTACCCGCGACCCCAAGCTGGTCATCTGCGACGAGCCCACGACCGCTCTGGACGTTACCGTCCAGAAGCAGGTCATCAAGCTGCTCAACGACCTTCAGGCCAAGCTCGGCTTTGCCATGATCTTCGTCTCGCATGACTTGGCGCTGGTCGCCGAGGTCGCCCATAACATCACGGTTATGTACGCCGGTCAGGTTATCGAGCAGGCGCCCACCAAGGAGCTGCTCACTAACCCGATCCACGAGTACACCCGCGGTCTTCTGGGCTCCGTTCTGTCCATCGAGAGCGGTTCGGGCCGTCTGCACCAGGTGCCCGGCGCCGTTCCGAGCCCGCGCGATTTCCCCAAGGGCGATCGCTTCGCGCCCCGCTCGAGCCATCCGCGCATTGGCCTGGACACCCGTCCGGTCTTCAAGCGCGTGCCCGGCACCGAGCACTTCTATTCCGAGCTCCCCGACGAGGTGCTCAAGGCAAATGGTTTGACCCCTCACGCGGAGGTGATGTAGATGAGCGAGACCGCAGTCAACGGCGTCGAGCCGATCATCTTCCTTGATGACGTCCACGTCACCTTTAGGACCCGTACCGGCTCGATTCTGCACCCCAACCTGGTTCACGCCGTCCAGGGTGTAACGATTAGGCTCATGCCCGGTCAGACGATCGGCATCGTCGGCGAGTCCGGTTGCGGTAAGTCCACCACCGCCAACGTCATGTGCGGCCTGCAGGCCCCCACGAGCGGCAAGGTCTACTTTAAGGGCAAGGACGTAACCAAGCGTACCGCCGAGGACCGTCGCCACATGGGCCGTGTCATCTCGGTCGTGTTCCAGAATCCGGCTACGGCGCTCAATCCCCGCATGGTCGTTCGCGAGCAGCTGCTCGACCCCATGCGCGTCCACAACCTGGGTACCGAGGCCGAGCAGGAGAAGCGCGTCAAGGAGCTCCTGGAGCTCACCGGTCTGCCCAGCTCCGCCGCCGAGGTTCTTCCCGGCCAGCTTTCGGGCGGCCAGCGCCAGCGCGTCGCAATTGCACGTGCCCTGTCGTTGAACCCCGATGCCATCATCGCCGACGAGCCAACCTCGGCTCTGGACGTTTCGGTCCGCGCGCAGATTCTGAACCTGCTGACCGACCTTAAGAAGGAGCTCGGCCTGGCCATGGTGTTCATCAGCCATGACATCCAGACGGTCCGCTATATCTCTGACGACATCATCGTTATGAATGGCGGCAAGATCGTCGAGCAGGGCGAGGCCAAGCAGGTCTTCCAGCACCCCCAGGACCCCTACACCAAGATGCTGCTCGGCGCTGCGCCGTCGCTGCTGCATCCCAAGCTCGGCGAGTAGCCTCGCTTTCCCTCCCGTGCGCCCGGTTCCCTTGCCGGGCGCACCTCCGTTGCGATTTCGAAAGGTTGGGTTCACGAGCCATGCCAAGTGCTCAGGAGCTACAACATCAATTTGGTGAATATCGAGGCGCCATGCCCCGTCCATCAGATTTCGATCTCTTTTGGAAGGATCGCATGGCCGAGGCCGACGCGGTCGGGCTTGACTATGCGATCGAGATGGCATCGGTCACAGATGCCGTGACCTGCCAGCTTTTCGACCTCTGGTATACCGGCATGTGTGGCGCGCGCCTGCATGCCAAGTACCTTAAACCCGTCTCGGACGAGCCCGTGCCATTGGTACTTCAGTTCCATGGATATCCGGGTGCAAGCCGCAGCTGGTTTGAGCAGGCGTCGTTTGCGGGCATGGGCATGGCACTCATCGCCCTCGACTGCCCCGGTCAAGGAGGTCCCTCCGAGGACATTGGTGGATTTGAGGGCACAACGGTCGCGGGCCATATCGTCGCCGGTATCGACGGCGACCCGGCCAACCTCTACTATGTCCGCTTGCACCAAGATATTCGCATCCTGTGTCGCATCGTTCGCGAGCTCGAGGGCATCAATCTTGCCCGTGTGTTTGTGAACGGCGCGTCGCAGGGCGGCGGTTTGGGCATTGCGACCTGTGCACTTAACAGCGAGCTTATCAATCGCGCCGCCATCCTCTATCCCTTCCTGTCGGATTTCCGCCTGGTCTGGGACTTGGATGCCGACGACATTGCCTACGAGGGCCTGCGCTATTGGTCTCGCTGGTTTGACGAGGACTCGACTCGTATCGACGAAGCCTATGCCAAGCTGGCGTACTTCGATTCCAAGAACTTTGCCCCTATGGTCAAATGCCCCGTGCTGTTTGGCACCGGCACAGCCGATACCGTCTGTCCTCCAGCGACGCAGTTTGCGGTCTATAACAACCTGACCTGTGAAAAGCGTCATGAGTTCTTTGAAGGCTTTGGCCACGAGGAGATTCAGGATTTTGACGATCTGATCATTCCGTTTTTCTGCAAGGGAGGGGAGGCTCATGTCTAAGTGCGAGAGCAATGTCAATGAGCTGATTGTCCCCGAGCTTGCGGGGATTCCTGGGACGGTTTCGTCAAGGCTCTCTGATTTCCGGGATTGGAGCGGCGATGCTTCTGCGGATGTTTCCGAGTTGGAGACAGCCGCTTCGGACCTTGAGGTTTGCGGGCTGACCGTTACGGCGATTGATTTCGCCAATCCGTGCGCGCGCTACTCCGAGGTTTCCTTTGAGCTCGGCGGGCATGTCGTGCATGGCCGTTTGATTGAGCCCTCTGGTTGCGCCCGAAGATCCGAGCTTGTTCCGCTGTGCCTGATGTTCCATGACATCGACCGACCCGTGCGGGGATGGCATCACATGACGAGGTTTGCCGCTATGGGATATGCCGTGCTTGCGCTGGACGATGAGGTGATTGGATCCAGCGATCTGCAGCAGGGGATTACCTCGCCTGCTTTTGTCGAGCGCGTCCGTTGGGGCTGCGCGTTGGCGAAGGTTGCGCGCAATCTTGATGGCATGGACCCCGACCGCATCTTTGCATGGGGCGAGGGCCTTGGCGGCGGAGTCGCTTTGGCGGTCTCCGCCTTGGATAAGTGTGGCCTTGCCTGTACGGCGGTTGCCAACCCGCTGCCCGGCGGTCTCGAGGCTCTGTCGTCTCGGGTGCGCGGATCGGTGCTCATGGGCACATCGCTCATGGATGCCGTGAGCGATCCCAAGGGCCAGTTTGCCGTATTCAACGGTCTTGAGTGTGACCGGAGACATATCATCTATGCCAAATACGCTCACGAGCGCATCAATGCGTTCGAAAACGAAGTCGTCGACTTCTTTAACCAAACGTTCTATCCGTGTTCTTTGGCCTAGGCGGCCTGGACACTGCCAACAAGAGTGGGCGGCATAGGGCTGCCCGCCAGACAACTAAGGAGATTCTTGTGGCAACTCAGAAATTCACCGGCGTTATCCCTCCCGTCGTTGTTCCCGATACCGAAGACCACCAGCTCGACGTTGCCTCCTTTGAGCGCAGCATCAACCGCATGATCGACGCCGGCGTTGATGGCCTGTTCTTCTTGGGCTCTTCGGGCGAGGTCGTCTTCTCCACCGACGAGCGTCGTCGCCAGATCATCGCCGAGGCCGTCCGTATCGTCGATCACCGCGTGCCTGTTCTGGTCGGCATCATCGATACCGAGACCGAGCGCATGATTGAGCACGGCAAGGTCGCTCAGGAGCTGGGCGCCGATGCGCTCGTCGCCACCTGCCCGTTCTATGCCCTGCAGGGCATGACCGAGGTCGAGGAGCATTTCCGCATCTTGCACGAGGAACTCGACCTGCCCATCTTCGCCTACGACATCCCTGTGTGCGTTCACACCAAGCTCCCCTGGAAGCTCCTTGCCAAGCTCGGCGCCGAGGGCGTCCTTGCTGGCGTCAAGGATTCCTCGGGTGATGACATCTCGTTCCGCTACCTCGTTCAGGAGAACGAGAAGAATGGCCATCCGATGAGCATCCTCACCGGTCACGAGGTTGTTGTCGACGGCGCTTACCTCGGTGGTGCCGACGGCTCTGTCCCGGGCCTTGCCAACGTTGAGCCCGAGGGCTACGTGCGCCAGTGGAAGGCCGCTCAGGCCGGCGACTGGGCTACCGTCAAGGCCGAGCAGGATCGCCTCAATGAGATTTCGCACATCTGGGACGTCACCTCGGGCGTCCAGGGCTATGCCGGTGGCGTCGGCGCCTTCAAGACCGCCATGAACCTCATGGGTATCTTCGACAGCCCGACCATGCCGCGCCCGGTGAAGGCCATGACCGGCGAGAACGTCGAGGCTATTAAGAAGGTCCTCCAGGACAACGGTCTCCTGTAAAGCTTTCCCAGGCACCCGACCTCGCCGTTCAACCGTGTGGCCATGACTATTAGGTCAATGGCCACACGGTTTCTCGGCGATCTCGGGCACCTGGATAACCTTTACTGCGCTGTGACGGCTAGCCTGACGGCGCATTTCCTGTAGTTGTTTTTATCTCCGAAGGAGAACGACATGGAGAACAAGTACGTCTGCTCTGTCGATATCGGCGGAACTAAGATCGCGACTGCCATCATGGAGTACCCGGCT
>CAJMPZ010000031.1 GCA_905215445.1 uncultured bacterium | reverse complement strand
GGTGCCTTGAAACGAGGCGGCATTGACCTTCTGGTCATGCCGCCGAAGTTGAAAGACAGATTGCCGCTCTGGCGGGTTTGCAGCGTCAACCGGTTACGCGGTTTGGTAAAACCGCGTAACTAAACCAGCTTGAAGCCCTTGCGCTTGCCCACGGAGAGGGTGTCGCCCAGTTTGAGGGCGCTCGGATCGATGTTGTAGCTCTTGGGAGCCACAGCCTTGCCGTTGACCTTGACGCCGCCGCCGTCGATGTCGCGGCGGGCCTGACCGGCGCTGGCCGAAAGGCCCAGGTCCTTGAGCAGGCCGGCGAGGTAAATCTGGCCCTCGTCGTTGACGGTCAGTTCAACGTGCTTCTCGGGGAAGTCGGCAAGCTGGCCCTCCTTGAACACACGGTCGAACTCGGCCTGTGCCTCGTCGCCGGCGCCGGCGCCGTGGTAGGTGTCGCACAGGTCGCGGCCCAATGCGCGCTTGAGCTCGTAGGGGTCGGCAGAACCATCGGCCAAGGCGGCGTCGATCTTGTCGACCTCGGCCGGGGCGAGCGAGCTGGCCAGACGATAGTACTTGCCGATCATCTCGTCGGGGATGGACATGGTCTTGCCGAACATATCCTTGGGAGCATCGGTCAGGCCGATGTAGTTACCGTAGGACTTGGACATCTTACGGACGCCGTCGGTGCCCTCGAGCAGCGGCATGGTGAGCGCGATCTGCGGTTCCATGCCCATCTTCTCCATGAGCTCGCGGCCGGCGAGCAGGTTAAAGAGCTGGTCGGTGCCGCCCATCTCGACGTCGGCCTTGATCTGCACGGAGTCGAAGGCCTGCATCACAGGGTACAGGAACTCGTGCAGGGCAATCGGCGTCTGGGACTGGTAGCGCTTGGTAAAGTCGTCGCGCTCGAGGATGCGGGCGACGGTGAACTTGGAGCACACCTGCAGCAGGCCGGCCAGGTCCATCGAAAGGATCCAGTCGCCGTTGTGCACGATGGTGGTCTTCTCGGGGTCCAGGATCTTCATGGCCTGGCTCACGTAGGTCTCGGCGTTGGCCTCGATCTGCTCCTGCGAAAGCTGCGGGCGGGTGGAGTTCTTGCCCGAGGGGTCGCCGATCAGCGCAGTGCCGTTGCCGATGATAAGGGTGACGTTGTGGCCCAGGTCCTGGAACTGACGCATCTTGCGCAGGGGCACGGCATGGCCCAGGTGCAGGTCGGGGCTGGTGGGATCGACGCCGAGCTTGATGTTGAGGGGCTCGCCCTTCTCAAGCTTCTTGCGAAGGTCGGCCTCGGGGACGATCTGCGCTGCACCCGAGGTGATGATACGCATTTGCTCGTCAACAGACAGCATTGGGTATCCTCCTTTTGCTATAGCACCCTCACCGGATACGGCGGTGCTGGAAGTTCATAAACCCACTAATAATAACCAAAACAGCGCGGCCGAACACCTACGACAGGAAAATCCTCGTCCTGCCGCACGCGTCGATAACGACCGGCAAACGCGTGCCGTCACGTTCGACCAAAAAGCGCGCCTGCTGACGGCGCGAGCAGTCACGGCAACGGACCTGCCCCGTTGCATCCGTGGCGCAGGCGCCCTCGGCAGTCAGCAAGCAGTGCTCGCACACCATGATCTCGGGACGGTCGGCATCGACAGGCCCCAAGACACCGGGGCAAGCGGCAAGCTCGGCAACACGCTCCGCATCATTGCCGAGCAACTCGGCCGACAAGCACACCCGCCCCGCACCGAGTCCGCGCAGCCAGGTAAGCGTGGTCCGATTGGCACAGAACACCGGCGCCGCCACGTCAAACGTTGTGCCCAGCTCGCGGGCCATCGCCACTTGTCCCAGATTGCGGCAGACGACGCGCCCGGCACGCTGCATAAGCGCCCGAGTCCGCTCGGCGTCGCCCGCGCGGCACACTTCGTCGAGCACCACCGTTGTATCGGACAGATCTCGCTCATCGCGCGGACCCACATCCATCAGCTCCCAGGCAAAGACCATACGAGCAAAATCCTCGCGCTTTACCGGCCCCGCCGACCCCGCCAACTCCGTCGACGCGCCGCCATCCACCGCAGCGTCCTCAAAGGGCAGCACCTCAACGGCACGCGCAACGGGCGCAATCGCATCCGCCTCGGCCCGCATGCGCTCCAACACCGCCGTCGTCTGATCCAACACGCCGGCGCTGCGAATCAGATAGACCTCGCAGCCCGCGTCCACCTTACGCTTGCAATGCACGACGACGCGCTTCCCCGCTGCGGCATCCACCGGGCAGGGCACCTGCGGCCAGCGCTTGGGCACATCGGGACGCGCGTCGACACCCGGATAGAACCGAATCTCGAGCGTGTCACCCGCCGCCACGGCGGCATCGAGCTCAACGGTCACCTCTTCGTGGCCCACAGCGACCAAGCGCCCCACGCGCACGCCCTGGTTGATCGCGCGCTCAAAGCTCATGAGCTCGGCACCCGAACGACCCCGCAGGTAAGCATCGGTAAACCCACGGTTAAACGACCTTCCCAGCTCGCGTTCAAGCTCTTCCACGGCACCGGAGTCCCACGCGCCGTCGCACAGCATATCGAGTGCCCGACGCCACACCCTCACCACGTTGAATACGTAATCGGGATTCTTCATGCGTCCCTCGATCTTGAGCGATGCCACGCCGGCGGCAACAAGCTCGGGCAGGTGCGCGATACCCAGATAGTCACGCGGACAAAGCAGGCGGTCTCCCTCGACGGCAACAACACTCTGCCCCGCCTCGTCCACTAGGTCGTACGCCAGACGGCACGGCTGCGTGCAGTCGCCGCGCATCGCCGAGCGCCCACGCCGCAGGGCCGAGAACTCGCACGCCCCCGAATAGCCGATGCAAATCGCACCGTGGCAGAATACCTCGATGGGCACGCCCGTGGCACATAGCGCCGCAATCTCGTCGACCGTCAGCTCGCGTGCCGTCGTCACGCGCTCGACCCCCAGTTCATCGGCGGCAAGCCGCACGGCACCCTCGCTATGAGCGCCCGCCTGCGTGGACAGGTGAATCTCGACCCCGGGAATCGCCGCGCGCAGCGCGCAGGCCAACCCGGCATCGGCGACAATCAGAGCATCGGCGCCCAGCTCCAGTGCATGAGCTCCCAACGCCACCGCGTCGGACAACTCATCGTCAAACACGAACACGTTGAGCGTTACGTACACATGCACGCCATGGGCATGCGCCACGGCGCAGCCGCGCGCAAACTCGTTATCCGTAAAGCCATGGGCGCTCACACGGGCGTTAAAGCCGCCCAACCCCGCATAGATGGCATCGGCACCCGCGGCGATGGCCGCAAGCATCTGGTCGAGTCCGCCCGCCGGCGCCAGCAGCTCGGGCAGCGCCGCACTGACAACATCCAATCCAGTCTCGTATTGTCCGCTCGGCCCCATCGTCCGAATCGCCATCGACAAACTCCTTACCAAGGTATGCATTCACTCTGAAAAATGCCGTCTTCCAGCATACACGAGGCCTCGCGCGCCCCGTTTGGTTTATCGTGTAATAACTTATGTCCATCCTGCCCCGACGGCACATCCACCGTCTGGCACGACATACCTGGAGGTCAATATATGGGTCCTCGCCAACGACAGGGACACAGCCGTTCAAAGACGCACGCCCTGCCCATAATCCTGCTCTCGTTTTTGGGCTTTCTGCTGATTGCGGGCGTGGCGTTTGGCATCGGCATGGTCGGTAACGTCAACCGCTGGCTGTCCGATCTGCCCGACTACACCGACGCCAACGCGTATCTGGTGAGCGAGCCCACCGAGATCGTCGACTGTAACGGCAACAAGATCGCGAGCTTCTACACGCAAAACCGCAAGTCCATCACCAAGGACGAGGTCTCCCCCTACGTGCTGCAGGGCACCGTTGACGTCGAGGACGAGCGCTTCTACGAGCACGGCGGTATCGACCTGTGGGGTATCGCGCGTGCTGCGGTGGCAACCCTCGGCGGCGGGCACGAAGGCGCCTCGACGATCACCCAGCAGCTTGTGCGCAACACCATCCTGCAGGAGGAGCAATTCGACTCGACCATTGAGCGTAAGGTGCGCGAGGCCTACATCGCCATCAAGATGGAGGACATGTACTCCAAAGACGAGATCCTCATGATGTACCTCAACACCATCTATTACGGCCACGGCGCCTACGGCATCGAGGCCGCAGCCGAGACCTATCTGTCCAAGAGCGCCGCCGACCTCACCCTGAGCGAGGCCGCGCTACTCATCGGCCTTCCCAACTCGCCTTCGCAGTACGACCCCACGGTCAATCCCGATCTGGCACTGTCTCGCCGCAACAAGGTTCTCGACAACATGCTGCGCCTGGGCCACATCACCCAGGAGGAGCACGATGCCGCACAGGCCGAGCCCATCACCCTCAATGTGACCGAAATCTCGGGCAGCGGCGTCGACGTATACTCGCAGCCCTACTTTGTCTCCTACGTCAAGCAGCTGCTGGAGCAGGAGTTCTCGACCGACGTGCTCTTTAAGGGCGGCCTGACCGTCAAGACCACCATCGACCCCACGATGCAGCAGGTGGCAGAGAATGCCGTCCGCGAGCAGCTCGACACGCTCTCGCTTGACGGCCTGGACATGGGCATGGTCGTCGTCGACCCCAAGACCGGCTACATCAAGTGCATGGTGGGCGGCTACGACTACAACGCCGACGAGAACCACGTAAACCATGCCACGGCCAAGCGTCCCGTCGGCTCCACCTTTAAGGCCTTTACGCTGGCAACTGCCATCCAAAACGGCATGAACCCCAACGTCACCCTCAACTGCAACTCGCCGCTCAAGGCCAAGGGCACCACGACCGAGGTCCAAAATTACGCCAACCAGAGCTACGGCAACATCACGCTTAAGCAGGCGACGGCATACTCCTCCAACACCGGCTACATCCAGGTGGCGGAAGCCGTCGGCAACAGCAAGATCATCTCGCTCGTCAAAAAGCTCGGCATCGACCCCGCCAAGGACAACATCGAGGACGTTCCCGTCATGACGCTCGGCACCGGCTCGATCTCGCCACTCGAGATGGCCGCCGCCTACGCGACGTTTGCCAACGGCGGCTACTATCGCCAGCCGATCGCCATCACCGAGATTGATTCTCGTACCGGTTCGGTGCTGTACCAGCACACCGACAATCCCTCACAGGTGCTTACCGAGGGCGAGGCCGCCGCGGTCACCGATGTTCTGTCCGGCGTCATGAAGGGCAGCGGTACGGGTGCTGCCGGCGCCCTGAGTGTCAACCAGCCCTATGCCGGCAAGACGGGCACCACCGACAACACCACCAACCTTTGGTTCTGCGGCTATACCCCGCAGCTGGCGTGCGCCCTGTGGACCGGCTATTCCGCGGGCGAGATCCCCATCCAAAAGTACGGCACGGACCTGCTGGGCGACAGCACCAACCTGCCTGTCTTTAAGCGGTTTATGAACACCGTTCTGACCGGTACCGAGCGCGAGGAGTTTGCGACCGGAACGGCGCCCACCTACAAGAACAACAGCGTCTGGAAGTTCTACGGCACCAACAACACCAAGAAGTCGGAGAACGACGACAAGGACGAGGACGAAGAGGAAGAGGAAACCACCACAACAACTACCACGACGACCACGACCACCGAGACCACGGGCGGCGACACCACCGGCGGCACCGGTACGACCGGTGGCTCGACGGGCGGCTCCACTGGTGGCTCGACGGGCGGCTCCACTGGTGGCTCGACCGGCGGCGATGGCGGCACGCCTACGCCTACGCCCACTCCCGACCCCTCGCCCACGCCTGACGATACGGTCGGCTAAGAAGTACGCGACTAAAGCCAACAAGGCCCCGAGCAGCTTATTGAACTGCTCGGGGCCTTTTAGTTTGAAGCGACCTGGTGGGCGGTCTTTATACCGGCAAACAAAAAGGGGTACCGACCAACGTCGATGCCCCTTACAAGCCACTATGTCAGCGCACGCAATGCCGAGCGCACGGCCCGCACACCTACTTGCGAGAATTGCTCAGCTTATTGATCAGCGCCTCGAGGCGCTCGCCGTCCTCGGCCGTCTGGGCAATAACCAAAATCGTATCGTTGCCGGCAAGCGAGCCAAGCACATCGGGCAACTCTGCCGCATCAACGGCGGCGGCGATGCCGGAAGCCGTGCCAGGCTGAGCCTTGATCATAACCAGATTATCGGTACGCAGAACGCCCGTTACGAGCTCGGAAACCATACGCTGCAGGTGCAGGTCCTCTGCCAGAACATAGATGCCCTCAGGGAGCTTACGCAGCCCCATATCGGCAATATCGCGAGAGACAGTCGCCTGCGTGCAATCAAAGCCCATAGCACGGAGCTCATCGACCAGCACGCGCTGCGTGCGGACATCCTTATTGCGCACAATATCTCTAATGGCATCCTGGCGCCCATTGCGTTTTTTAGCCATACAAACCCTCTCTCCAAAAGATGGCGGAGACAATCAATCAGTGATTGAATAGTTTAACGCTATTTGAAGGCTTTTGTGTATAAGAACGCATTTCGAAACAATTCTATGCAAGTTTGTTTCGTAATGAGCCGTTTAGGCGGTTTTTGCGCCCGTCCGGTTAAGAAAAGCTGCCAGATGCGTACACATCACGCAGCGCGCGGGCTTGGCGCTGGCGATCGGCCCAAACAACAGACCGAGTCCCCGATGGTTATCCTTGAGCGCGGCGACCATCTGACGGGTTCGAGGCGCCTCGAGCATATCACGCATGCGGGCGGAACGCTCGATTGACGACACCCCATGCGGGCTCAGACACAAATTCTCGATGCAGGCGACCAGTCCGGCAAAGTAGAACTTTTGGCTTGCCAGCTTGAGCCGACCACCGCTATCTGCTTCCGAGAGTGAGTCCGCAAGCTCGTCGAGCGCTCGAGTGTCATCGGATATCCTGGCATACATGGTGGGATCAAAGGCATCTGTAAGCTTAGGTGCCGCCGCGTGGAAACAAGCGTCGCCGCAGCCGGACACGAATCGTGCCTGCGAGAGCGCATAAGCCATAAACTCAACCGTACGGTACGCCTTGCCGCGCGACAGGCATGCCTCAAACAGCGGACGGCTATACATCACGCCAGAGGTCTGAGCGACTAGGCCGCCCAAAATCAACTGGGGCAGCCCAGTCACCATAGAAGACTCGTCTTCTATGGCAATAGAGGCAGCATCCAAGACGCGCGAATGACGCTCGCGATGCGCATCGTATCGATCGAGCGACACCGAGGGGAGCACAATGTCTGCCGCAGTATCGCACGCGATATCGACCATCTTGGAAAGGGCCTGCGGAGCAAACCACTCATCGGCGTTCATGGCGATGATTTGAGAGCCGCGCGAGGCATCAAAACCGGCACGAAGACAAGCGCCGCGCTTCGCGTCCTCGACGTCAATCAAATCAATATGGATGTCCCTGTCGGCAGCAACTTGAAGCGAATGGCGCACACCGGGCGCAGCATCGCGGCAGACAACGACAATCTGCAAATCGTAGAGGTCTTGGTTCTGGATACTCTCGAGCGCACGCATCGCATAGCTGGGCGAACCTTCTACCACAAGGATCACCGAAAGTCGCGGATGCGAACCACGTCGAACCAAATTATCCGTCCTCTCGACAGCAATGAATCAAACCGTGGTTCATGGTACACCCCGGCAATAAAAGCAATGAGACACCGGTTGCATTGCACGCCAAGAACAGATGTTGCACACGCGCAGCCCACAGATGACAGGTGTCGACGCACGACACGTCAAGCCCTCCCCTAGTCGAGCACGACAAGCTCGGCGGGATCGTAATCCACGCCCATAAACGTAAGGCCGCAGGCAGGAGCCGTGGGGCCCGCAGCGGTACGGTCGCAAGCATCGATAACCTCGCGCATCCACTCGGGTTCACGGCGATGCATGCCAATCTCGACAAGCGTGCCCACGATCGTACGGACCATCGAATGCAGAAACGCATTGCCCTCGATGGTAAACGTCAGGATGTCCTCGCCAAACGCAACCTCATGGCCAAATTCGGCACGCATCACGCAGCGATGCGTGGGCTTGCCAACGGCCGAGGCAACCTTGCAAAAGCTTTTAAAGTCCTGCTCGCCCAGCAGCGCGGGGCAGGCAGAAGACATAGCCTCAACATCCAAGGGATAGCGATGCCACCACACGGCACCGCGGGACAGCACGGGGCGCGCATCGCGATCGGCAATACGGTATGTATACGTACGGGAATGCGCGTCAAAGCGTGCAGAAAAGCCTTTACGGGCCCTGTAGACCTCGTTTATGGCGATATCTTTGGGCAGCAGGGCATCCATGGCCCGCAGCCACCTACGGCGCGTCAGAGCGAGCTCAGCGTCCGTAACGGGCACGCTGATGTACTGAGCCACGGCATGCACGCCGGCATCGGTACGCCCCGCGCACGTCAGATCGATCGGGCGGCGAAGCAGCGTCTCGATGGCTCGACGTAGCTCACCAGCAACCGTCGTCTGTCCCGGCTGCTCGGCAAATCCGCTATACGACGAGCCATCATAGGCCACACGAAATACGAGTGTGGCGTCAAGCTCGGAAATCGAATTGAAATCAGACGGCGCAGTCATGGGCGCTCCCAACAAACAAGCAACGGTATCGCGACAAAAAAAGAGGGGTACGCGAACGTACCCCTCGAATATAGCCTATGCAGACGGAAAGTCTACTCAGCGGTCTCCTCAGCAGGAGCCTCCTCGATGGCCTCGACCTTCTTGGGAGCAGCGGCCTTCTTGGGGGCCGGAGCAGCCTTCTTGGCCTTAGGCGTGCAAGGCTCGGTGACGAGCTCCATGATAACGATGGGAGCGTTGTCGCCCTTGCGGTTGCCGAGCTTCATGATGCGGGTGTAACCGCCGTTGCGGTCCTGCCACATGCCCTGGGCAGCCTTGTCGAAGATCTCGGCAACGAGCTGCTTATCGCCGAGCTTGGCGATAGCCAGACGACGAGAGTGCAGGTCGCCCTTCTTGGCCCAAGTGATGATCGGGTCGACGACCGAACGCAGCGCCTTAGCGCGGGTCTCGGTGGTCTTGATGCGGTCGTTCTCGAAGAGGGCCTTAGCAAGGCTCTTCTTCATGGCCTTGGTGTGGCTCGCATCGGTGCCGAGCTTCAGGCCCTTCTTAACGTTGTGACGCATGGTCTAGTTTCTCCTCAAATATGCGAAGCATTAAGCCTTCAGGCTCAGGCCCATGGACTCAAGCTTGTCCTTCACTTCCTCGATCGACTTAACACCGAAGTTACGGATGTTGAGCAGATCGTTCTCCGAGAACTCAACGAGCTGACGGACCGAGTGAATGCTGGCGCGCTTAAGGCAGTTGTAGGAACGGACAGAAAGGTCCAGATCCTCGATCTGCTTGTCCAGCTCGGCGTTGTCGTTGGTGACCTCGGGAGCGAAGATCGAAGCCTCCTCCTCGACCTCGGGGGTCTCGGCAAGGTTCATAAAGGCAGCCATATGCTGGTTGATGATATTGGCAGCCTGGACCACGGCGTCGCGCGGAGCGATGGAGCCGTTGGTCTCGATCTCGAGGACAAGGCGGTCGTAGTCGGTGTGCTGACCGACACGGCAAGCCTCAACGAGCTTGGCGCAACGGGACACCGGCGAGTACAGCGAGTCGACGTGGATCACACCGATGGGATCGTTGTCGCGCTTGTTAGCCTCGCCAGAGACATAGCCGCGGCCATAGCCGATGCGCATGCTCATGGTGAGATGGCCGCCCTCGGTGAGCGTAGCGATGTGCTGCTCGGGGTTGACCAGCTCAAACTCGGACGGAATAAAGAAGTCCGCACCGGTGACCTCGCAGGGGCCGTCAACCGAGATGGTGGCGGTCGCCTCGTCGGTCGTGCCGAGAGCCCTGAAGACAAGACCCTTGACATTCAGGACGATGTCGGTGACATCCTCGACCATGTTAGGGATGGTCATGAACTCGTGCTGTGCACCATCGATCTGAATAGCCTCGACGGCGGCACCCTCGAGCGAGGACAGAAGTACGCGACGAAGGGAGTTACCCAGCGTATCGCCGTAGCCACGCTCGAGCGGCTCGACGGAGACACGAGCAGACGTCTCGTTGATCTCTTCGACCTGAACCTGAGGCCTAATGAATTCTGACATGTATTACCTCCAGCCTCAGCAGCCCGGATGGACTACTTAGAGTAGAGCTCGACGATGAGCTGCTCGTTGATATCACCGCTGATCTGCTCACGCGTCGGCAGAGCGAGCACGTTACCAGACAGCTTCTCGATATCGACCTCGAGCCAGCCAGGGACCTCAAAGCGCTCGGAGGAAATCAGAGCCTCCTTGATGGGGAGGAGGTCACGGAACTTCTCGCCGACAGCGACGACGTCGCCGGCCTTGACGCGGTAGGACGGGATGTCCACGCGCTTGCCGTTCACGGTGAAGTGACCGTGACGGACGGACTGACGAGCCTCTTTGCGGGTGCGGGCGAAGCCAAGACGGAAGACGACGTTGTCGAGGCGAGACTCAAGGATGATCATGAGGTTCTCACCGGTGACGCCGTTCATCTTGCGGGCCTTGTTGAAGTAGCCGTGGAACTGCTTCTCCAGAACGCCATAGATGAACTTGACCTTCTGCTTCTCGCGCAGCTGCATGCCGTACTCAGATTCCTTGCGACGGCGCTTGGGCTGACGGATAGATTCCTTCTTGCTGCTGTAACCGAGCTCAGCGGGATCGATCCCGAGCTGACGGCAGCGCTTAAGAACAGGAGTCCTGTCGATTGCCATATTGATACGATCCTTTCAGTTACACGCGGCGACGCTTCTTGGGGCGGCAGCCGTTGTGCGGGATGGGGGTCTTGTCCTGGATGCTCGAGACCTCGAGGCCAGCAGCCTGGAGGGAGCGGATGGCGGTCTCACGACCGGAGCCAGGGCCCTTGACGAAGACGGAAACCTTCTTCATACCGTGCTCCATGGCCTGCTTGGCAGCAGCCTCGGCAGCCATCTGGGCAGCGAACGGCGTGGACTTACGGGAGCCCTTGAAGCCCACCTGGCCAGCCGACTTCCAGGAAATGACGTTGCCCTGGGGATCGGTGATCGAAACGATCGTGTTGTTGAACGTAGAACGAATGTGAGCCTGGCCCACGGAAATGTTCTTACGGTCCGCGCGCTTCAGACGGGCAGCGCGAACGTTCTTCTTAGCAGTAGCCATCTATCTAGCGCTCCTTATTTCTTCTTCTTAGCACCGATCTGACGCTTCGGGCCCTTGCGGGTACGAGCGTTAGTGTGGGTGCGCTGGCCGCGGACCGGGAGGCCCTTGCGGTGACGAAGGCCGCGGTTGCAGCCGATGTCCATAAGGCGCTTGACGTTCTGGTTGCGCTCACGGCGGAGGTCACCCTCAACCATGATCTGGTTCTTGTCGATATAATCGCGGATGGCGTTAACCTCATCCTCGGTGAGGTCCTTAACGCGCGTATCCACGTTAACGTTGCACTCGACGCAGATCTTCGTCGCAGTGGTGCGGCCGATGCCGTAAATGTAGGTCAGACCGATCTCAACGCGCTTCTCACGCGGGAGGTCGACACCATTAATACGGGCCAACGTAGTCTCCTCTCTTAACCCTGACGCTGCTTATGACGGGGGTTCTCGCAAATGACGAGGACCTTGCCATGGCGCCTAATGATTTTGCACTTATCGCACATCTTCTTGACCGAAGGACGTACCTTCATCGTTCTTCCTTTCGGTAGCGCTCAAACTACTTCCCTACTATCTACTCGCCCAGCCGCAGGCGTTTAAAACTATGGCTGGTCTTCACACACAATCCGACCGTAGGTTGAGCTAAGCCTGCAGCCGGAAATGGAGTGCGTGTATGCGTGCCGCTATTTGTAGCGATAGGTGATGCGGCCGCGGGTCAGGTCGTACGGGGAAAGCTCCACGACAACCCTGTCACCGGGGAGAATACGGATGTAATTCATTCGGATCTTGCCAGAAATGTTGCACAGAACCGAATGACCGTTCTCGAGCTCGACCTTAAACATGGCGTTGGGCAGCGGTTCCTTTACCGTACCCTCGAGCTCAATTGCGTCTTCCTTCTTCACAAGCAATCATCTTTCTCTAGAAAACGACAGCGATTGAGTATTCTACAATACGCATGCACGTATCGTAGTATCTTCGTAATGGCTCCACAACTAAGCGGAACTTGTTACATTTGAAATGTTAAGGCGTGCATTTGACGCAAGCCCTACATTTCACCGCCCTGCAAGGAACACCAAGCACCCTGGGCATCCGTGGTGAGAATCACCGGACCGTCATTGGTAATGGCGACGGTGTTCTCGTAGTGCGCGGCGGGCAGGTGGTCGTTGGTCGTAACAATCCAACCGTCGGAGCCCGTGCTCACATGGTTGGAACCCATCGTAACCATCGGCTCGATGGCAATGACCATGCCGGCCTGGAGGCGAACGCCCTTCCCCTTCTTTCCGTAGTTAGGAACGTTGGGGTCCTCGTGCATCACGCGGCCAATGCCATGACCCACATAGTCGCGAAGCACGCCGTAACCGTGAGACTCGGCGAGAGACTGAACGGCATAACCGACGTCCCCGATATGGTTACCGGGAACAGCCTGCTCGATGGCAGCCTTAAGGCAATCGCGCGTGACCTCGCACAGGGCCTTGGCCTCGGGCGTAGGGGTGCCGACGAAAAACGTCCAAGCGTTATCGCCAACCCAACCATCAACAACGGCTCCCGTATCGATGGAGATGATATCGCCATCGCGCAGGATCATATCGGGGTTGGGAATACCGTGGACCACGGCATCGTTGATCGATGCGCAAATGGTTCCGGGGAACCCACCGTAACCCTTAAAGGCCGGGGTGCCGCCATGCATGCGGATAATCTGCTCCGCGAGCTGATCGAGCTCAAAGGTCGAAACACCAGGGCGGACCATGGCCCCAACGTGGCGGAGCGCCATCTTAGATAGCGCTCCTGCCTTCTTCATCTGCTCGATTTGCGTTGCAGACTTAATCTTGATCATAGACCGAGAGCCTCTTTGACATCCCCGTACACGGTCTCGCGAGCCTGGTCACCGTTGACCGACTTGAGCAGACCCTGGCCACGATAGTAGTCGACGAGCGGGCTCGTGGACTTCTCGTAGACGTCGAGACGGTTCTTGATGGTCTCGGGCTTGTCGTCGTCGCGCTGATACATCTCGCCGGCGCACTTTGGGCAGGTAGCATCGGCAGCGGTGCCGGTGTAACCGCAGGCGCGGCAGGTGCGACGCGAAGACAGACGATCGATGATGACCTCGGGGGCCACGTCGACCAGAAGGGCGCAGTCGATCTCGCGACCCATGGCGGAGAGCTCGGAATCGAGCGTCACAGCCTGGGCGGTGTTGCGCGGGAAGCCGTCGAGGATGAAGCCCTGCTGGGCGTCATCGGCGGCAAGGCGCTCCTTGACAAGGTCGATCACGAGCTGGTCGGGAACGAGCTCGCCAGCGTCCATGTACTTCTTAGCCTGAATACCAAGCTCGGTGCCACCCTTGACGGCAGCACGCAGCAGGTCGCCCGTGGAAATGTGAGCGACGCCAAACTCGGCGACGAGCTCCTGTGCGACGGTGCCCTTACCGGCACCCGGAGCTCCGAGCAATACGAGGTTCATGAGCAATCCTCCTCTAGCCTATTTAAAGAATCCATCGTAATCATACATCTTGATCTGGCCTTCGAGCTTATCGACCGTGTCGAGCACGACGCCGACCATGATGAGGATGGACGTGCCGCCAAATGCCTGGATCAGATGGTTACCCGTGAAGGAGAAGATGATCGAAGGCACGATGGCGATGAGCGCCAAAAAGACAGCGCTGGGAAGCGTAATCTTGTTGAGCGCGTTCTTGATGTAGGCCGCGGTAGCCCTACCCGGACGCACGCCCGGAATAAAGCCGCCCTGCTTCTTAAGGTTATCGGCCGTGTCATCGGGGTTGAACACCATGGAGGTGTAGAAGTACGCGAAGAACACGATGAGGACAACGTTAAGCACCCAGTTGAGCCAACCGGTCGAAAGCGCAGAGGCAACTGCCTGAATCCAGCCGATGCCGGGGAAGAACACGGCAATCTGAGCCGGGAAGTACAGCAGCGCCGAAGCGAAGATGATCGGCACGACACCCGCGGTGTTGACCTTGATGGGCAGGTAGGTGGTCTGGCCACCCATCATGCGACGGCCAACGACGCGTTTGGCGTAGGAGACCGGGATGCGGCGCTGGCCGCGCTCAAGGAAAACAATCAGCGGAATAACCAGCAGGATGATGGCGCAGATGATCGCCATGGTGATGATGCCACCGGCATTGCCCTCGGTGCTGGAAAAGATCGCCTGCGGCAGACCGGCCATGATGTTCGCGAAGATGATCAGCGACATGCCATTGCCGATACCGCGCTGGGTGATGAGCTCACCAATCCACATGATCAGCATGGCGCCCGCGGTGAGCGTACCGACGATCATGAGGTCGAAGATGATCTCGGGAGCGCCGGCGCCATTGAAGCTGATGCCGAAGCTCTTAAAGAGGAAGAGGTAACCCACGGAGTTGAGGATTGCCAGAGCCAAGGTGAGGTAACGCGAATACTGCGTAATCTTGGTCTGACCGACCTCGCCCTCGCGGGCAAGCTCATGCAGGGAAGGCACGACGGCCTGGAGCATCTGGAGGATGATCGAGCTGGTGATGTAAGGCATGATGCCCAGCGAAAACACCGACACATAGCTCAACGCGCCGCCAGAGAAAAGATTCAGGAGGGCCATAGCACCTGCGGCGACCGAATTGTTATCGGTCGAGAAAAGGCCCAGCATCCCCTGGAAGGGAATGCCGGGCACAGGAACGTGCGCACCAATGCGGTACACGACGAGCATAGCTATGGTAAAAAGAATCTTTTCGCGCAATTCTTTGATGCGGAAAGCATTCTTAAGACCATTTAGCACGGCAGCTCGACCTTTCCGCCGGCGGCCTCGATCTTGGCCTGCGCAGAAGCGCTGACCTTGTCGACCTTGACCGTGAACTTCTTGGTGAGCTCACCATTGCCGAGCACCTTGACGGGCTCGAACTCGCTCTTGGTGATGCGAGCGGCCTTAAGAGCGGCACCGTCGATCACAGCGCCATCCTCGAACTTACGCTCGAGACGCTCAACGTTAACAGCGGTGTACTCGATACGACGGGGGTTGCGGAAGCCCGGAAGCTTGGGCAGGCGCATAGCCAGCGGAGTCTGGCCACCCTCGAAGCCGGCACCCTTGGTGCCGCCAGAGCGGGAACCCTGGCCCTTCTGACCGCGGCCAGAAGTGGTGCCGTGACCCGAAGAATTGCCACGGCCGACGCGCTTGCGGTTCTTGGTGGAACCGGGCGCGGGAGTAAGATCGTGAAGCTGCATTTGCTACTCCTCTACAATCTCGACAAGGTGCTTGACCTTGAAGATCATGCCGCGGACGGACTCGTTGTCAGCAATCTCGCGAACCTCGCGGATCCTGTGGAGACCGAGGGCACGGACAGTACGGACCTGGTCCTGCTTGCAACCGTTGGTGCTGCGGACCTGCTTGATCTTGATGGTGTCAGCCATGCTTAGTTCTCCTTACCGACGAACATCTCGGAGACCGTCAGGCCACGGCGAGCCGCGACGTCCTCAGGGCTGGAGAGCTCCTTGAGGCCCTCGACGGCAGCCTTGATGATGTTGAGGCCGTTGTCGGTACCGAGGGACTTGGACAGGACGTTCTTGATGCCAGCAAGCTCAAAGAGGGGACGCACAGCGCCGCCGGCGATAACGCCGGTACCCTCGACAGCGGGCTTGATGATGATGCGGCCGGCACCAAAGTGGCCGAGAACCTCGTGCGGGATGGTGCCCTGCTCGGTCACCGGCACGTGGAACATGTTCTTCTTGGCATCGAGAGACGCCTTGGAGATGGCCAGGGGCACCTCAGCGGACTTGCCCATGCCAACGCCGACGTTACCCTTGCCGTCGCCAACGACGACGAGAGCGACGAGGCTCATGCGACGACCACCCTTGACGGTCTTCGACACGCGGTTGATGTAAACGACGCGCTCCTCGAACTCGGAGGCCTCGCGCTGCTGCTTCTGATTACGAGCCATGTGCTACATACCTCCTAGAACTCGAGACCGGCGGCACGAGCACCGTCGGCGAGGGCCTTGACGCGGCCATGGTAGATACGGCCACCGCGATCGAAGGCGACCTTGGTGATGCCGGCCTCGATGGCGCGCTTGCCAACGAGCTGACCGACCTTCTCCGCAGCCTCCTTGTTCGAGGTGTGGGTGCCCTTGAACTCGGCCTCGAGGGTCGAGGCAGAGACGAGCGTCAGGCTGGAGCCCTTGCTGTCGTCGATGATCTGGGCATAGATGTTGGCGTTAGTACGGGTCACGCGAAGACGCGGACGCTCGGAGGTACCCGAGACCTTGCCGCGAACACGACGCTGACGACGCTTGAGGCCTTCCAGCTTCGCCTTATGCTTGTTCATACGTAAACTCCTAAAAAGGTTGATCTTGCCAGCACCTGACGGGGTGCTGGTCTTATGCGAGTGAGTCGGTTACGACTACTTGGCGGCCTTACCCAGCTTGCGGCGGATGTGCTCGCCAACGTAGTGGATACCCTTGCCCTTGTAAGGCTCGGGAGGACGATGGCCGCGGATCTCAGCGGCGATCTGACCGACCTGCTGCTTGTTGATACCCTTGACGTTCACGTGGGTGTTGTCGGGAACCTCGAAGGTGATGCCCTCGGGAGCCTCGACGATCACGGGGTGCGAGAAGCCCAGGGAGAACTCGAGGTTCTTGCCCTTCTGCTGCACGCGGTAACCGACGCCGGCGAGCTCGAGCTTCTTCTCGAAGCCCTCGGAAACGCCAACAACCATGTTGTGGATGAGGGCGCGGGTGAGGCCGTGGCGGGCACGGGTCTCACGCTCGTCGTCGGGACGGGAAACGGTGAGGACGTTGTCCTCGACGTTGATAGCGAGCTTCTCAAAGACATCGAGCTCGAGCTGGCCCTTGGGGCCCTTGACGACAACGTTGTTGCCGTTGACTGCCACTTCGACTCCGGCGGGAATCTTGACAGGCTTATTACCGATACGAGACACGGTGATCTCCTTTCCTTCTACCTACCGAGCGAATTACCAGACGTAAGCGATGATCTCGCCGCCGACGTTGTGCTTGCGAGCATCGCGGTCGGTCATGACGCCATGGCTGGTGGAAATGATGGCGGTACCAAGGCCACCGCGGACGCGGGGCATGTCGGCAACGCCGGTGTACTTACGCAGGCCCGGCTTGGAAATGCGGCGGATGCCGTTGATGACCTTAGCCTTCTTGGGACCATACTTAAGCGTGATGTGCAGAGTCTTCTGGGGAACGGTGTCCTCGACATCGTAGCCCTCGATGTAGCCCTCCTCGTGCAGAACACGAGCGATCTCGACGAGCTTCTTGCTGCTCGGCATGGAGACCGTGGCCTTGTTCACAGAGTTAGCGTTACGGATGCGCGTAAGCATATCTGCGATCGGGTCTGTAAGGTTCATACAGATTCTCCTTCGTTCTTGATGAACACGTGCTCTTGGTTCTTCGCCGCCCTTAACGGCAAAGCCTTTTTAGCGCGTTTTCCCTGTTCCAAACTGATGCTTGAAACGCTGGTAGTGACTTACCAGCTGGCCTTCTTAACGCCGGGAAGCTCGCCCTTGAGTGCAAGCTCGCGGAAGCAGACACGGCACAGGCCGAACTTGCGGTACACAGAGTGCGGACGGCCGCAGCGCTGGCAGCGCGTGTACTCACGAGTAGAGAACTTCTGTTTGCGATTGCACTTGACGATCATCGATGTCTTAGCCACTTATATCCTCCTCACATAGAGTATTGTTCGCCCCAAGCGCCGCCCCCTTCTGGGAACGGCGCTCATAGGGCAGGTGAACCTATTTCTTGAACGGGAAACCGAAGGCGTCCAGAAGGGCCTTGGCCTCCTCATCGGTGTTGGCGGTGGTCACGAAAGTGATGTCCATACCACGCTGGTGATCGACGGAGTCGAAGTCGATCTCGGGGAAGATGAGCTGCTCGGTGACGCCCATGGAGAAGTTACCACGGCCGTCGAAGCTCTTGGCGGAGATGCCGCGGAAGTCGCGGATACGGGGGATCGCGACGGAGGTCAGACGATCGAAGAACTCCCACATACGGTCGCCACGCAGGGTAACCTTGCAGCCGATCGGCATACCAGCGCGCAGGCGGAAGGTAGCGATGGACTTGCGGGCACGGGTGATCATCGGCTGCTGGCCGGTGATGGCGCGCAGGTCGCGCACGGCACCGTCGATGGCCTTGGAATCGGTAGCGGCCTCGCCGACACCCATGTTCACGACGATCTTCTCAAACTTGGGGATCATCATGACGTTCTCGTACTGGAACTTGTCCTGAAGCTGCTGCTTGACCTCGTTGTTGTACTTGGTCTTCAGACGCGGCACATACTTCTCTTCTGCCATTGTTCACTCCTTCTCGGGGTTTTAAGCACGGGGCGTGGCCACGATGGGTTGTCCTCGTGCCTCCTGGCTGCATCCGCGCCGCTCATGGCATTTCGCGGTTTGGACTCGACACAGCAGGAGCCGACAAAACAATCGGTACTATACGCGCATCGAGAGCGTATTTCCAGAAAAACCTCGTCTGCCTGCACAACTCCACAACTCCCCCGCACATATTGATCCCTAGGGGACGGAGGAAAATGGCAGTTGCGGTGAAATAGGGACCGTTTGACGGCTTAACAGGCTTTAACAGTCCGTATTTCACCGCAACTCATATATGGGGATGCGATTAGCGCTTACGGGGGACGAGTTTGGTGCGGCGCAGGTGGATCATCTCGGCGGCGATGGAGATGGCGATTTCCTCGGGGTCCTCGGCCTCGATGGCGACACCGATCGGCAGGTGCAGCTCGTCGATTTGCTCCTGCGTAAAGCCCTCCTGCTCCAAGCGGGCGCACACAAAGGCCGTCTTGCGGCGCGAGCCCAAGCAGCCCAGATAGGCGGGTTTGGCGCGCATGGCCTGAATCACCACGTCGATATCGGACTTGTGACCCGCCGTGGCGACGACCACCAGGTCGCGCGGGCCGATGGGACACAGCTCGCTCAGGTTCTTATAATCGACCAGACGACGGTCGTAGACGCCGGGCACCCATTCGGGGGTCAACGTGCCGGGGCGGTCGTCGCAAGCCACGACGGCAAAGCCCGCCGCCGTGAGCACCCGCGCCGTCGCAGCGCCCACGTGGCCGCAGCCAAAGATATAGGTCAGGCCCTCGGGGCAGAGCGTCTCGATGTGCGCCGGGGGAATCTCGGAGGCGGCGTTGGTGTAGGTGACCTTACTCCCCTCCTCCACCAGCGAAAGCTCGGGGCAGCCGGCAATGGTATGGCGCGATGTCTCGCCATGGTACTCAACCACATCGCCCTCGAGCGCGCTCGCGATAAACGGCTCAAAGTCGATGACGAAGTCGCCGATGCGCCGATAGGCCAAGACGTCGGCAACCGACTGGAACAACGGTGCCTGAGTCGCATCCAAATGCAGGTAGCACAGGCAGATGGCTCCGCCGCAGATCATGCCGGTATCGGAGTTCTCGCCGCCCATGGTGTAGCGGACCAGACGCGACTGTCCCGCGCTCAGGAGCTCGCGCGCCTCATCCAGCGCAAAGAGCTCAATCTTGCCGCCGCCGATAGTGCCCGCCTGGCTGCCATCGGCAAAGACGGCCATCCAGGCGCCCACACCGCGCGGGGACGACCCCGCCGTACCGGCCACGACCACCAGCTCGCACGTCTCGCCAGCACGCAGGGCGGCAAGCGCCGCATTCACAACATCGAGCTTTTCCATTGCCGCCTTCTATCCTCTAAAGACATCGGTGAGCATAGCGAGTGCCTCGAGCACGCCGCCGCCGACCGACGTCGCTTTGTCCGAAATGTAGTTGATATAGCTGGCATCGCCGCGCGGGTCGACATCGGCGCATTTAAAGCCCTCAGTCACCTGCACGCCGTTCGCCAAAAGCCCGCGCAGACAGCCATCGATCTGCGTGCACATGGGCGTATCGCCCGCGTAGCCAATCACGTCTCCGGCGCTCACGATGTCGCCGATTGCGCGGTCGGACCGAAACACGCCGGCGGCGGGGCTGTGGATAACACGTTCCTTGCCATAGCCGGCGATAATGCCCGGCACGCCCGTGTTGGGCTGGGGCGAACCTTGGGTAATGACACGGCCGAGAAAATGCCCGCGCATGGTCTCGACCACGGCGTCGCAGTCAACCGGCGCGGTAAAGCCCGGCCCCACAGCGATGACGGCAGGCGCCATGTCGCGCGTGGTGCCCAAGTTGCGCTTAGCCAAAATCGCGTCGACCACAGCCGCGGGTTTCAGCTCGCCGAGCATCTTGGCCTGAGGGTCCACCACAACGGCGACGTCTCCAGCCTCGGTAATCTCAAGCGCCTCAGCCGGCGTCCGTGCCAAGCGAGCGCGAATGCCTTCGACCTCGACCTCGCCCAGGCGAATGGCCTCGCAAAAACAGATTGTGCGGCGGATGCACGTGGGAACCGCGATATCGGCCATAACGACCGAAACGCCGGCGCGCACCAAGCGAGCGGCGACGCCCGTGGCGATATCGCCGGCGCCGCGAACATAAACGAGCATTCCCGGGGTACCTCCCTGTGCTACGGTTTGAGCAGAGCAAAAGCGGTTCGGCCGCTACTCTGATGATTATTTATTATCACAGTATTATACGGCGGTGAACAGATGGAAACGGTTAGCGGCAATCTTGCCTCCGCGCTCAGGATCGAGCCGGGCATTACCGCGATTATCGGCAGTGGCGGCAAGTCGACGCTGCTGAAGACGCTGGGTCTCGAGCTCATGCGCGCTGGCGGCCGCGTGCTCCTCTGTACCACCACGCACATGTTTCCCGTCGCCGGCGTGCCATGGGACGGGTCGAGCCGTCGCCTGGACGCCGCGCCTTGGAAGCCGGGGACCCTACATGTTCCCGGCTGCACCTGCGAGGCATGCGCGGGACTTGTCCGCGGAAGCATCTGCCAGACGGGTGTTTTGGACCCGGAGACAGGCAAGCTCTCCGCCCCCGCCGAGCCGCTCAACGAGCTGGCGCAGCGCTTTGACTATGTGTTGGCCGAGGCAGATGGCAGCAAGCGACTCCCGCTCAAGGCACATGCCGCCTGGGAGCCGGTAATTCCCGCCGCCGCGACAAACGTTGTCTGGGTCGTCGGCGCCTCGGGGCTGGGCAAGCCCGTCGCCGAGGTTGTCCACCGCCCCGAGCTCTTCTGCGAGCGCTGCGGCTGCGAGCCCACCGACGCTGCCACCCCAGAGCGCGTCGCCCAGGTGCTCAATGCCGAGCTGCAGATGCTGAACCTCAGCAATGCCCGTATCATGCTCAACCAAGCCGACACGCTTGCCGACCCAACAATGGCAGATCGCTTCGAGGCAGCCCTCAACCGCCCCCTCATCGCCACCGGCCTCCAGGGGTAGCAAATTTGGGACGGGGCTCTTTTTGCTACCCCGTCCCAAAAAATCATCTCCCAAATTAGCTACCCCGGCGGTCTTCCCGTTAGCGGGGCACGTAGCGGCCGGGTTGGGCTCCGGTGGGCTCGCCGTCGCGTGCCGCCAGCACGCCGTTCACAAACACGGCCTTGGCGCGGCCATGTGCCTCAAAGCCCTCGAGCGGCGTGTAGTCCACGGCCTGATGCTGCGTCGCGGCGCTGATCGTCCAACGCGCGCACGGATCCCACACGCACACGTCGGCATCGGCGCCCTCGGCAAGACAGCCCTTGCGCGGATACATGCCAAAAACGCGCGCCGGATTCTCGCTCATCAAGCGGCACAGATCCTCGGGACCCAGCTGTCCCTCAAAGCTCGTGGCAATCGCAACGGGACGATGCTCCACGCCGGGCCCGCCGTTGGGAATCGCGCGGAAATCATCGCGTCCTCGGTCCTTTTGCCCGTGCAGGTTAAAGCTGCAATGATCGGTCGCAATAGTATCGATCTCGCCAGCCACAAGCGCCTCGCGCAGCGCGGCACGGTCACCGGCATGGCGCAGCGGCGGGCTCATCACGTACTTGGCGCCCGCAAAGCCGTCCTCGCCCTGCTCCAGATAGCAGGTGTCGTCGAGCATCAGATACTGAGGGCAGGTCTCGACATAGATGTTCTTCTGCCCGTGCGCTTTGGCAGCGCGAATGGCCTCGAGCCCCAGCTTGGTCGAAAGGTGCACCACGTTGACCGGAGCGTCCCCGGCCAAGTGCGCCAGATACAGCAGGCGGCTCACGGCCTCGGCCTCACACACGTCCGGACGGCTGAGCGCATGGCCCTCGGGCCCGTGGATACCCTGCTCAAACACGCGCTTCTGCAGCGCGTTGACCAACGTGCCGTTCTCGCAATGCACGCACAGGATACCGCCCACGCGCTTGAGCTCCTCCAGCACCTCGAGCGTCTCGGCATCGTCCAGGCGCAGATGGTCGTAGGCAAAGTAGGTCTTAAACGACGACACGCCCGCCTCGCGCATGGCCGAAAGATCGGCGCGGTTGCGCTCATTCCACTCGGCAAGCGCCATATGGAAGGCATAGTTGGCGGTGCAGGTGCCGTCGGCGCGATGATGCCACTCGACCAAGGCATCGGGCATGGTCACGCCGCGATCGGCCGTCGCGTAGTCCACAATGGTCGTCGTGCCGCCGCAGGCAGCCGCGCGCGTGCCGGTCTCAAAGCTATCGGCTGTCCAATCCATGCCGGTCCAGCACTGCATGTGCGTGTGCCCATCGATAAAGCCCGGGAACACCCAGCAGCCCGCAGCATCCTCGACGGTATCGCCCTCGGCCGGCTCAATCGCCGCGGCAATCCGTACGATCTTATCGCCATCCATGGCAAGATCGGCGCGGCGAAGCCCTTGGGGCGTCACGAGTGCGCCGTTTTTGATGATGATCATAATTGCTCCTTATTGATTGATGCAGTTGGCCACGCGATCAAAATACGAGCAGGCGGCGATATGCTCCGTTATGCGTCGCTGTCCCTTGACGGTATCGACGTCCCACAGCTCGTAGGCACGCGCCTCGACCAGCACCACGTCGGTACGGTCCTTGAGGGTCGAACCGCCGCCGTCCTTACCCTCAAGACACATAAGTGCATCGAACAGTTCCGCCGGAAAGAGCACCGGGCTCGAAGGCTCACCGTTGCACGCAAGACGCACCGGATACTTGCGGCCACGCTCATCAAACGCGCGAACCATGGCCTCAAAAGAATCCGAACTCACGAGCGGCTGGTCGCCCGGCAAAAAGAGGCAACCCTTCCAGCCGCGGCTCGCCCCCCACGAAAGGCCCGCACGGACGCTTTCGCTCCTGAGCTTGCCATCGTGCAGCACGCACGGGCAATGCTTGTCCTCGCAAATCTGGGCGACCTCGGGCCAACGCGTCGAAACCACGACGTCAAAGCCCCGGGGAACCGAATCGATAGTCCGGGCAATCAGCGGCTTGCCATAGATATCGGCAAGCATCTTGTTAGAGCCAAACCGCTTGCCCTCGCCCGAAGCCATAATGACGCAACCGAGTTTCATGGCGATACCTCCCCTGAAACCATCGTACCCATAACTCGCGTCGCGGGGCATCTACATCGAAAGCGCTTATCCCGCACGCCCACGATGCAAAAAGGGGCACCCCGCCGGTTGGCAGAGCGCCCCCTTTACATGGCTTACCTCAGCGCGGCTTTAGGCCTGGAACCAACGGGCGGTGTTGCGCTCGTCGAGGGCCTTGAGGGTAGCGGCGGGATCGGCAACCTTCTGCAGGAACATCATGGCTGCGATGGCGTACGGCTTGTAGCTGGCCTCCTTGTACATGCCCACGCGGTGCATGTCAAAGACGTCGGCGTTGACCTCGCCGTGCTCGCAAGAGACACCAGAGATGTCGGCGGGCAGCGGATGCATAAAGATGGTGTCCTGGCCGTTGGCGGTCTTCTCCATGAGCTCGGTCGTGGAGCACCAATCCTGATGGGTGGCGTTCTGAGCGAGCAGCTCCTTCTCGAGCGCAGCGATGCCGGCGTCGTCGCCCTCGGCGTACAGGTTGGTGCGCTTCTCCATGGCGGCAAACGGAGCCCAGCTCTTGGGGATCACGATGTCGGCGCCTTCGAAGGCCTCGGCCATGGTGTTGACCTGCTTAAAGGTGGTGCCGGACTCGGCGGCATAGCCCTTGGCGCGCTCGACGACCTCGGGCATGAGATCGTAGCCCTCGGGGTGGGCCAGGGTGACGTCCATGCCAAAACGGGGCAGCAGGCTGATCAGCGACTGCGGGCAGGACAGCGGCTTGCCGTAAGAAGGCGAATAGGCCCAGGTGACGGCAACCTTCTTGCCCTTGAGGTTCTCGAGGCCGCCAAACTCGTTGATGAGGTAGAGCATGTCGGCAGAGGACTGCGTGGGGTGATCGGAGTCGGACTGCAGGGAGATGAGCGTGGGACGGTGATCCAGAACGCCGTCCTCGTAGGCCTGCTGGACAGACTCGGAGACCTCGGCCATGTAGGCGTCGCCCTTGCCGATGTACATGTCGTCGCGGATGCCGATGACGTCGGCCATGAAGGAGATCATGGTAGCGGTCTCGCGGACGGTCTCGCCGTGAGCGATCTGGGACTTCTTCTCGTCCAGGTCCTGCAGCTCGAGGCCGAGCAGGTTGGCGGCCTTAGAGAAGGAGAAGCGCGTACGGGTGGAGTTGTCGCGGAACAGGGAGACGGCCAGGCCCGAGTCGAAGATCTTGGACGAAACGTTGTTCTCACGCAGCTCGCGCAGGGCGTCGGCAACGATGTAGAGAGCCTTGAGCTCATCGGTGGTCTTATCCCAGGTGTGCAGGAAGTCGCTGCCGTACATGCCCTTAAAATCGAGGCCGTTCAGCTGCTCGACGAGCTCGGTAAACTTGGCGTCCATGTAAATATCCTTTCCATAGATGAAACGATCGCAATGAGTAGATGTGCTCCGGCATGCGCGTGTGGCTAGAACATGCAGAGCGCTATGACGAGGACCCGCTACCGTTGAGGAAGCATGGGAGATAACGACCGCGGGCCCCAAGTCAACAGGGGGTGCCGGGGACACGAGCGGCCCCCGGCTCAACAAGATCAAGGAATGGGACTAGTCGATCTTGTTGTTGGTCAGACCGGCGCGGAACACGGTAGCGTCGCCATCGGCCTGGCTCGGATCGTAGAGGTTCAGGGCAGCCACATACATGGCGGCAGCGGTGACCAGGTCGTCCTTGTAGGTGACCTCGTTGGGAGCGTGAGCCTGAGACTCGGCACCCGGGCCAAAGCCCACGCAGGGGATGCCATAGCGGCCCTGGATGGAGACGCAGTTCGTGGAGAAGGTCCACTTGTCGCACAGCGGACGACCGGTGCGCTTGTCCATGCTGGGCTCGCAGCCGATGCGCTCGTCACCGAACATGGCCTTGTGGGCGTCGACGAGGGCCTTGACGTGCGGAGCGGTCTCCTTGTTGATCCACGTGGGGAAGTAAGCCTCGGTCTCGTAGACCTCGCCGGTCCAGGACGGACGGTCGTACATGTACATGGAGACCTTCACGTCGTCGCCGTACTTCTTGGCGGCCGGCAGGTTGCGGATCTCGTCCAGGCAGGACTCCCAGGTCTCGCCGGCGGTCATGCGACGGTCGATGGAGATGGCGCAGGAGTCAGCGACAGCGCAGCGGCTGGGGCTGGTGTAGAAGATCTGGCTGACGGTGCAGGTGCCGCGGCCCAGGAAGCGGGCGTCCTCGAAGTGCTCGGGGTTGTACTTGGGGTCGAGCATCTTGACGAGGCCCTTGATGTCGGTCGACTCGTCGCAGCCGTTGTTGTTGAGGGCGCGGACGTCGGCGATGATGTCGGCCATCTTGTAGATGGCGTTGTCGCCGCGGTCGGGAGCGGAACCGTGGCAGGAGGTGCCGTGAACGTCGACGCGGATCTCCATGCGGCCGCGGTGACCGCGATAGATGCCGCCGTCGGTGGGCTCAGTGGAAATGACGAACTCGGGCTTAATGCCGTCCTTGTTGTAGATGTACTGCCAGCACATGCCGTCGCAGTCCTCTTCCTGGACGGTGCCGACGACCATGATCTTGTAGCCCTCGGGGATGAGGCCCATGTCCTTCATCATCTTGGCAGCGTAGGTAGCAGAAGCCATGCCGCCCTCCTGGTCGGAGCCGCCGCGGCCGTAGATGATCTCGTCGGTCTCGTAGCCCTCATAGGGATCGGCATCCCAGTTCTCGATGTTGCCGATGCCGACGGTGTCGATGTGGGAGTCGATGGCGATAATCTTGTCGCCCTCGCCCATAAAGCCCATAACGTTGCCCAGGCCGTCGACCTTGACCTCGTCATAGCCAAGGCTCTCCATCTCGGCCTTGATGCAAGCGACAACCTCGCCCTCCTCGCAGGACTCAGAGGGGTGAGAGATCATAGCGCGCAGGAAGCGAGTCATATCAGCACGATGAGACTCCGCAGCAGCCTTAATGGCATCAAAATCGAGTTCTTTAGTCATAACAGTCAACCTTTCTACAAGGGTTTACCTACAGGTAGATATTTCAGATAGATCATTTGTGCCAAGTAGCGTGAGGTCGAGTACCCGGCAAGCAAGTAACCTTAGGAGGCGGACGGAGGACTTTACTCCGTCGCGAGTTCCGCACGAGCCGGAGAGCACTTAATGTGCTCTCCGTGCGAGCAGGA
>CAJMPZ010000030.1 GCA_905215445.1 uncultured bacterium | reverse complement strand
ATTTTCCGGTTCGACGAACAGCCGATCGTGTCAAATTTGGGCTAACAGAGCCAAATTAATAACGCTCGAAGAAGGCAAGCGCGTTGTCGCTGCAGAGCTTTTGCATCACGGTCTTGCCAAAGTGCTTGGAGAGCATGTTCTGGAATTCGGGCATCTTGCTGGCATCAGAGAGGAAGTCGGGTACCTTGGCGCCGTCCCAGTCGCCGCCGAGCGCGATGACGTCCTCGCCGCCCAGGTCGAGCCAGTGCTCGATATGCGCCGCCAGCTGGTCGAAGGTGACGTCTGCGGCGGTCTTGTCGGTTGCGTCGTTGGAAAGGAACTCGCTGCAGTAGTTGAGGCCGACGATGCCACCCATGTCGCGAATGGTGCGGAACTGGTCGTCGGTAAGGTTGCGTTTGGCGCCGCAAACCGCACGGGAGTTGGAGTGGCTGGCGACGAAGGGACGCGTGGCGCGGGCGGCGACCTCGTCAAAGCACTCATCGTTGAGGTGGGAGGCGTCGAGCACCATGCCGGCGTGCTCCATCTGCGTAAGCGCCTCGATGCCGGCGGCGGTGAGGCCGGCGTGGGTGTCGTGGCCGCTCGCGAGCGGTCCCTGCGCGTTCCAGCTGAGTGACGACATAAGCACGCCCAGGCTCTTGAGCACCTCGATCAGCGCGGGGTCCTCGGCAAAGAACGTGGCGTTTTCGATGGTGTGGATGCAAGCGACCTTGCCGTCCTTGAGCGCGGGGCGAATGTCTGCGGCGCTGCGCACGTTGACCATACGGTCGTGGTTGAGCATTGCCTGGCCGCTCATATGCGCCATGATCTGCGCCTGGAAGCGCGCGGCGTGGGCGGTGGGAATCTCGTCGGGGACAAACGTGGCGAAGCACTGTGCCCACGGCGTGTTGCCGATCTTTGCGAGCGAGATGGCACAGGCGTTACCCTCGATGAGGTCGAAATCTTGCGGATGCGTTTCGTCGCCGGGGAAATAACCGTCGGTGCCGGCGGTAAAGCGCAGGTCGAGATCGAGCGTGGCCCAGCCGATTCGGTCGGCAGTGTCGCAGTGTAGGTCAAATACGGGATATGCCATGGTTCCTCCGGTTGCAGCGTTTCTTTGCAAACTGTCATTGAATTGTATGACTAGGGTATAGTTAGCGCCATATGTTCACGGCGGCCCGCGTTGTGCGCCGCCCTTATCACGGAGGTTACCATGTCCAACCAGGGCAAGAAGGTCAAGACCCATTATCGCGGCACGCTCGATGACGGCACGCAGTTCGATAGCTCCTACGATCGCGGCGAGCCGCTGGAGTTCACCTGCGGCGCCGGTCAGATGATCAAGGGCTTCGACGCCGCTGTTGTCGACATGCAGGTGGGCGAGAAGAAGACCGTGCACATTCCTGCTGCCGATGCCTACGGCGAGCACAATCCCGAGATGGTTCTGACCTTCCCGGCCGAACAGGTTCCCAACATCGAGCAGATCGAGAAGGGCATGAAGCTTTTCCTGTCCACGCCGAGCGGTATGCCCGTTCCCGCCGTGGTCATCGACGTAACGCCCGAGGCTGTGACGCTCGACGCCAACCACGAGCTGGCCGGCAAGGACCTCAACTTTGATATCGAGCTCGTTGAGGTCGAGGGTTAGAGTATGCCTGAACGCTTGGTTTCGACGACATGCTTGGGAAATCTCAACGATCCGTCCTATGAACTCCTGCTTCGCCGGAAGTTGGGCGGCGTCTTTGAAGTTGACGAGCTACTGTTCGATTGGGACCGGGCTGATGTATGCGCGTTTGCGGGCGTGACGGAGCTGGGGCGCACGATCGATGTTCGGCTGGATGCTGCCGACGGCGGTCGTCTTGCCGATGGCGACGTGCTCGCCATCGACCGTTCGGGCATGGTGCCCGTGGCGGTTGTCGTGCGCCTGCGCAGCGCCGAGGTTTATTTGGTCGAAGTCGACCGCATGGATCCGATTGCGCTCGCGCATGCGTGCTGGGAGATCGGCAATATGCACGCGCCGCTTTTCCGAGGCGATTCGGACGAGCATACCGTGCGCATGTATACGCCGGTGCAGCCTGTTTTGGGCCGCATGCTCCGGGGCGTCGAGGGTGTTCGGCTCTCGGTGGTTACCCGTGAACTCGATGCGGACCGGCGCTTTGCATCGAGTGCGGCGGAGGCCGTCGTGAGCATGGCTCCCGACTTTACCATCGTAAAAAAGACGCGCGGCTAAGCGCGTATATACGCAAGGCGGGCTTTGAGGGGCGACCAATCAAGGTCCGTCTTGCTGTTGATAGGAGGCTTTGGGGAAGCATATGGGTCTTGAGGGAATCAAGCTGATTGCATGCGATTTGGACGGCACGTTGCTGCATCCGGGGGAGCGCGAGCCGCGTTCCGAGGCCTTTGAACTCATCGATGAACTGCATCGTCGCGGCATTGTGTTTATGCCGGCGAGCGGCCGTCAATATGCGAGCCTGCGCTACCTGTTTGCCCCGGTGGCCGATGAGCTCGCCTATGTATGCGAAAACGGAGCCCTGGTGATGAGCGAGGGGCATGCCGTTGTCAAGCGTTCCATGGAGCGTAGCCTTGCTATGGATATCGCGAATGCCGTGGTTGCGTATCCCCATGCCGACGTGACCCTTTCGTGCGAGGGGCACCTCTACACCATGAGCGGCAACGATGCGTTCGTCGACCATTTGCGCTATGAGGTCCACTGCGATGTGGCGGTGGTCGACCGTCCCGAGGACATCGACGAGGATGTCATTAAGATTGCCTTCCAGACGCCCGAAATTGATCAGCCGGTGGCCCTGGAGTATTTCGAGCATCTCTTTAGCGACCGAGTCGATGTGATGACGTCGGGAACCGAATGGACGGACTTTATCGGCTTTGACTCGGGCAAGGGGTCCGCGCTTGCCGATTATGGTCGTGCCCTGGGGATCTCGCCCGATGCGATGATGGCGTTTGGCGACAATGAGAACGATCGCGACATGCTCAACGTCGTGGGCCATCCCTATCTGATGGAGAGCTGCAACCCTACCATGCGCGGTGTCAATGACCGTGTCCGCTACGTGCGCACGGTCGAAGAGGAACTGCATCGCCTGCTCGCCGAGTAGATATATGTGGCATGCCTAGAAATCTACTTTTTGCCGCCATCGGTGGAAAGGGAGATTTTAAGGCATGTCCCAAACATCTACCGGCAGTTGGGGCAGAGGCCCTCGAAGATGGTGTAGTGCGAGGTGACGTCCCAGCCGATTTGCTCGGACGCCTTGTCGTCGAGCTGGGCATCGAAGGGGAGCGGCACGTCGATGACGCGGCTGCACGAGGTGCAGATGATATGTGCGTGCGGCTCGATGGTGCGATCGAAGCGGCTGCCGCCCGGCGTCTTAATAGAGAGAATCTCCCCTGCGTCGGCTAAGAGATTGAGGTTGCGGTAGACCGTGCCGCGGCTGATCTTGTCATCCTGTTCGCGTACGGCGTTGTAGATTTCGTCGGCGGTGGGATGGTTATAGCTTTGGCGCACAGCGTCAAGAACCAGCTTTCGCTGCTTGGTATTCCTTCTTTGCACCGCCATGCGCCTCGCCTCTTTTCTATCAACGGTCGTAGGTAAATGATACCGTATTTAGCACACAATACTAATAACGAGGAATGAAACCGTCTTCATTGGCAAGTGGGGCTCGGGTCTGGGCGTCTACGAGGCGAAAACGCGTTCCCATGCGCTCATAGGAGGCATGAAGCGCCTCGAGATGAGACAGGATGTTTGCCGGAGCTCCCTGTATCTCCATCTCGACTGACCCGTCTTCCATGTTACTCACCCAGCCGGTGAGTGCGCGTGCCTGTGCGAGGTTGGTGTTGGTGAAGCGGAAACCGACGCCCTGGACCTGTCCCTCCCACCGCAGGAAATAGCGCTGCGGGGCGTCTTGAGTGGCCTCGTCGCTTGCGAGCACGGTGAGCCTACGGCGCAGCTCAAGCTCAACGCCAGAGGGCTTTTGGGGTTCGCGGCTGCCGCCGGTGACGCCCGAGAAAAGCTTGTCGAAAAAACCCATCGCTATGCCTGCTTGTTAGAGTCAGCGGGGAAGGCGATACCCGCCTGCTGGCGCACGGCATCCATGATACGCAGTGAGACGAGCGTGACGTCGCGGTAGTGGCCAAGCTCGTGACGTCCCGCCGGGGTCTCCCAAATCTCTTCCTTGACATTATCGATGCCGCCGATGGCGGTGATAAAGTCTGTGAGTTCGTATTCCATGGTGTTGCTCGATTTGGGCAGGTCGAGCACGCGGCCGTTGTCGCTCTGTTCGCGCGGTGCCTCGGTCGCCGAGCCGCGTACGACGTCGCCGCGATAGTCGATGCGGACGTTGCGGGGCGTGGACAGATGGTCGATCTGGATAGTGCCACGCTCGCCTTCGATTTGCGAGGGCAGCAGGTCGTTCGTAATTTTTGAGTGCGCGAGCTCGACGGAGATGCGGCCACCGCCGTAGCTGGCGAGGATGGAACCGCAGCCGTCGATGGGGCCGTGCGTGAGCTGTCGCGTGGTGGGGTCGAGCAGAGTAGTCATGCTCGTAAGGCCGGAGGGCATGCCGAAAATCTCGGCCATGGGCTCGACGGTGTAGACGCCAATATCCATGAGGGAACCCGATGCCATATTGCAGTCGAAGATATTGGTGGCGCGTCCCGCGAGAATCTCGTTGTAGCGTGAGGAATATTTGCCAAAGCGCAATGAGGCGCGGCGGATGGGGGCGATCTCACCCAGGGCGTCCTCGATGGCGTGGAAAGCGGGGTCGTGGAGCGGGCGCATGGCCTCGAGGGCCACGACACCTGCTGCCTCGGCAGCGCGGAAGACTTCCAGCGCCTGCGCTTCGGTGGCGCAGAAGGGCTTTTCGACGATAACGTGCTTGCCGCCGGCGATGCAGGCGAGCGCCTGCTCGTAATGGAGCGCGTTGGGGCTGCCGATGTAGACGGCGTCGACGTCGGCGGCGGACGCGAGCTCGTCGAGTGCGGTGAAGTTGCGCTCGCCGCCGCGCTCAGCGGTAAAGGCAGCGCCGCGCTCTGCATCGCGCGAGAGCGTGCCCACAAACGCGGCTTGGTCGTTGGCGTTGACGACTTGGATAAAGTCGTCGGTGATCATGGATGTGCCGATGGTCGCTATGCGCAGCATGTGTCCCCCTTGCATTGTTTGGTCTACAGGACGAGTGTAGCGCGAGGGGGACGCAAAAGCGTGCGAAAACGCCGCTACAGGTCGCTCTCGTTAAAGCCGGCGTCGATATCGAGGTTGGCTCCGTCGGCTGCGGTGGTGGCAAGCTCGTCGCAGCGCTCGTTGAGCTCATGGCCGGCATGCCCCTTCACCCAGATGAACTCCACCTTATGCTGGCTCTTTGCGGCAAGCAGACGCTCCCACAGGTCGCGGTTCTTAACGGGCTGCTTGTTGGAGGTTTTCCACCCGCGCTTTTTCCAGCCGTCGATCCAGTGCTTGTTAAAGGCGTTGACGACGTACTGCGAATCGGAATGGACTTCGACCTCGCAGGGGCGGTTGAGTGCCTCGAGCGCCACGATAACGGCCATGAGCTCCATGCGGTTGTTGGTGGTCTTGGCGTAGCCGCGCGAAAGCTCGGAGGTAAAGGTCTTGCCGGCGGGGTTGGTGTATTTGAGCACGGCGCCGTAGCCGCCGCGTCCCGGATTTGATCGGGCCGAGCCGTCGGTATAGATGATGACCTTCACGGGCTTCCTTTCGTTGAGTGCGTTTCATGTGAGTGACCATTGTAGCGCCATGCCCGCCGGGGGCTAGCAATCTATGATTTCTACCCTGTCTTCCGACGGCTAGTTGGCATGGATGATGCGGTTGAGCTCGTCGAGGTATTGCTGCAAGAGGGGAGAGGGCTTGCGCTCGTCGTGCATGATATAGCCTACGTGCATCGTTGGGGCGTCTGCCAGCGGGATCGATGCCATACCCCATTGCATTTCATTGGAGAGGACACCGGTCGACAGAGTGTAACCGTTCGACGTGATAAGTAAGTTAGTAAGTGTTCCGCGGTCCGAGATTCGTATGTTGCGGTCGCAAGGGATATAGCTAAAAGGTTCCTCGGCGTAATAGAAGGAGTTTGAGGTTCCCTGCTCGAAGCTGTAGCGCGTATAGGGCGTGAGGTCGGCAAGGGACAGCTGAGGGCGGCGTGCGAGCGGGTGGCGCTCGCTCACGAAGACGTGGACCGTCGCGTCGAATAGGGGATGGAAGCTTGCACGGGCATCGGCGAAGGCCTTCTGCAAAACGCGGGCGTTAAAGTCATCCAGATACAGAATGCCGATATCGCTGCGAAATGCACGGACGTCATCGATGATCTGCGATGTGGTGGTCTCGCGCATGATGAACTCGAACTTGCTGTCGCGGCAGCGCTCGACCACGTTGACAAAGGCCTCGACCGAAAAGGCGTAGTGCTGGGCGGAAATGGCGAGGCGGGCTTGCGGGATGCCGCCGTCCTCGTAGCGCGCCTCGAGCATGTCGGCCTGCTCTACGACCTGGCGCGCATAGCCCAAAAGCTCGGTGCCGTCGTTGGTGAGCGTGACGCCGCGGCTGGAGCGCGTAAAGATCTCCATATGGAGCTCCTGTTCCAGGCTTTTGACGGCGTTTGAGATATTGGACTGTGCCGTATAGAGGCGCTGGGCTGCGGCGTTGATCGATCCGGACTCTGCCACGGCGATCAAAAAGCGAAGCTGCTGGAGGGTCATTGGCGCCCGTCCTTTCGATAGCTATCTAAAAAACCGATAACAGGTTAGCGCTTTTAAGTGATTGACCCGGGGAGACGATGTTCGTACTATTCAAAACACACAAAGGCGGTAGGTAATTAAGCCGACCACGGAACCGGGATGTCAAAAGGAGGACCGCATATGAATTGCTTGCTAAGACGAATGCCGGGCTCCTGTTTGCGCCCGTCGGCGTGATCAGGAGACAGCGACTTACTTCTCTTACGCTTATTACTTTTGTTCGATCAAGGAGATCACCATGAGCCAGTTTATCAACAACCCTGAGCACACCTTTGGTTTCGATACCCTGCAGCTGCACGTTGGCCAGGAGAGCGCCGATCCCGCATCCGACTCCCGCGCCGTGCCTATCTACCAGACCACGAGCTATGTGTTCCGCAACTCCCAGCACGCCGCCGACCGCTTTGGTCTTGCCGACGCCGGTAACATCTACGGCCGTCTGACCAACTCCACCCAGGGCGTCTTTGAGGACCGTATCGCCGCACTCGAGGGTGGCGTGGCAGGTCTTGCCGTCGCCTCCGGCGCTGCTGCCATCACCTATACCCTGCAGGCCCTTGCCCAGGCCGGTGACCACGTGGTGGCTCAGAAGACCATCTACGGTGGCTCCTACAACCTGCTGGAGCATACGCTCTCCCAGTTTGGCGTCGAGACCACGTTTGTCGATGCCCATAACCTGGAAGAGGTTGAGGGTGCCATCAAGGACAACACCACGGTCATCTATCTCGAGACGCTCGGCAACCCCAACTCCGATATCCCCAACATCGACGCGATCTCCGAGATCGCCAAGAAGCACGGTCTGCCGGTTGTTGTCGACAACACCTTCGGCACCCCGTATCTGTTCCGTCCGCTGGAGCATGGTGCCAACATCGTCGTTCATTCCGCAACCAAGTTCATCGGCGGCCACGGCACCTCGCTGGGCGGCGTGATCGTCGACGGCGGTAACTTCGATTGGAAGGCGAGCGGAAAGTACGCGCAGATCGCCGAGCCCAACCCCTCCTACCATGGTGTTTCGTTTGCCGAGGCTGCCGGCCCCGCCGCCTTCGCGACCTATGTCCGCGCCATTCTGCTGCGTGACGAGGGCGCCTGCATTAGCCCGTTTAACGCCTGGGTTCTGCTTCAGGGCACCGAGACCCTGTCGCTGCGCGTCGACCGCCATGTCGAGAACACCAAGAAGGTCGTTGAGTTCCTGGCTGGTGACAGCCACGTCGCCAAGGTGAACCACCCGAGCCTGCCTGAGCACCCCGATCATGAGCTTTACAAGCAGTATTTCCCCAACGGCGGTGCCTCGATCTTCACCTTCGAGATCAAGGGCGGCCAGGAGGCTGCATGGAAGTTCATCGACCACTTGCAGGTGTTCTCGCTGCTCGCCAACGTGGCCGACGCCAAGTCGCTCGTCGTACACCCGGCTACGACTACGCACTCTCAGCTCTCTGCCGAGGAGCTCGCCGAGCAGAACATCACGCCCTCCACGATCCGTCTTTCCATCGGTACCGAGAACGCCGAGGATATCATTTGGGATTTGAAGCAGGCCTTCGCCGCGCTGGACGAGTAAGGCGACTTGTGCAAGGACCCCTTGCGACTCGATAGGTATAACTGCATAAAATGCCTGCTCAAGGCGCCTGTGCGAACAATGGTTGCACAGGCGCCTTTTTTGCATAGAGAGGGTGCAAAAACAGGGTTTTTGACACGCTTTATGCATTCGAGTTGTGGAAAACTCCTGTTGAGCGGATGTGAGTTTTACGCAAATGACGTGCACCTTTTGAGAAAAACCGCAGGTCGCGATTTGCTCGGGGTACTATGCAGCGCGATCGAATCACACGCAGCCTAAACGCAGCAAAAACGCACTACGGAGGTTTCCAGCTACATGAGGATCGATTCACGAAAACCGAAAGCCGCCGCCCTTTCCGCCGCTCTGACCGTGGCACTTTTGATGGGCGCCGGCGCAACTGATGCCCACGCGGCAACACTATCCGATACGGTCGGATCTACGCCGTCCGAGGCGACGCTGGTGCAGCCCGTCGACTACCGCGGCGACGGTTATGGCTCTATGCAGGAGTGGAACGCCTCGATGGGGGCAAAGCGCGATTCCCTGGAGATGCGCGCTCAGATCATTATGAATATGTATGGCGACTATGCTACCGATGACGAGCGCGCTGTGTTGCAGGGTTGCATCGACGGTGCGGGTAGCCTGTTGACGATGGGGGAGGTCGATGCCAAGTCGACCGAGCTCGATGAGCTTCGCGCCACGCTCGAGGATGCCAAGCGTGAGGCGCTTGAGTTTGAGGCCGCCGAGGCCGAGGCCGCGGCCGCCCAGGCTTCGTATTGCAACGACGGCTCCAGCCCGTCTTACACGTCTGCTGCGTATTACGCGAACGGCTCGGGTCTGACGCGCTTGAGCGGCGTCAATAACTATAACGGCCGCCGCGAGACCTATTACAGCAGCAACGTGCTCTACCATCACCGCACGGGCGAGTGGACGCAGGATTCCGAGGGCTTTTGGCGCGATTCCGATGGTTACTACGTCGTTGCCGCGGGCGATAAGGCCCAAGGCTCCACGTTTACCGGTTCCAAGGGCGAGTGCAAGGTCTATGACTCCGGCTGCGCTGCCGGAACCACCGACTACTACACCGGTTGGTAATTTTTCTGCATTACGGATATTTGGCGGATGGGCGTCTTTACCGAGCTTTAGGGCAACGTAAGGACGCCCGTTTTTTGAGCGTGCTTGAGTTAACAGAGCGCTTACCGTGGCAGTACGCCGCGCATATGGGAGCGGGGCACACTAAGTCATGAGAAGCAAGGTCTTTCCTGTGGAGGAAGTGGTCTCATGAACGCTCGAGATATCGCTATTGCCGCCGTCGCACTTGCACTGGGTTGTCTTGGTCCTACAGCCGCGCTTGTCGCGGGCATGCAGGGCTTGTGCGGAGCTGCTCCTATCGTTGTGGGGGCCCTGATTGCTGTCGCTGCGCTGGGAAGCGCCGGCGTCGTCCTTTGCCGTGATGATGAAGACGAGATCGTGGGGTCCTAAAGTTAGCCTCAACTCTGGTTTTACCGGAGCGTGTTGCGTGCTCGGGATAGCGGTATTTAGAAGAACAAACGCATGGGAACTCACGGCTTAAAGCCAAACCAGTGTGGGGTGTCGCACGAGAGCGTGTGGGTGAGGTCGACCCAGCGATAATCGGTGCTTTTGAGCTGGGATGCGAGGTTCCGAAGGTCGAGCGCGGGCATGGGTGGCTCCTTTCATCGGGCTTTTTGCTGATGTTAAAGCGCTGGCGTGACGGCTCGATTTCTGCTGCGCTACGATACGTTCTCGATTGCGATTCCATGATGTTTCGGCCGCGTGACCGTTGTGTTTCGCCGTGCCGGGGTGCTGATGGCGAAGGGAGGGGCCGTGCAATACCGCGTTGACCCCAAAAGTGGTAACCGAATATCCGCTCTCGGTCTGGGCTGCATGAGGTTTCCCGGTGCGCCGGGCCATCCGGACGCGAAGGCAGCCGACGCCATCATTTCCCATGCGGTGGAGCAGGGGATCAATTATCTGGATACCGCGTATCTCTATCCCGGTAACGAGGCAAGCGTGGGCGCCTCACTTGAGCGCTTGGGGCTGCGCGACCGGGTGTTGCTGGCGACTAAGTTGCCGCACGCTTCGTGCAAATGTGCGGAGGACTTCGACCGCTTTTTTGACGAGCAACTGCACCGTTTGCGGACCGACCATATCGACTACTACCTTATGCACAACATCACCTCGCCCGCCCAGTGGGAGCGCGTGGTGGCGTTGGGCATCGAGGACTGGATTGCGCGTCAAAAGGCGGCGGGGCGCATTCGCCAGATTGGTTTTTCGTATCACGGCAGCGCCGCGGATTTCCTGACGATGCTTGACGCGTATGACTGGGATTTTTGCCAGATCCAGTACAACTACGCTGGAGAGCGCTACCAAGCGGGGACGGCGGGACTCATGGCAGCCGCCGAGCGCGGGCTCGCGGTGTTTGTGATGGAGCCGCTGTTGGGCGGGCGTTTGGCGGGCAAGCTGCCGCCGCGGGCCCGCGCCGTGCTCGATGGCGCCCATGACCCGCGCCTGCGCACTCCTGCCGCCTGGGGGCTTTCGTGGGTGTGGAACCATCCTCAGGTCACGATGCTGCTTTCGGGCATGACCGATACCGCGCAAGTGGATGAGAACGCGGCGCTGGCCGACCGAGCCCTGCCGGATTCGATGACGGGCGCTCAGCTCGATACCATTGCGCGCGTGCTGACGGAATTTGAAAAATCGAATCGCGTGCCTTGTACGGGATGCGGCTACTGCATGCCGTGTCCCAAAGGCATCAATATCCCTGGGTGTTTTGCCGCCTACAATGCAAGCTATGCGCACAGCTGGTTTACGGGTCTATCGCAGTATTTTACGGCGAGCGCGGTGCGGACGAGCGAGCCCAAGTTGGTGAGCAACTGCGTTAAATGCGGCAAATGCGCGCGTCACTGCCCGCAACACATCGATATTCCCGAGCGTCTCGACGATGTGCGCCGACGTTTCCAGCCTGGCCCCGTGACGGCGGTGCTTAAGGTCTTCGGCAAAACGCGCTCCTCATGACCCTTTTATAACTTGCGGTGGAATAGTTCCTGTTTGCGGCAGAATAGGGCATCGACAGGAACTATTTCACCGCAACTGATGAGGGGGAGCTGGAGATGCTAACGATTGGGTGTCATCTTTCGACGACGAAGGGCTATCGGGCGATGGGGGAGACGGCGCTGGCCATTGGCGCCAATACCTTTGCGTTCTTCACGCGCAACCCGCGCGGCGGCAAGGCGAAAGACCTTGATATGGATGATGTGGCGGCCCTGCGCGAGCTTATGGAGCAAAACGATTTTGGCCCGCTTGTGGCTCATGCTCCGTATACCTATAACCCCTGTTCGGCTAAAGAGCGGGCGCGCGAGTTCGCCTTGGAGGCAATGGCCGAGGACTTGCAGCGTCTGGAAGCACTGCCCGGCAACTACTACAACTTCCACCCCGGCGCGCATGTGGGGCAGGGCTCCGACGCCGGCATTCAGATGATCGTCGACGCCCTGTGCCAGGTGATGTTTGAGGGCCAGCAGACGACGGTGCTGCTCGAGACCATGGCGGGAAAGGGTACCGAGGTGGGCCGTAGCTTTGAAGAGCTGGCGCGCATTATCGAGGGTGCTGCCGCCAGGCGTCCAGAGCTATCGGACAAGCTGGGCGTGTGTCTGGACACCTGCCATGTGAGCGATGCCGGCTACGACATCATCCATGATCTGGACGGCGTACTCGACGAGTTCGACCGCGTGGTGGGTATCGACCGCTTGCGTGCCGTACACATCAACGATTCGAAGAACCCCAGTGGTGCCCATAAAGATCGTCACGAGTGCATCGGCAAGGGCTACCTTGGCAGCGAGGAGTTTGGCGGCGGTATGCAGGTTATGCAGAATATTGTATCGAATGGCCGCTTGCGCGCATTGCCATTCATTTTGGAGACACCGAACGAACTTGCAGGTTATGCGGCTGAAATCAAACTGTTAAGGTCATTGCAGCAGTAATGACTGTCATAAAGTGGAGTGTTCCATTCACGTTATGGGTTTGTTTCAATCAGTTTTCTAATTGCGGATTCTTCCAAACGGGCGCATAATATCCAACAGTTTTTGCAGACCTCTGAATCAAACGGGGTCACCGGAAGGAGACTGATTATGAAGCTGAAGAAGCTTGGCGCATTTGCCGCCACGGGCGCCATGGCACTCGCCCTCGCACTGACGGGCTGCGGCTCGTCCAACGCCACCTCTGGTTCTGATGCCGGTTCCAGCAGCTCTGACGACGCTAAGGTCGAGAAGGTCGACGGCTCCAAGGAGTACGCGCTCGTCAAGGACGGTACGCTGACCGTTGGCACCTCTGCCGAGTACGCTCCGTTTGAGTACAAGGATGACAACGGCGATTATCAGGGCTTTGACCTTGAGCTTATCAAGGCTATCGGTGACAAGCTGGGTCTGGATGTCGAGTACGTCAACAACGACTTCGACACGCTCGTCCCCGGCGTTGCTTCGGGCGCCAAGTATGACGTTTCCATCGCGGCTATCACCGACACGCCCGAGCGTGAGAAGGAAGTCACTTTCTCCGATTCCTACTACATGGACGATCAGGCTATCGTGACCAAGGTCGATAACACCGACATCACGGCCGACAACTACAGCGAGAAGCTCAACAACGCCGACGCTACCATCATCGTCCAGTCTGGATCGACCGCCGAGGCCTTTGCCCAGGAGAACTTCCCTAAGGCCAAGATCGTCCCCTACAAGGACGCCACCGAGTGCTTCAGCGCCCTGCAGTCCGATAAGGGCGATGCCGTAGTCACCAACCGCTCCGTTGCCAGCCAGCTGACCGCCGAGCAGTTCAACACCTGCCAGACCATCAAGCAGGTCAGCACCGGCGAGGAGTACGCCATCGCCATCAACCAGGGCAACACCAAGCTCAAGGACGACATCAACCAGGCCATCAAGGACCTGACCGACGACGGTACCGTTGACGCCCTCATGGCTAAGTACAACATCAAGTAAAATAGTCACTTGATTGCGCGCGGGCCCTTTCCATTTTGCGGAGAGGGCCTTTGCGCTTCTCTTGACGGAGAGCGTTTCCGTCTCGTTTTGCCGGCAACTTCTACGATAGGAGCCACCTTGTCTCGACTGAACAAAGGGGCCACGGAGCAGCGTTTTCCACTGCCCGCCTTGCTCCAAAAGCTAGCCTGCGTCATGGCCGTGGCGCTCGCGCTGGTGTGCGCGGGGGCATATGCGCCCACGACCGCCCAGGCGCTTGAGACCGCAAAGATTACTGCCCGACCCAACACCGGTTCGGGCAGCGCTGTGGTCGGCGGCACCGAGACGCGCATTACCTGGGAAGTTCAGGCCGATGCCGACGAGGAGCTGAGCGGTCTATCGCTGACGTTTGTCGACGGCACGACGTTTGGTACCGATGACACGCGATTGACGATGCTCTCGGGCGAGGACCTCATGGACCGTACGCCCATGAAGCCTACGTGCAAGGTCGACGGCCAGACGCTCAAGATCGATTTTGGCGAGACGGCTCCGGCCGGCGGCTATTTCCGTGTCGAGGTCTACGGCGTGACCTTCCCCGTCGAGGGCGGCGACGAGGCTTTTAGCGGCACCTACACGTTGGCTGACGGTTCAACCAAGAAGATCTCCAAGATTCCTTCCGTCGAGATTAAGGGCGTGACGGCATTCGATAACTTCCTGGCCGACCTTAAGGAGCAGCCGTGGGTCGAGGCATGGAATTCCAACATGTTCCTTCGCCTGTTCCTGAACCCGGTCATTTTGGTTCAGAGCCTGCCGATCGTATTCAAAGGCTTCCTCATGTCGCTCTCGATCGTGCTCGTGGCATTTCCGTTGGCCATTCCCTTTGGCTTTGCCTTGTCACTCATGCGCATCTCCAAGTCGCGCATCCTGCGTTGCCTTGCCGGCATCTATGTGAATATCATCCGCGGTACGCCGGCGTTCCTGCAGATCTACATCGCGTTCTTTGGCCTGCCGCTGGCCGGCGTCAAGGTTGACGATTATGTGCTGGGCGTCATCGTCATGGCCATGAACTCGTCCGCCTACCTGTGCGAGATCTTCCGCGCCGGTATTCAGTCGATCCCCAAGGGCCAGAACGAGGCCGCGCGCTCGCTGGGCATGAACGCCTTCCAGACGCTGCTCTACGTTATGATTCCGCAGACGTTCCGCAATGTCCTGCCTACGCTGACCAGCGAGTTTATCCTGCTTTACAAGGATACGTCGCTGCTCGCGGCCGTGGGCGTGGTCGAGATCGTCATGAACGCCCGTACCATTGTGGCCACGACGGGTTCCATTACGCCATATGTGGTTGCCGCGCTGTTCTACCTGGTCATCACCCTGCCGCTTGCTCGCTTGGTGAGCGGTCTTGAGGCGAGGCTTCTGGGGACGGCCGAAACCAAGAAGAAGCGTCCCGCCAAGAGCGCTGGACAGGTCGTCGCGACGCCCGCCGACCACATCGCCGGTCTGTAAGGAGGTCCTATCATGAGCGAAACCAATAACTCGAACGAGGTCGTCGTCAGCATCAAGAACCTCCAGAAGGCCTTCGGCGATAACGTGGTCCTGCGCGACATCGATCTGGATGTGCACAAGGGCGAGGTCGTCGTAGTCCTGGGTCCTTCGGGCTCGGGCAAGTCGACGATGCTTCGCTGCATCAATCGTCTGGAGCATCCCACGAGCGGCTCGATCGTCGTTGAGGGCGTGGACGTTTGCGCCAAGGGCGTCGACCTTAACAAGGTACGTACGCATCTGGGTATGGTGTTCCAGCAGTTCAATTTGTTCCCGCACCTGTCGGTCAAAAAGAACGTCATGCTTGCGCAGCAAAAGGTGCTCAAGCGCAGCAAGGAAGAGGCCGAGAAAATCGCTATCGAGGAGCTGACCAAGGTCGGTCTTGCCGAGCGCATCGACTTTATGCCGAGCCAGCTCTCGGGCGGTCAGCAGCAGCGCGTGGCGATCGCCCGCGCCCTGTCGATGAACCCTCACGTCATGCTCTTTGACGAGGCCACGTCGGCGCTCGACCCCGAGCTGGTTCGCGACGTTCTTGGCGTTATGCGCGATCTTGCACGTGACGGTATGACCATGATCGTCGTGACGCATGAGATGGGCTTTGCCCGCGACGTCGCCGACCGCGTCGTCTTTATGGACGGCGGCGTTATCGTGGAAGAGGGTACGCCGAGCGAGGTCTTCGACCACCCCAAGAGCGAGCGCACCAAGGCGTTCTTGGGAAATATCTCGTAGCGGCGCGTCGAGGTTGTCGATATAACAAACGGGGACCGGATAGTATCCGGCCCCCGTTTTTGTTTGGGCATGAGCGACTGTTGTTGTGCAGTGCACGGCTGTCAGTTGCCTTGCGACTTTCTGACGGCTTCGTTAGGCCAGCTCCGCTCCCAGGGCCCTGCAGGCCGTCTCGCCCTCATCGTCGGGGGCGTCGTAGCAGATGACGGAATCGACGACGTTGACGCCCGCCTCGTCGGCGTCGGCCTTCCAGTTGTCCATCCACTCGCCCTCGGCCCACGAATAGGAGCCAAAGAGGACGACCTTCTTGTCGCCGAGAACCTCCTTGACCTCGTCCCACATCGGCTGGAACTCATCGTACTCGAGTTCCTCGGAGCCCATGGCGGGGCAGCCGAAGGCGAAGGCGTCGTAGTCGGCGGCCCTGTCGGCAGAGAAGTCGGCGCAGGGGATGACCTCAGTCTCGGCACCCGCGGACGTGGCGCCTTCGGCGACGAGGTTTGCCATGGCCTCGGTATTGCCCGTGCCACTCCAATAGACGACGGCGATCTTGCTCATATGTTTTCCTTTCGGTTGTGCGGCGTGCGGCCGCGTTTTGTATGCTCTATCGGGTTGCCTGGACAAGTTGTCCCAGGGTGCAGCCCTGTTGATAGATGTACGTAAGGTATTGCGTGCATGCGCGATAGGAATCGAAGGTCGTGAGCGCCTGCTCAACGTTTGTGTATACCTTCCATGCGCCAAAGACCTTATAGTTTTCGCCGTGCTGGACGATAAACTGATGGACATCTTCGTAGGGATAGCCCAAAAAATAGCCAATTTCGTGGGGGAACTCGCACATGCACCCCGTATCGCAGTGCCTATTTCGCGCGAGTGCGCAGACGCTGCTGTCATAGGCGCTTTCTGCGGCATTGCTGCTTGCCAGCGTGATGCGCGCGGCGAGATGCACCAGGGATGCGGGCAGGTTGTGGACATCGTAACCTTCGGCGGTAAGCGCCGTCGTGGCGCGGGGGTCGGAGAGGTATCGCATGAGGTCCGCAGGGCGGTACACATAGATGAGCGCTCCGCAGGGGCGCCAGACCAAAACGCTCATATGGATCCCGAGTGGCTGGAGCTCGCGGTTGCATTGGGCAATGACCGCGAGCAGGCGAGAGCGTCGCTCTTCGATATGGGCGGCGCCGGGTTTTCCGCCTTGGTTGGCGTAAACGCCGGGATAGGTAAAGAGCGAGGCCGGCTTGATACCTGCGAGCGTAGGGGAGCAGTTGCGCACGACAGCCGTTTGGTATGTTGGGATGTCAATGGTTCGAGTCACGATGCTCCTTTCGGGTCCTCAGTTGTTAGCCTAGGAAAACTTATACACGAAAGTAAGCCAAGGTCAACAAAAAAGTTTGAAGCGGGAAACTAATTGACCGAACCGACACGAGTTTGGAGTAAGATGGGAACACCCCATGGGGGTATAGGTATAAGAGTTTGGAGAAAGGGGATCGCATGGAAGACTTGCTAAACCCTGCAAATATCATCGTGCTTGCCGCGATTGTCGTCGGCATGTTCTTTGGCCTGCGGCGTATTGTCGCTTCGACACACGGAAAGAGCTGCTGCAGCGATGGCACGAGCGGTAAGAAGGCCAAGAAGGTAGTGGTTGCGGATACCGATCCGTCCCACTACCCCTATAGCGATGAGCTGCTCATCGGCGGCATGAGCTGCGATGGCTGCGCTCAGAATGTGGCCAATGCCCTCAATGCGCTGAATGGTGTGTGGGCAACGGTAACGTACGCGGACCACACGGCGCGCGTGCGCTCCAAGCGGCCAATCGATCGCGGTGCTCTCGTGGCGGCCGTGAAGGATGCGGGTTACTACGTCATGACGCTGTAAGCGCCGCCTTGGATGCACTTCCTTGTCTAGGCTCGTCCGCGCAGTTCGATGTCAAGAATGTCATCGAAATCGATGGCGATGTCTTTGAGCTTGAGGAGCTTGAAGGCAGGGAGTACCTCGTCGAGGATGCCGGTGCGGGAGCGATAGCCGTACGTATCGTAATAGGTGACGCGGACTAGGTCGCCACGTTTGAGGCCCTCGAGCTTTTTCGAAAGCTCGAGGGCTTTTTCTTCCGTGAGTTCACATTTTGGTTCGGCGGTGATCTCTTGCTTGCGCACGAGTTCGTAATATCCCGTGAGGGCGGCAAAGGGCATAAACTGCGCGGCACGGCCGGCACGGACGGCGCCGTTAGCGGTGAGCTTGGGGTCGGCGGAGCGACGTCTTCCCTCGGGGTCCGCTAGGCGTTCAAAAGGTGTCGGTGGCCGCATCGGCTGCTGTTGGGGCTTAGGCACGGTGCCCTCCTACCTGATCGTTGCGTTCGCGTGCGGTGGCGCCGGCGGTAAAGCTCAGTCCCTTAACCAGCGCGTTCTTGCCGTATTTGCCTTTTACAGCCAGCACGGCACGGGCCAGCTCGCGCTCGCGCTCATCGGCCTCGATATCGCTGAACAGATCGATGGTGGCAAATTCCTCGGGCATGAGGTTGCCAAATCCCAGGTTGATGCGCTTGACCGGTCGTTTGGGATCGACAGTCTGCGCCCAGAGCTCATCGAAATAGCCCATGATCTTCTTAAACGAATTGGTGCGCTCGGGCAGCTTTCGCGAGGCGTTAGAGTGCGCAAAGAGTGCGGCATAGCCACCGCGCGGTTTGCCGCCATGCTCTCCCACAAAGATGCCATCGATTGCCTGCGCTTCGCGCACCAGGCGACGCCGTTCGTCATCGCGCTGGACGGGCTTGGGCGCACGGGGCGCGAGCTCGGGGCCGGCGGTTGCGGTGGGTTCGATACTCGATGTGCTCGAGCGCAGGTGCCCGCATCCGTCCACATACTGCGCTGTACCGCTGGCGTCGAGGCGGCGTATGTCGGCGCGTTCGCTCGCGTAGCCCACAAAGAGCGAGATGCTGTCGCAGACCACGTGCTTATCGACCAAGTCTAAAACGGCGTTGTCGACCATCTCGCGCAAGACGGTATAGGCCTGTTCGTAGGCATAACCCTTCGAGAGCACCTGTCCTGTGGTGGTCGAAGTTGCTTGCGGGCGATAGACTTGGATATCGGCGATGGTTGTCGGCTCGCGCCCGAAGGCATGGTCGATGAGATATTCGGCATTGACGCCGAGCTCGTCGTAAAGCAGGTTTTCGTCGAGCGCCGCGACGCCCATCAGATCGTAGACGCCGTATTTCTCGAGGCGGGCTGCCACGCCGGGACCGATGCCCCAGATATCGGTGATGGGACGATGGGGCCAGATCTCCTTGCGAAAGGTCTCGTCGTCGAGTATGCCGATGCGGCTGGGTACGTGCTTGGCGGTAATGTCGAGCGCTACCTTGGCCTGGAATAGGTTGGGGCCGATGCCGACCGTCGCCGTGATGCCGGTGCGCGCGAGGACCTCGTCGCGCAGCGTGCAGGCGAACCCTTCCGCATCTGTGTGATAGAGGTCCAGATAGGGCGTCACGTCGATAAAGCACTCATCGATGGAGTAGACGTGCACGTCCTGGGGGCTGACGTATTCCAGATAGATACCGTAGATTTTCGCCGACACCTCCATGTAATGCTGCATGCGCGGTACGGCCGTGATGTAGTCGATGCCATCGGGAATCTCAAATAGGCGGCAGCGATTGTGTATCCCGAGGTCCTTCATGGCCTGCGTGATGGCGAGGCAGATAGTCGTGCGTCCGCGCGATTCGTCGGCAACGACCAAGCACGTGGTGAGTGGGTCGAGCCCGCGGTCGACACACTCGACGCTGGCGTAGAACGTCTTAAGGTCGATGCAGATATAGGTATGCTGCTCGTGCTCCACGTGATCCCTCCCATCAAACACATGTTCTTATCGAATACCTGTTCGATAATACCCGCTTGCGCGGACACCGTCAAAACCTGCCAAAAAGGGACTGGTTTGTTTTGGTAGGTATGGTCGTGCGGCTGCATCGGGTTTTAACGCAGCTCTAAAGAGTGCGAAACAGCTCGGAAAACCTCGCTTCGTAGCATGGGTCTAACGATTGATACCGCCTATACGCACGGAAGGGTTGTGGGAAAGATGGTCAATTATGGGTTTGGTATGCCGACGCGCCTTGTTGCGGATGGAGACGTGGCTCGCTGGTGCGGACGATTGGTCGCTCACTACGGTGGCACCAAGGCGCTGGTTGTGCTGGGTGGTGACAAGCACACGCGTGATGAGCTCGTTTCGGCGGCGCTCGGCTCGCTCGACCGGGCCCTGCTCGAGCGCGTGCTCTTTCGCTGTGGCTCGGTTGGAGGCGATGGGGGAGGCGAGCTGGTCAACGAGGCCGTGGCCCTGGCGACCGACGAGGGCGTGGACTTTGTCCTGGCGATCGGTGATGCCGATACAGCCGGCTTTGCGCGCGAGCTCGCCCGCCGCATGGCGGCGCTCGATGCCGGTGAGGACGGTTTTGTCCCCTATGGATGCATTGTCTCGGAGGGCAAGGTGCCCGCTACGGTGGGAGCCGGCGAGGCTCCCGTTTTTGCCATCATCGCGCCCGAGCTGCTGGAGGGCATCGGGTCTCCCTTGCGCGAGCTGCTTGGTAGCGTGTGCGCCGCGGCATAATACCTGCCAGGAAGGGACAGGTTTATTTTGGTAGGTAAAGCGTTTGACCTGTCAAAGTAAACCTGTCCGTTTTTGGTCGGTCGCCGTTTAGGGGCGGATTGATAACGCTCGCTGATTGTAGTCTTGACCTGCGTTAGAATAGGGGCATCTGATTATCCGGGCGCATGGAGGTATGCGCTCGTATGCTGAGGAGGACTCTATGGCAACTGTTGCCGCACCTATCGATGCTACGTCGACTGCCGCTTGGAAGGCGCTCGAGGCTCATCAGGAGAAGCTCGAGGCCGAAGGTATCGACCTCAAGGCCTGGTTCGCTGCCGATGCCGAGCGCGTGAACAAGCTGAGCTTTGACGCCGGTGACCTGCACTTCGATCTGTCCAAGAACCTGGTGACCGATGAGACCGTCAAGCTGCTGTGCGATCTTGCCCGCGAGGTGAAGCTCGAGGAGCGCCGCGACGCCATGTTCTCCGGCGAGCACATCAACACCACCGAGGACCGCGCCGTCCTGCACACCGCGCTGCGCCGCCCGGCAAGCGAGAAGGGCCAGCTCATCGTTGACGGCCAGGATGTCGTTGCCGACGTGCACGAGGTCCTCGACCGCATGTACGCCTTTGCCGAGCGCGTGCGCTCCGGTGAGTGGAAGGGCGTTACCGGCAAGAAGATCGAGCATCTGGTGTCCATCGGCATCGGCGGCTCCGACCTGGGCCCGGTCATGGCCTACGAGGCCCTGCGTCCCTACGCCGACGCCGGTATCGATTGCCGCTATATCTCCAACATCGACCCCAACGACCAGGCCGAGAAGCTCAAGGGTTTGGATCCCGAGACCACGCTCGTGATCATCGTCTCCAAGACCTTCACCACGCTTGAGACCCTCACCAACGCCCGCGAGGTCAAGACCTGGATGCTCGAGCAGCTCAAGGCTCAGGGCGCCATCGATGGCTCCGATGAGCAGAACGCCGAGGCTGTGGCAAAGCACTTCGTCGCCGTTTCCACCGCACTCGAGAAGGTCGAGGCTTTCGGTATCGACCCGGCTAACGCCTTTGGTTTCTGGAACTGGGTCGGCGGCCGCTACTCCGTCGACTCCGCCGTGGGCCTGTCGCTGATCGTCGTGCTCGGCCCCGAGCGTTTCCAGCAGTTCCTTGAGGGCTTCCACGCCATCGACGAGTACTTCTGCAACACGCCGCTCGAGAACAATGCCGTCGCGCTGATGGGTTTGTTCAACGTCTGGTACGTCAACTTCTTCGGTTCCAAGAGCCACGCCGTGCTTCCGTACTGCCAGTATCTGCACCGTTTCCCGGCCTACCTGCAGCAGCTCACCATGGAGTCCAACGGCAAGCATGTCCGCTGGGACGGCAGCGCTGTGACCTCCGATACCGGCGAGATCTTCTGGGGCGAGCCCGGCACCAACGGTCAGCACGCCTTCTACCAGCTGCTGCACCAGGGCACCGTGGTGGTCCCGGCCGATTTCATCGCCTTCGCCAACACCGCCAACCCTGCAACCGACAACGGCCAGGACGTGCACGAGCTGTTCCTGGGCAACTTCCTGGCCCAGACCAAGGCGCTCGCCTTTGGCAAGACGGCCGATGAGGTGCGCGCCGAGGGCACGCCCGAGCAGATCGTCCCGGCTCGCTGCTTTGAGGGCAACCGTCCGACGACCTCGATCTTCGGCGACACACTGACCCCGTTCGCGCTCGGCGAGCTCATCGCCCTGTACGAGCACATCACGTTTGTCGAGGGCACGGTCTGGGGCATCGACTCCTACGACCAGTGGGGCGTCGAGCTTGGCAAGCAGCTTGCCAAGCAGATCACCCCGGCCTTCCACGACGACGCCGCCAAGGCCGAACAGGACGCTTCGACCCAGGCGCTCATCGAGTTCTACCGAGCTCACCGCAAGTAGGATTCGCTGCGAAAACTAACGCATAGCCGACAAGGGCCCGTATCCGTTGGGATGCGGGCCCTTTGCTATTTGGATAGGATGGAATGTATCGGGAGGCGCCTCGACGGGCATCGCAATCGTCGAAGGCGCGCCGTTCATGTTTGGGACAATATGACATTTTCCCGTTGCAAACAACGCCGCCGTGGGTGTTCTGTATGATGGCTCAGACAAGGTTGTTCAATGTCAGGGAGGCATATATGGCAATCAAAGCCATCGCAATGGATATCGACGGTACGCTCACCAACGACCAAAAGGTCATCAGCCCGCGTACGCGCGAGAAACTGCTCGCGGCGCAGGAGTCGGGCATTAAGCTTATCTTGGCTTCGGGTCGTCCCGCATGGGGGCTGCATGCCTTGGCGCAGGAGCTCGACCTTCAGAACCATGATGGTCTGCTAGTTGCCTTTAATGGCGCGCACGTCGTCGATGCTCAGACCGACGAGGTGCTGTTCGATCAGGCTATGCCTGCCGACGAATTGCATCGCCTGATTGATCACCTGCGTAATTTTGACGTGATCCCCATCATCTCGCTCGGTCGCGATTTGCACGTCGAGGACTCGTACCATTGCATGATCACGCTGCCTGACGGCTCGCAGAAAAACATCGTCAAATACGAGCGCGATGCGTGCGACCTTAAGATTCGCGAGGTCGAGAGCCTGCATGAGGTCGTGGACACTTATCCCGTGGACAAGCTGCTGACGGCGGGCGATCCGGCCTACCTGCAGGCGCATTACGAGGAGATGTATGCGCCCTTTAAGCAGACGCTTTCGGGCATGTTTACGGCCGACTGGTACTTTGAGTACACGGCGCCCGGTATCGATAAGGCCCGTGCGCTCGAGGGTGCCCTGCCCAAGCTCGGCATCGATGCCAGCGAGGTCGTATCGTTTGGCGACGGCCAGAACGACAAGTCTATGATCGAGTGGGCTGGTACCGGCGTCGCCATGGGTAACGCTGTCGATGAAGTCAAGGCCGTGGCCCAGATGGTGACCGCCAACAACAACGAAGACGGTATTGCAGTGGCGCTGGATAAGCTGCTGGGCTAGAATCGCCGATAATGCATGGTTCGGGCGCCTGCTTACAGGCGCCCTTTTGTTAGGGAGGGTGCCGTGTCCGCATTTCCGTTCGACGCCGTTATCTTTGACATGGACGGCGTCATTGTCGATACCGAGTATTACTACCTGGGCGAGACCGCCGCGTTTGCCAAGGAGCTTGGGTTGAATCTGACCCAAGAGGAGTTGAACGGGCAGGTTGGTACCTCACATCAGTTCTTCCTGCATATGCTGGTCGATTGGTTTGAGCGCGCCGGTAAAGGGCACTTCACTGGCGAGGAAGCATTGGCCCGTTGGGACGAGTGGGCGCATAAGCGTCCGCGTGACTACCAGGCTTTGATTAACCCGGGCGCTGTGGATACGATTCGCGAGCTGCCGCGCCGCGGCGTTCGCGTGGCGCTTGCCAGCTCGTCTCCCATGGATAGCATCGAGGAAGTGCTCAATGCATGCGGGCTGTCGGATGCCTTTGAGTATGTGGTGAGCGGCGAGCAGTTTAAGGAGAGCAAGCCCGAGCCCGACATCTACCTGCATGCGCTGGACCTGTTGGGGCTGCCTGCGGTCCGTTGCTGCTGCGTTGAGGATTCGGTGCCTGGCATCACTGCCGGCAAGCGTGCCGGCCTGACGGTCATTGCCAAGCGCGAGGAGCGCTTTGGCTTTAGCCAGGATGCCGCGGACAAGATCATCGACCAGCTGCCGGAGCTGCTCACGCTTTCTTAGGAGCGCGGTAGTTGCGCGTTTTTCGGGTCTGATGAGTAAATAGCCGACATTTTGGTGCGACACCTAGCATACTTTAAGCTAATGCGGGCTTAAGGACTTGTTGAATGCCCTTAAGCCCGTTTTAGACTTAATTGTGCTTGGAGAGGGTATATGCCACCGACTGAAGGGCTAACTGACGGTAAAGCAGCGATACCGCTGTACCAACAGGTTATCGATATCATCAAAAACGAAATCAACTCCGGTGCCTACAAGGCAGGTGCGCGGATACCCAACGAATTCGAATTGGCTGAGAGCTATAAAGTTGGCCGCGTTACCGTGCGACGCGCTATTGAGGAGCTCGTCCAACAGGGCTATCTAACGAAGCGACAGGGGAAAGGCACGTTTGTCAATGCCCCCAAGCTCAAGCGCAAGATTCGCCAGAAGGATGACGTCCAGAGTTTTTCGGACGCATGCCGCGTTAACGGAATGGAACCGGGGGCGCGTGTCATTTCGAGAAAGATACTGCCGGCGGATTCCACCGAAGCACAGTTCTTTGGTGTTCCCGTTGGAACTGACTTGATCTGCGTTGAGCGCGTGCGTACTGCCGATGGCGTCCCTGTCATGCTCGAGAACAACATATATGTTTACGAGGACAACGCCTATCTATCAACGGCACCTCTATCTAACCAATCCATTTTTGAGTTCGTGCGCAACCGGACGGGCCGCACGCCCGCGTTTACCGACCCATGCACGCTTGAGATCGCGTGTGCGTCGCCCGAGGTCGCTCGGTTGTTGGCAGTTCCCGTTGGCGAACCCTTGTTTTATATGGAAGCCTTCTTTTTCGATGAGCAGCGGCGGCCGTTTATCATCGGTCGTCAGCGGATCGTTGGGTCTCGCTACGTTTTTGACATCTAGGACATTGCGTATGAAAGCGCCCGGTGGATCATCTCACCGGGCGTTTCCATACCGTTCACGGCGCAAACGCAACCGTTCAACCGCGTTGCGGCAATCAGTTTGAAATTATCTTGATGGCGAGAAAAGCTGCTGGTAACCTATAGAACGTCATAGAACGTTTGCCTTGTGCAAACGTTGAAGCGAGATGCGATGCAGTCTCGAGTTCTTTGGAGGTATCTATGTCAGATACGAAGGCGAAGAAGACAAACAGACGTTTTAAGTTCAAATTACCGCATGTCTATACGATCATGTTCTTGCTGATCGTTGTCTTTGCGGTCTTGACTTGGATCGTTCCCTCTGGTCAGTATCAGCGCAAGACGATTTCGACAGCGGCGGGCGAGCGTGAAGTCGCCGTTGCTGGAACCTATGAACAGGTCGATAAGAACTACACCGATTCCGAGACCGGCGAGACCATCAATCTGGGGCAGGATATCTTCGCGGTCCTGCAAGCGCCCACTAAGGGCATCCAGGAGGCTGCCGACGTCGTTGCGTTCGTCTTATTGATTGGCGGGTCGTTCGCAATCATCACCAAGACCAACGCTTTGAATGCCGGCATGAGCCGTGTGATTAAAAAGCTCAAGAACAAGGACATCCTCATCATTCCCATCACGATGACGTTGCTGTCCATTTGCGGCACCACGTTTGGTATGTCTGAGGAAGCCCTGCCGTTCTATGCCATCTTCATTCCCATCATGATGGGTATCGGTTATGACTCGATGACGGCATTCATCATCTGCTTCCTTGGTCCTAACCTGGGATATTGCGCTTCGACTATCGATCCGTTTAATGTTTTGATCGCCCAGGGCATCATTGGCATCGAGGGCAATCCGCAACTGTGGCTGCGCGCCGTTTCTTGGGTCATCTTCACTGCCGTCGGTATCGCATGGGCCATGCGCTACGCCATGCGCGTCAAAAAAAACCCCGAGTCGTCCATTACGTACGAGGACGATAAGCTCAAGCGTATCGAGTTTTCCGTGACCGATGCCTCCATTGAGGAAGAGTTCACTACCCGTCAGAAGCTCGTGCTTATCGATTTTGCTTGCGGTATGGGCATTATCGTCTGGGGTCTTGTGACCCAGGGTTGGTACATGAATGAGATTTCCGCCGTGTTCCTTGGCATGGGCTTGCTTGCCGGTATCCTGGGCGGTCTTGACCAGCAGACGATTGCTGAGGAGTTCGTTAAAGGTCTCGCCGACTTTGCGTACGCCGCCATCGTTATCGGTATCGCTCGCGGTATTCTGGTCATCGCCGAGGGCGGCATGATCATCGACACCATCCTCCAGGCGCTCGCTACTGCGCTCGCCGGTGCACCCGCCGCCGTCTACACCACGTTTATGTATATCGTCCTTGGCCTGCTCTCTTTGCTGGTTCCCTCGAGTTCTGGCCTGGCGGCACTCACCATGCCCGTTATGGGCCCCCTGACCGAGCTCATGGGCCTCAATCCCGAGGCGGCCGTTACCGCGCTCCAGTTTGCCAACCAGACCATCAACACCATCAGTCCCGTGGCGGGCATGACGGTTGCCGGCCTTGGCGTGGCTAAGATTACGTTTGGCCAATGGTGGAAGACCATTTGGAAGTTCTTCATCTTTATGGTCGTCTTTGGCCTGATCGTAACGGCAATTTCTGGCATGCTTCCGGCGTAGGTGGTTGTGATGTCTGATCGTTTGACGGTCCTGACGTCTAAGAGCGTCTTTACCGGTACGGGGGACCTGCCGTTTGAAGGTTTCGTAGCGGTCCGTGGCAATCGAATTGAGGCTGTTGGCACCAAGTGTGAGCTAGCTTTGTATTTGACCCAGGCGGACGAGGTAGTTGACCTGGGCGACCACACCGTCATGCCTGGCCTGATCGATGTGCATACCTTCTATACAGGCTGGGCGCTGCGGACGTTGGGGCCTGATCTGTCCGGCATCGCTGATGCCAAAGAGGCCGTGTCGCTCTTGCATGCATGGAAAGAAGATCATCCGGATTGCGCGGCGGCTTTTGGCCACAACCTACCCGAAACGTTGGCATCGGATGCCGAGAACGCAAATACGGCGGCTGTGTTTGACGATTGTTTTGGCGATATCCCTGTCGTCTGCTTTACACCGGGTGCGGAGACCTGCGTTCTCAATGCTGCCGCCAGT
>CAJMPZ010000029.1 GCA_905215445.1 uncultured bacterium | reverse complement strand
GTAGTTCTCTATTTTTAGTTTAACTACATTCTTATCTTTTAATGAGGGCTCTTCCTATTCTCCCAGGTGAAGTCGGCGTCTTCGCGGCCGAAGTGACCGTAGGCTGCCGTCTTTTCGTAGATGGGGCGACGCAGGTCTAGGTCGCGGATGATTGCGCCCGGGCGCAGGTCGAAGGTCTTCTCGACGGCCTCGACGATCTTGTCCTCGGCAACATACGCGGTACCGAAGGTGTCAACCATGATTGAGAGGGGCTTGGAAACGCCGATGGCGTAGGCAAGCTCGACTTCGCAGCGGTCGGCCAGACCGGCGGCGACCACGTTCTTGGCGACCCAGCGCGCGGCATACGCGGCGGAGCGGTCAACCTTGGTGCAGTCCTTGCCGCTAAAGGCGCCGCCGCCGTGACGGCCGTAGCCGCCGTAGGTGTCGACGATGATCTTGCGGCCGGTGAGGCCCGTGTCGCCCATGGGGCCGCCCACGACAAAGCGACCGGTGGGGTTCACGTAGATGTCCGCGTTGTCCCACGGCATGTTCTCGGCGGCCATGACCGGGGTGATGACGTGCTCGATGAGGTCGGCCTTGATCTTGCCCATGTCCTCGATCTCGGCGGCGTGCTGCGTGGAGATGACGATGGTCGTGACCTCGACGGGCTTGCCTTCCTCGTAGCGCACGGTGACCTGGGTCTTGCCGTCGGGACGCAGATAGGCGAGGGTGCCGTCGTGACGCACGGCGGCCAGGCGCTCGGCCAGGCGGCTTGCCAGGTAGTGCGGCATGGGCATGAGGGTCTTGGTCTCGTTGGAGGCATAACCGAACATCATGCCCTGGTCGCCGGCGCCGATCAGGTCGATCGGGTCGGTGGTAGCGCCGGTCTGGGTCTCGAAGGACTCGTCAACGCCCTGGGCGATATCGGGCGACTGCTCGTGGATGAGGCTCATGACGCCGCAGGTGTCGCAGTCAAAACCGAACTTGGCGCGGTTGTAGCCAATGCGGCGGATGACGCCGCGGGCGATTTCCTGTACGTCGACGTAGGCCTGGGTGCGAATCTCGCCGGCGACGATGACCGTGCCGGTGGTCACGAGGGTCTCGCAGGCGCAGCGGACGTTCTCCACGTTGGCGGGCACACCGTTGGGCGCAATATAGCCCTGCTCCTGCAGCTCTATTTCTTTGGCGAGGATTGCGTCGAGGACGGCGTCGCTGATCTGGTCAGCGATCTTATCGGGATGACCTTCAGTCACCGACTCCGACGTAAAAACAAAGGACCCGTGTTGGGGTGGGATGGAACGAAGTTCTTCTGGCATGATTGTCCTTTCAAAAACGTGTCCCGGCGACCGTTACCATTCCGCCGGGCTCTCTATGCAAGGGCACATCATAGCGCGTAAATCAAACATTCACACCCTTTCCGCACCTACTCATTGGGGACAGACTTAATTACTCATTGGGGACAGACTTAAATGACCAGTCTTAAACCAAGAATGTCCCCAATGACTACAACGACTGGTCATTTAAGTCTGTCCCCAATGAGTAGTCCCCAATGAGTGGGTCGGTGCCCTTTGTGCGGAGGCTGCATTGTTGCTTTATACTGGTGCAGTTAGACATCCATCCTGCAATCGAGGAGATATCCATGGCATCAGACGTTCGCGTCCGCTTTGCACCCTCACCGACGGGCAAGCTTCACATCGGCGGCGCCCGCACCGCTATCTATAACTGGGCTTTTGCCCGCTCAAACGGCGGCACGTTCATCCTGCGCATCGACGACACCGACCCCACCCGCTCCACTGACGAGAACACGCAGATCATTCTGCGCGCCATGCGTTGGCTTGGCCTGGACTGGGACGAGGGTCCCGAGGTGGGCGGCGACTATGGCCCCTACGCCCAGACCGAGCGCCTGGACCTGTACAAGCAGGCCGCCCAGAAGCTTTGGGACGAGGGCAAGGCCTATCCCTGCTTCTGCACCAAGGAGCAGCTCGACGCCGACCGTAAGGCCGCGCAGGAGCGCAAGGACCCCTTCCAGGGCTATCAGCGTCGCTGCCGCGATCTTGATCCCGAGGAGGCCCGTCGCCGCATCGAGGCCGGCGAGCCCTACGTCTTGCGCATCAAGGTGCCCGAGGACCGCGGCGACGTCGTCATCCACGACGCCGTCCACGGCGAGGTGACCTTCGACGCCAAGGAGCTCGACGACTTTGTGATCTTCCGCTCCGATGGCACGCCCACGTACAACTTTGCGACCGTCGTCGACGACGCCATGATGAAGATCACCCATGTCATCCGCGGCGATGACCACCTGTCCAACACCCCGCGTCAGGTCATGGTCTACGAGGCCCTCGGCGCGCCCGTGCCCACGTTCGCCCACATCTCCATGATCCTGGGCGCCGACGGCAAGAAGCTCTCCAAGCGCCATGGCGCCACCTCGGTGGAGGAGTACCGCGACGCCGGCTACCTTTCCGACGCCTTCGTCAACTACCTGGCGCTGCTCGGCTGGTCGCTCGACGGCGAGACCACAATCATCCCGCGCGATGTCCTGGCCAGCAAGTTCTCGCTCGACCGCATCTCCAAGAACCCGGCGACCTTCGACCCAAAGAAGCTCGACTGGGTCAATGCCGAGTACATCAACGGCATGTCCGATGCCCAGTTTGCCGACGAGATCATGGTCCCCGAGCTGCACGAGGCGGGTCTCATCGAGGGCAACGTCGAGTACGGCGAGGATTGGATCGATGCGCTTGCCGCCATCGTCAAGCCGCGCACCAAGATGCCGGCCGACGCCGTGACCGTCGCCGCTCCCATCTTTGCTACGGCCGAGACGCTCGAGTATGACGAGAAATCCGTCAACAAGGGCCTGGCCAAGGAAGGCATGGGTGCCATCCTGGACGCCGCCAAGGCCGCGCTCGAGGGCGTGGACGAGTGGACAGCCGCGAACATCGACGCCGCGCTTGAGCCGCTGCCCGAGCAGATGGACCTTAAGAAGCGCGTGGTGTTCCAGGCCGTGCGCGTCGCCGTTTGCGGCAACATGGTGAGCCCTCCGCTGGGCGAGACCATGGCGCTCGTCGGCCGTGACGACTGTCTGGCGCGTATCGACCGCGCCCGCACGATGGCGCTGTAGTCGCTGCGCAAACGTTTGTATCCGAGCCCCGTTCACCCCGAGCGGGGCTCTTGTTTCTGTACCGATGAGTGGGTTGCTGGGACAAAATAATCAGTGGTGTTTGTCCCATGTTCGAGCGACGCAACAAGCTCGACACTCGTATCGGCCATGGGACAAACACCACTGATTATTTTGTCCCACCCCTTTCAGGTCCGTTCGTTAGAGGTGGTGTATGGCTCAACAACTGTCGCTGTTTGGTTCACCGGAACCGGAGGAGTCTCCGGCGGCACCGGCATCCGCTGCTGCCTCGGCCAAGCCCGATCCTGTACCTGAGCCCATTGCCGCCTACTCGTGCGTGGTTCTCGATATCCCCACCCGTGCGCTGTCCGAACCGTTCGCTTACGGCATTCCTGAGTCCCTTGCCAACGAGGCCCAGGTCGGATCGACGGTCCTGGTCCACTTTGGCAACCGTGCCGCCGCAGGCTACATCGTCGATATTGCGCCCGAGCTGGGCGACCTGCAAGGCAACAACGCCCTTGACCTTTCGCGCATCAAGCCTGTCGAAGCCATCCTCAGCAAACCGCTCTTTACCGCCGAGGCTGCCCGCATTGCGCGCTGGATGAGCCGCGAGTACGTCGCGACGCTTTCCGAGTGCCTGCGCCTGTTTTTGCCACCGGGCGGCAGCCCGCGTGTGGTCAAGGGCGACGACGGCGTGTGGACGGTTGAACGTCCAGCCGTCAAACCCATCCAAAATCGCTGGGTCATGCTCACGCCCGAAGGCTTCGACTATACGCCGCCCAAGACCGCGGTCCGTCAGCGCCAACTCATCGAGGCGCTCCAGTGCGGCCCGGTCACGACGCGCGACCTCAACCTTCTCTATAACAGCATGTCGGCGACCATCAAGGCGCTCGAAAAACGCGGCGTCGTGGTTGTGGAGGAGCGCCGCGCCTGGCGTGGCTGCAGCGAGCAGACCACGCTGTCCTCGGCGAGCGGCAAGGCCCCGATGGCACTCACCAACGGTCAGCGACAGGCCCTCGCGCAGATTGAGCGCGCACGCCTTGACGCTCACGGCGACGTGGTCCTAGTCGATGGCGTCACTGGATCCGGCAAAACCGAGGTCTACCTTTCCGCTATCGAGCGCGTGCTCGCGGCCGGCCGCTCAGCCTGCGTACTGGTGCCCGAGATATCGCTGACAGCCCAGACCGTCGGCCGCTTCCGCTCGCGCTTTGGCGAGACGGTCGCCGTGTTCCATTCGCGGCTTTCGGCCGGCGAGCGCCTGGACCAGTGGGATATGGTTGCCAGTGGCGCCGCGCGTGTGGTCGTGGGAGCTCGTTCGGCGCTTTTTTGCCCGCTCAGCGACCTTGGTCTCATCATCATCGACGAGGAGCACGAGACTAGTTACAAGCAGGGCTCCAGTCCGCGCTACCACGCGCGCGAGGTGGCGGCCGAGATGGCGCGGCGCTATCGCTGCCCGCTCGTGTTGGGCTCCGCCACGCCCTCGGCCGAGGCCCTCGGCCGCTGCCGTCGTGGCACGTATAACGGTGCCACTTGGACGCGTGTCGAGATGCCCGAGCGCCCGGGACACGCCGTGCTTCCCATGGTCCGAATTGCCGACCTGCGCCGTGAGTTTTCTCACGGCAGCCGCTCCATGTTCTCAAAACCCTTGATGGAGGGCTTGGATCGCGTGGTCGAACGCCGTGAGAAGGCCGTGCTGCTGCATAACCGCCGCGGCTTTGCGCCGTTTTTGATGTGCCGCGAGTGCGGCTGCGTCCCCACCTGCAACCACTGCTCCACCGCGCTTACGTATCACGAGCGCACGCACACGCTGCAGTGCCACACTTGCGGTTCGTCTTGGCGCGTGCAGCCGTATCCCGCGCCCACGAGCCGTTGCCCCAAATGTGGCAGTCGCTACCTGGCAAAAATGGGGCTGGGCACGCAGCAGATCGAGGACGCACTGCACCAGATGCTGCCCGAGGACGTCGCCATCATCCGCATGGATGCCGATTCCACGCGCGGCAAGGATGCGCACAAAAAGCTGCTCGAGCAGTTCGATGCTGCCGATTGCGCCGTGTTGCTGGGCACCCAGATGATCGCCAAAGGCCTCGACTTTCCCGAGGTCACGCTCGTGGGTGTGGTCAATGCTGACTTCGCCCTCAAGCTGCCGGATTTCCGCGCAGGGGAGCGCGCCTACGATTTGCTTGAGCAGGTCGCCGGTCGCGCCGGTCGCGGCGATCGCCCTGGCGAGGTCATCATCCAGACGTATCTGCCCGAGGATCCGGTCATCCGCGCCGTCGCCGAGCACGATCGCTCGATCTTTACCGACTACGACCTGGACCAGCGCCGCGACGCACTGTATCCGCCGTTCGTGCGCCTGGTTAACATTTTGGTGTGGTCGGCAAGCCGCGACGATGCGCAGGATTATATCGGGCGCATTGCAAAGCTTCTTAAGCGCCGCTGGCATGCCGCCGCGCCCGACTTTTTGCGGGCGGGGAGCGCCGTGCCCCAGGTGCTGGGCCCGGCTTCGTGTGTAATCGAGAAAGCCAAGGACCGTTACCGCTTCCATCTGCTTGTGAAGTCGCCTGTGGGGTACCATGTCTCTGATGATATCGACGCCTGCCTCAAAGAGGTGGGCTCTGTGCGCGGCGTGAGCGTGAGCGTTGACGTCGATGCCTATGATTTGATGTAACAACCCGAAAGGATGGCCATGGAAGCCAACGGAATCGTACTGTCGCCCGACCCTCGCCTGCGTCAGGAGTGCGCCGTGATCGAGGAGATCACCCCAGCGATCGAGGCGCTTGCCGAGAAGATGAAGAAGATGATGTTCGAGAACGGCGGTTGCGGCCTGGCTGCTCCGCAGATCGGCGAGCTTATTCAGCTCGTCACCATCGACTGCGACTACAGCGACAAGAACGACTACGACCCGTACGTGCTCATCAACCCTGTCATTGTTGAGCAGAGTGACCATCTGGTGCCGTTTAGCGAGGGCTGCCTGTCCATCCCTGGCATTAGCTGCGAGATCGAGCGTCCCGACCATGTCGTCGTCGAGGCGTACGACTTGGACGCAAACCTGATTCGCTACGAGGCTACGGGCGACCTGTTCTGCGTGTGCCTGCAGCACGAGATCGATCACCTGCATGGCAACACTATGTTCGAGCGACTGAAGCCCATGCAGAGGCTCAAGGCCGTCAAGGAGTACCAGGACGCCCTGGCCCGCGGCGCTCGACCGGGCGAGACGGAGTAGGTTTGTCCGTCCCCGGGGTGCCGTCGGGCCAGGGATGGGCGTCTTCGCTGATAGGTGCTTTGCTGAAAGAGCTGCTTTTATTGCGGCTCTTTCTTTGGTTTTGGGTATATTTGTTCTTGTTGAAATGTTATTGCGGATGGGCTGGTGACTTGGCTTTCCGCTGTTCTTTGTAGCCGTCTCGGCTTTGGTTGAGAGGAGACGTTCTTTATGCGTATTGTGTTTATGGGTACGCCTGATTTTGCTGTGCCTTCGCTGACTTCGCTTGTTGAGACAGGCAATGAGATTGCGCTTGTAATTACTCGTCCCGATGCTGTTCGTGGGCGTGGTAAGAAGCTTGAGCCTTCTCCTGTTAAGGCCAAGGCGCTTGAGCTGGGGTTGCCGGTTGTTGAGGCTAATCGTATGACGCCTGAGGTTGTTGAGGTGCTCCAGGCTGCCCAGGCTGATATTTTCTGTGTGGCTGCCTATGGTTGCATTTTGCCCGATGAGGTGCTGCATATGGCGCCGCTTGGTATTGTGAATGTTCATGCTTCGCTACTGCCTCGTTGGCGTGGCGCTGCTCCCATTCAGCGTGCGATTCTTGCTGGTGATGAGGTTGCTGGCGTTTCTATCATGCGCATCGGGCACGGCGTGGATACTGGTGCTTATTGTGCTCAGGCTTCCACGTCGGTTGCCGGTAAGCATGCTGAGGCGCTGACCATGGAGCTTGGTGAGCTTGGCGGTAAACTGCTTGCCTATACGCTTCCTTCTCTTGCCGATGGCACCGCCGTGTGGATCGAACAGGACGAGGCGCTCGTTACCCATGCTGCCAAGATTTCTAAGCAGGAGATGCGCCTGGATCCGCACATGGCGGCGCTTGATTGCGTGCGCCATGTGCTGGCTTCGTCCGATACCGCGCCTGCTCGTTGCGTGATTGCCGGCAAGACCGTGCGCGTGCTCGATGCTGCGCCTGCTGATGTGTCGCTTGTTGAGGGTCAGGTTCTCGTTAAGGCCAAGTGTGTTTACCTTGGTCTTTCCGATGGCTCGGTTGAGTTGCTTGAGGTTAAGCCCGATGGCAAGCGTGCTATGGCCGCTTCTGCTTGGGCTGCTGGCCTGCAGGGTGCCGATCTTTCGTGGGGTGTTTTGTCATGAGCAAGCTGTCTCCCGCGCGCAAGCTTGCGCTCAATGTGCTGATGGAGGCCGATCGCCGCGGCATGTATGCGCGCGATGTGTTGTCTTCCCGTGCTTCCGCCAAGGCTATTGACCAGCGCGATTCCGCTTTTGCCGCCCGCTTGGCGCTGGGTGTGGCCGCCACGCAGGGTATTTTGGACGAGCTGCTCGATCAGTTTCTCGATAAGCCCAAAAAGGTTGCGCCGCGCGTTCGCATGGCGCTTCGTATCTCGGCCTTCGAGATGCTCTACCTGCATACGCCGGGCCGTGTTGCCGTAAGTCAGGGAGTTGAGCTGGTTCGCTGCGGTGCTAAGTCCGCCGCTGGCTTGGCCAATGCTGTACTGCATAAGGTTGCGGACAATGTTGAGGACTTTGCTACTGCGTCCGATGTGGATGAGTCCGAGCGACGCTTGGTTCGTCTGTCGCGCCTGATGGGTCTTCCTCGCTGGCTGTGTGCTCGCATTATGGCGTCGTTTGACACGCCAGAGGGTGCGCTTAACTTTGCCGGCAATCTGGCCCCCGCGCCGCTGGCCCTGCATGAGAACGCCTTTGCGACCAAGCCCGATCCGTATATCTCGCAGCTCGTCGCACCTGTCTTCCCGGGCTGCCATGCCCCGGTTGATGCCCAGGTTACCGTTGCTTCGGGTGCGTTTGAGCGTGCTGCCGCGGTGGCATCTGATCTCAACGCGCAACTTATCGCCACAGCTGCCACGCGCCCTGGTAGCTGCCTTGAGATTGGTGCCGGTCGTGGCACCAAGACCTATGTGATGATGTGCCAGGCCAAGCGTACGGGCTATGAGCGTCAGCATACGGCGCTCGATCTGCATGATCGCAAGTGCGATCTGAATCTCGCTCGCCTGCATAAGGCCGGTATTCAGGGCGTTCGTACGGTTTCTGGTGATGCTTGCGAGCTTGATGAGGTGCTCACATCGTTTGATGCCATGCTTGGCGAGCCGGTTAAGTTCGACACAGTCTTTATCGATGCGCCGTGCTCTGGCACCGGAACCATGCGTCGTCATCCCGAGATCCCGTGGCGCCTGACCGAAAAGGATGTGACGGTTGAGCTGCCCAAGCTGCAGCTGACGATGCTCAAGGAAGCCGCTGCGCGCGTGGCTGCTGGTGGCGAGCTTATCTATGCGACATGCTCGGTCTTCGACGAGGAGAACACACAGGTCGTGGAAGCGTTCCTGAACTCTCCCGAGGGCACCGGTTTTAGCCTGGAGCCGCTCTCCGAGGCGCAGATTCTGCAACTCCCCGAGTTCGATCAGGCCAAGAAGCTCGTATCCGTACGCCAGAACGATCGAGGCCTCTTCCAAAGCGTGCCGGTAAACGCCGACTCCTACGACGGCCACTTCTGCGCCAGGCTGGTGCGCAACTCATAGAGATGCCCGGGTGGCTAATTTGAGATGATTTCTCTGGGATGGGGATTAATAAATCGGGTGTGAAAGTAAGCGGTTGGGCTCGGTAAGTTTCCGATGCATAAACCGCTCGCAGATTTAATATTGAGGGGTTAAGATGATCGATCTTAACAATGACAAGATTGATAATCCTGAAGATAATACTCAGGAAAATGAAGAAGTTGAGAATTCTTCGATTAAAAAGCGGGTAATTATTGGTTCCGGTATCGTTGCTCTGCTTATTGCTGGTTGCGTCGGTGGTTATGCTGGTTACAATTACAAACAAGCATGTAGTGAACATAATCAGCAGGTTGAAGTTTTGTATTCAAAGGCTAGCGATAGTGTTGTTGCCTTTAAAGCTGATCCTAGGCTACTAACATTTGAGCAACGTCTTGATACCATTAGAAATGCTCAAAACAATAAAGAGATGTTGAATAAAGAAATCTCTGATGACAAATTTAAGTATGCTGATGGCACTTCCCCTGATTGGACGAAGTTGCTTAATAAATACGATTCCATCATTAAAGACTGCCGTAATGCTCAAAATAATGAGTGGAATACTTCTCTAGCTGACCATGTTAATTTTGATGTAAATTCTACTGAAGATACTGACTCTCTCCAGCAGCATATTAATAGCCTCAATGGTCTTCTTAATGATATTTCTAATAAAGATAATCAGAAGCTTATTTTTGATGATGCCAAAAAGGATTCTAATCTGTTCATTGATCAAATCAATGAACAGATTAGTCGTTATCAAACTCGTATTGATGATGTAAATAAGGCAAAAGCAGAAGCTGAGGCGAAGGCTCAAGAGGAAGTGGCACAGACTCGGCAGCGGGCTTCTCAGCAAAACAATTATTCCAACAATTCTTATAGCAGCAATAATTATTCTAGTGGAAGCGGCTATTCTGGCGGAAGTGGTTATTCGGGAGGCTCCTCTAATGGCGGCGGCAAAGTAGTCATTAAAACTATGGATCTTTATGACGAAAATGGCAATTATGTGGGGTCTACTCATTGGTATAGCGATGGTACCTGTGACGATCCCTATTCTGCCGGTATGGGCGGATTTTAAAATATGCTAATTATTAAAAATTAATTAGCTACCTATAGCGCAAAGAAGCGACCCCGCGATCGGTGTTGATCGCGGGGTTGGTTGGTTTCTAGTGGTTATGCGGACAGTTGGCGCAGCAGCCGTTTGTGGCGCTGGTGCTGGAGCCACCGCTTCGCTGGTCGGTGTTGTAGAAACCGCTGCCCTCAAATTTAATACCGCTGGCCGAGAACGTCTTGACCGCCGGGGCACCGCAGCTCGGGCATAGGACCTCGGGGGTCTCGGACATGGGATGCTCAACCTCGAACACGTTGCCGCAGCTCGAGCACTTGTAATCGTAGCGCGCCATAATACTTCCTTTTCAGCACAAAGCGGGCAGATCGCTCTGCCCGCAAAAATTCAAACAGCTGTAACTGTACCCTATATCGGGGGTTTTATCACGCTTCGCCCCAGAATCTATGGGTGTTGCGCAGGAGCTGCGAAGTTTTGCCCTCGGCGGCCGCAACATCGGTTTCGTCAGCCTGCCAGGTCCAGTTGCCCGTGGCCACGCCCGGAACGTTCATGCGCGCGTCGTCGCCCAGCCCCAAGACATCTTGCAGCGGCATCATCACCAGGGGAGCGTCGCTTGCCAGCGCGTCGCTCATCAGCTTGGACGCCACCTCAACACCGCTCGGCACGTCGCCACCCGCAAAGGAACGCGTGCACCAACCGGCCAGCGTCGACGTATCGTGCGTCGAGGTGTACAGAATCTTGCCGGGCGTGGGATGCACACCGCAACGAACGTCGTAGTCGCTAAACTCCAGCACGTCCATGCCGGGGAAACCGCAGGTCGAAGCCATGGCGCGAACACCGGGCGTCAAATAGCCCAGGTCCTCGGCGATAAAGTTGAGCGGACCTAGCTCGTCGTAGGCGGTCTGAAACAGGTCCTTGCCCGGGCCCGCCAGCCAGCGACCGTCGGCGCAAGCCTTGCCCGCGGGGATACTAAAGTAGCTATGGAAGCCCAGGAAGTGGTCCAGGCGCACACGGTCGTAGAGCGAGAACGCGCGACGCAGGCGGTCCATCCACCAGCGGTAGCCGTTCTGCTTCATGTGGCCCCAGCGGAACGTCGGGTTGCCCCACACCTGGCCCTCGGGCGCAAAGTTGTCGGGCGGCGCACCGGAAATCTCAATCGCTTTGCCGGTATCGGACAACCAGAAGTTCTCGGGCTCGCTCCATGCATCGGCCGAATCGTCCGAGACATACATCGGGATATCGCCGATGACCTCGATGCCCTTCTTGTGCGCGTAGTTCATGAGTTCGCACCAGGCTAGGTCAAAGCGGTACTGCATGTACGCCTGCAGCTCTGCCTCGTCGTGGAAACGCTTGTCGTCAATCAGGTGCTCGTTGTAGCGCGCGACATCCGTCGGCCAATCGTGGCGCGACTCGCCCTTAAAGTACTTCTTAACGGCCATGTAGACGCAGTATTTCTCGAGCCAATCGGCGTTGCGATGTTTAAACGCGGTGTAGAGCGGATCGGCATCTTCGCCGCCACGTGCCTTCCAAGTCTCAAAGTCGGCCGCCAGCTCCTCGTGGCTCTCGGGCAGCAGGTCAATATTGCCCGCAAAGGCCGAAGGCCCGGCGTAAGGGGAGCGGAAGAAGTCCGTTGGGTTGACAGGCAGGACCTGCCAGTAGCGCATGCCCATAGCGGACAGATGGTCGATAAAGCGACGCGTGGGTGCGCCGATCGTGCCGGGCTTGCCGTCATCGGTCGGTACCGAGGTGATATGGCACACAACGCCCGCGCCGTGATCGAGCGGCTCCTGCAAGCGCTGCTCGGCATGGTGATAGATGATCGACGAGCCCAGCGGATACAAATCGAGCGTGACCGTGCCGTTGTGGATCTCGCACTCGTGACCGCTGATCACGTCACTCGCGCATTCGTCGAGCGCCGGAATCGTCACGCGGTGCGAATTGCGCAGACTACGATTAATGATAACCGTCGCGGACTCGCCATCCTTGCCCGTGCGGTTGTATGCCAGCACCTCGTCGTTGAGCGCGAAGGCCTTGATCTCGCCGTCGATCATAAACGGTAGTGCGCGGCGTACGGCGGAGGCGTTTTTGACAATAGCCAGCGTGTCGAAGTCGTGCAGTTGGTCCTTGGTCGGCAGGGTGCGGCGGTTGCCCGGATCGGTTAGACCCTCCAGGCCGTACTCATCGCCATAGTAAATCGAAGGCACGCCCGGGAACGTCATCTGCATGAGCGTTGCGAGCCAAAAACGGCTCTTGGCCAGGCCCATCGAGTTCTTGTCCAGGCGCCATTTGCTGCGCTCGCACTCGGGCAGCTGCGACTCGTCGGGGCCGCCGCCGAGCACCGAGATAATGCGCGGACGGTCGTGGCTCGAAAGCAGATTAAGTGCGCAGGACAGGGCCTCACGGGGATAGTTCTCGCGCAGGGTTTCGATATCCTCGGCTGCCTGGTAGGCGTTCTTGTAGCCCATCAAAAAGCCGATGACCATGTCGCGGAAGGGATAATCCATGGCCGAGTCCAGCTCGGAGCCTTGCAGATAGCGGCGCAGATGGCCGTAGCTGATCTTGTTGGAGGCGTCTTCCCAGACTTCGCCGAGCAACAGTGCATCAGGCTTCTCGGCGAGCACGGCCTTTTTGATCTCGGCCAGGAAGTCATCGGAAAGCTCGTCGGCCACGTCTAGGCGCCAACCATGAGCGCCGGCACGTAGCCATTTACGGATCACGCCGTCCTTGCCCAGGAGCCGCTCGCGTACCAGCTCAGAGCTCTCATTGATGGCGGGCATATTGCCCACGCCCCACCAGCAGTCGTATGAGCCGTCCTCGTGGAAATAAAACGCATCGCGCCATGGAGAATCCTCGCTCTGCCACGCGCCCACGCCGGGGTAGTTGCCGTAGCGGTTGAAATAGATCGAGTCATCGCCCGTGTGGTTGAAGACGCCGTCCAGAATGATGGAGATGCCCAGCTTCTCGGCCGCCTGGCACAGCTCGGTAAAGTCCTGCTCGGTGCCCAGGATCGGGTCGATCTTGGTGTAGTCGGCCGTGTCGTAGCGGTGGTTGCTCGCGGCTTCAAAAATGGGGTTGAGGTAGATGGCCGTAAAGCCCAGCTCGGCGATGCGAGGCAGGTCTTCCTGGATGCCCTTGAGCGACCCGCCGTAGAAGTCCCAGGTTTTGATGGAGCCGTCTTCGGCGCGCTCGTACACGGGCGGCTCGTTCCAGTCCTCGACCATGCGGCGCTGGATTCCGTTGCGTGGTTTTTCGACCTCGGCCAGCGTGCGCTCGCGCCAGTTTTCATCTCGGGCGTAGCGATCGGGGAAGATCTGGTAGACCATGCCACGCTCGTACCACTCGGGACGCACTTCGCGGTGCTTATAGACGGTAATCTGGAAGGACGGAACCTCGGCGTAGTCGTAAGTTACGCCCTCTCCGCCGGTGCGACCCTGCGGTGCGCCCAAGCGGACCTCGGGCTGGCCCTCGATATTGCATATAAAGCTGTACCACACAAGACACGGTTCAGTGCATTTGAGCTCGCCGGTAAAAATGCCATCGCCTTCGTGCTCCATTGGGATCAGGGTCTCGCCGACTTCATCGACCCAGGTGCGCAGCGTAAGCGTTGCCTGGTTGGGGTCGGCATCCTCCAGAATCACGGAGAGCGAAAGGGTAGTTCCAGTGGTCACAGCGCCAAACGGAGTGCGAAACTGCGGAAGACGGCTGTTGTGTATCAATCTCATAATACGGTCCAGTTCAATAGAATCACGGCCTGCGGGCCATGGCTTTACGCACAAGTTGTAAGTATATCTGTTGTACACAGGCTGTATAAACAACATCCGTTTACCATCGGCGAACGGTTGTCCTAGAAAATCGTTTTACCACTACCTACAGAGAAGGGGCACCCAGTTGGAGCGCCCCTTGCTTAGGGTTTGATGAGGTTTTGAATCGTCTGCGTACTAGCGGCGCTTGCGGGTGGCCGTTGCCTTGCGGACGGAGGTCTTCTTGGTCGGAGCCTTTTCCTCGGTCGCGGCGACGGGGGACGTCGGGGTCTCCTTGGCGGGCTCGGGCTCGGGCTTGGCCTCTGCCTTCGGGGCTGCCTTGGTCTCAGCCTTGTCCTCGGCGGCCTTCGCCGCCGGCTTGGCCTTTACCTCAGGCTTGGGCTCCTCTTTGACGGTAGCGGGCTTAGCTTCTACCTTGGTAGCTGCGGCCTTGGTCGTGGTCTTTTTGGCCGTCGTCGTGCTGCGCTTTCGCGTGGTGGTCTTGGTGGCGGGCTTGGTCTCGGCAGGCGCCTCTTCGACCTTGGCGGCCGGCTTTGCGGCCGCCTTGGGGGCAGCCTTCGTTGCAGTGGCCTTGGTAGCCGTCGCCTTCGTAGCTGTAGCCTTCTTGGCGACAGTGGTCTTGGTCGTGCTCTTGGTCGCGGTCGTCTTCTTGGCTGCAGTCTTGGCCGGAGCCTTAGCGGCCGGCTTGGCCTCGGCGACCTCGGCCTTTACCTCGGGAGCGGCCTCGGCCTCTGCGGCCTTCTTGGCTGCGGCGGTCGTGCGCTTGCGCGTCGTCGTTGCCTTGGCAGCCGTCGTTTTAGTTGCGGCAGCCTTTGTCGTTGTAGCCTTCTTGGCGGTCGTCTTGCGGGTCGTGGTTTTCTTAGCTGCGGGCTTTGCAGCGGGCTTGACCTCGGCCTCTGCCTCAAGAGCAGCCTCAGCCTTCACCTCAGGCTCGGCCTTTGCGGGCTCAGCCTCAACCGGCTTCTCCTCGGCCTTGGGCTCCTCAGCTGCCGCCGGCTCAGCAACAGCCTCAGGCTCGTTGACAACAGCCACCGGTCTCTCAATCTCCGGATGCATAAAGAAGTACAGGTCCAGATACTTGTCGGCCGAGCGCGTCCAGCTAAAGTCCTGGCTCATGGCCTGCGTGACCAGCTGGTTCCAGGCATCGCGGTTATCCCAGAACAGGCGTGCCGCGCGGAACACGGCGTCACCCATCTCGTCGCCGTTAAAGTTGCTAAACGAGAAGCCCGTACCCTCGCCGGTAAACTCGTTATACGGGATCACAGTGTCCTTCAGGCCGCCGGTCTCGCGTACGATGGGCAGGGTGCCGTAGCGCATGGCGATGATCTGCGACAGGCCGCAGGGCTCAAACTTCGAAGGCATCAGGAACATGTCGGCTGCGGCATACATACGCTGCGACAGCGCAGGATCGAACTCGATGCGTGCGGCCATGGTGCCGGGGTACTTGTCCTGGAAGTATCGCAGTCCGTCCTCGTAGTCGCGGTCGCCAGTGCCAAGCACCGCCACCTGCACGCCGCCGGCCAAAATGCGGTCGAGCGCGTACATGACCAGGTCCATGCCCTTCTGGCGCGTCAGGCGCGTGACCATCACCATGAGCGGACGGTCGTCGCGAACCTCGAGCCCCAGCTCTTCCTGCAGCTTGGCCTTGCACATGGCCTTGCCGGAACGGTCCCCGACGGTGTAGTTGGCGGCAATGCGCTTGTCGGTCGCCGGGTCAAAGCCTGCCACGTCGATGCCATTCAAAATGCCCTGCAGCGCATACGAACGCTCGCGCAGAACGCCGTCCAGGCCCTCGCCAAACTCGGGCGTCTGGATCTCATTGGCATAGGTGGGGCTCACCGTGGTGATGGCGTCGGCATAGCGCAGGGCGCCCAGCATGTAGTTGATGCTGCAGGCGTCGCAACGCAGCTGTGAGGCGGCCGCCGGAATATGCGCCACACCCAGGATGTCCTCCATTACGGTGTCGCTAAACTGGCCCTGGAACGCCACGTTGTGGATCGAGAACACGGTCTTGACGCGGTCATACAGCGGCAGGCCCTGGTAGAACTCGCGCAAGAACACGGGCGCCAGCGCCGTTTGCCAGTCGTTGCAGTGCAGGATGTCGCACTCAAAGCCGGCCGGCAGGTGCTGCAGGCTCTCGGTGATGGCCTTGGAGAAGAACGCAAAGCGCTCGCCGTCGTCAAAGAAGCCGTACGGATAGTCGCGCGCAAAGTAGCGCTCGTTGTCGATGAACATATAGGTGACGCCGTCGTGCTCGAGCTTCTCGAGTCCGCAGTACTCATTGCGCCAGCCCAGGCTCACGTAAAAGTCGGAGAAGTGCTCCATCTGCGCCTTGTACTCGTCCTTGATGGTGGCGTACTTGGGCACCATCACGATGACCTCGGCGCCGGCGCGCACAAGCGCCGCAGGCAGCGAGCCTGCCACGTCGCCCAGGCCACCGGTCTTTACAAACGGTGCGCACTCGGCCGAGGCAAACACGATCTGCATCTTTTTGCTGGAATCAGCCATATTGTCTCCCATGTTGCAATTCGAGAATAGCCGCCTGGCGCTAACCGGGCGGCTATTCTGCATGTTACGAGCGATGTTGCGGTGCCAACGTTAACGTACGATGGTGGTGTCGGAAGTTAACGGAGCCTTTCCCAGCACCAGGATGTTCTCGGGCGTGCCGCGAAGCTCGGTGTTGGTGGGAACCACGTTGTTCTTGTCCAGAATGGCATTCTCAACACGGGCGCCGCTCTTGATGATGCAGCTCTGGTTGATGATCGAGTTGGTCACCGAGGCGCCCTCCTCGACCACGACGCCGCGCGACAGAATCGAGTTGCGCACGGTGCCCTTGATGATGCAGCCGGCCGAGATGATCGAGTTGCACGCGTGGCTGCCGGTCGCATAGCGCGAAGGCGGCACGTCGTGGGCCTTGGTCAGAATCGGGCGCTCGGGATCGAAGAGCTGGTCGGCTACGGTCTGGTCGAGCAGGTCCATGCTGCGGCGATACAGCGACTTCTCGCTAAACACGCCCACGACCTCGCCCTTGTACTCGTAGCTGCACACGTCGATGTTGCCAAAGTCGCCCTGGAGTGCCTCGAGCAGGTCCAGATAGTCGGCGGCCTGGTAGTGGTCGATAATCTCGAGCAGCGTCTCGCGGTTGACGATGCAGCAGTCCATGGACGCGTTGTCTCCGTACACGACGCCGGCGCTCACGCCCGTCAGGCGGCCGTTCTCGTTAATCTCGAGCTTGGTCTCGTCCTCGACATTACGCGTGGCCTTGCAGTACACCACGGTCATCTGGGCACCGGAGTTCTCGTGCGCCTCGATGATGGTGTTGAGGTCCATGTTAAAGATGATGTTGGTGCCCATCATCACGACATAGGGCTTCTCCGAGCGCTGGAACAGCGTCTTGTTGGAGATGATGTCGCGCAGCAGGAAGCGCATGCCGCCCTTGGTGGTGCCATACGCGTTGCCGGGCACCATGAACAGGCCGCCCTTCTTGCGGTCCAGGCCCCAGTCCTTGCCCGAGCCCACGTGGTCGATCAGCGAACGGTAGTTGCCCGGCATGACGACACCGACGGTCTTGATGCCGGCATTCATCATGTTGGACAGCGGGAAGTCGATCAGGCGGTAGCGGCCCAAAAACGGAACGGACGCGATGGGGCGATCCTTGAGCAGCACGCTGCCGTAGGTCGAAGAGTAGTTAGCGGTGATATAACCGATGGCCTTACGATTGATCATCGGATCATTCCCCCTTCCCGATAACGACGTCATTTCCAACGACGGCCGTATCCTTGGTGGTATCGACAGAGCCGAGCTTCACGCCCTCTTCGACCGTGGAGTTCTCGCCCAAAATAGCACGGCAGATGTGCGCGCCGCTCTTAACGTGCGCACCCGGCAGCAGCACGGAGTCCTCGACCACGGCGCGCTCCTCGATGATGACATCGGTCGAAAGGATCGAGTGGCGAGCGGTGCCGTAGATCTTGCAACCGTTGGAGACCAGGCAGTCGTCCAGGCGGCCGTCCGGGCCAATGTAGTGCGGCGGTCGCGTGGTTATGTTGGACATGATGGGGAAGTGCTTGTCAAACAGATCGAACTCGGGGTTGTTGCCCAGCAGGTCCATCGAGGTCTCGTGGAAGCTGGCGATGGTGCCGACGTCCTTCCAAAAGCCGTGGAACTCGTAGCTGTACAGACGCTTGTTCTCGCCGAGCAGCTTGGGGATGATGTCCTTGCCAAAGTCGTGGCTCGAACGCTGGTCCAGAGCGTCCTCCTCGAGCGCCTCGATCAGGACGTCGGCCGAGAAGATGTAGATGCCCATGGACGCGAGGTTCGAATCGGGCTTATCGGGCTTCTCGGTGAACTTGGTGATGCGGCCGTCCTCGGGGTCGGTGGTCAGGATGCCAAAGCGGCTGGCCTCCTCCCACGGCACGGGCATAACGCTCACCGTGAGGTCGGCGTTGTTCTCAATGTGCGTCTTGAGCATCTTGCGGTAGTCCATGCGATACAGGTGATCGCCCGAAAGAATCAGGACGTACTTGGGGTCGTTGGCCTTGATGTAGTCCAGGTTCTGCGTAATGGCGTCGGCCGTGCCCGCATACCAGGCTCCACCGGTCTGCGTCTCGTACGGCGGCAGGATCGACACGCCGCCGTCGCGGCTGTCCAGATCCCACGCCTCGCCGGAGCCCACGTAGGCATGCAGCAGGTAGGGGCGATACTGCGTCAGAACGCCCACTGTGTCGATGCCCGAGTTGGAGCAGTTGGACAGCGAAAAGTCGATAATGCGGAACTTGCCACCAAAGCTAACCGCCGGCTTAGCGATCTTTTGGGTGAGTGCCCCCAATCGGCTGCCCTGTCCTCCTGCGAGGAGCATCGCGATGCATTCTTTCTTACTCATCGATTTCTCCTTCTGTCATCGATGTTCTTAAACCCATTAGCGACGGGCGCGGCACTCGGTCGTGCCCGTCGAGTAATGCCGTGCTGGCATAAGGGAGCTCGCGCGCCTTTACGCGTGCCAGATCTCGTCGCGGTACTCGCGAATGGTGCGGTCGCTCGAGAACCAGCCGGAGGAGGCGGTGTTGAGCAGGGCCTTGCGGTTCCAGGTCTCCTGGTCGCCGTAGCTGCCGGTGAGCTTTTCCCATGCATCCACATAGCTGCGGAAATCGGCCATGACCAGGTCGGGGTCGTTGTTGTTCATGAGCTCGTTATAGATACTCTCGAAGTTGCCCGAAAGACCCGCAAAGGTGTTGTCCTTGAGCTCGTCCATCACGCGGCCCAGGCGCTCGCGGTCGCCGTTGAGGGTATCCCAAGCAAAGTAGCTGTTGGATGCCCAGAGCTGCTCGACCTCGGGGGCGGTCAGGCCAAAGATGGCCTCGTTCTCGCGGCCGGCCAGGTCGGCGATCTCGATGTTGGCTCCGTCGAGGGTGCCCAGCGTAATGGCGCCGTTCATCATGAGCTTCATGTTGGACGTGCCCGAGGCCTCCTTGCCGGCCGTGGAGATCTGCTCCGAGATCTCGGCGGCGGGGTAGATGAGCTGGGCGTTGCTGACGCGGAAGTTGGGGATAAAGCAGACCTTCATGACCTCGTTGACGCGGGCATCGTTGTTGATGACGTCGGCCACGGAGTTAATGAGGCGGATGGTCTCCTTGGCGAAGGTGTAGCTCGAGGCAGCCTTGCCGCTAAAGATGAAGGTCGTCGGCGTCACGTGGAAGTTGGGATCGGCGATGCGACGGTTGTAGATGTCCATCACCTTCATGATGTTCATGAGCTGGCGCTTGTAGGCGTGGAAGCGCTTCACCTGAACATCGAAGACGGTGTTGGGGTCGATGACCAGACCGGTCTCGGCCTTAACGTAGGCGGCCAAGCGCTCCTTGTTGGCGCGCTTGGAGGCACCCACGGCCTTCAGGAACTCGGTGTCGTCCTTAAATTCCTTGAGCTTCTCCAGCTCAAAGGCGTCCTTGAGCCAGCCATCGCCAATGGCCTCGGTCACGAGCTTGGCGTAGGTGGGGTTGGCCTCGGCAAAGAAGCGACGGTGCGAGATGCCGTTGGTCTTGTTGTTGAACTTCTCGGGCGTCAGGGCATAGAAGTCCTTGAGCACGATGTTCTTGATGATGTCGGAGTGGATCTTGGCCACGCCGTTGACGCTGTGGCTGCAGATCACGGACAGGTTGGCCATGCGAATCTCGCCGTCCCACAGGATGGCGGTCTGGCGCAGACGCTCCTGCCAGCCCTCCTTCGTGGTGTCGAACGACTCGTGCCAACGACGGCTGATCTCGTCGATGATCTGGTACACGCGGGGGAGGAGCTTGGAGAACGTGCCGATGGGCCACTTCTCCAGAGCCTCGGGCAGGATGGTGTGGTTGGTGTAGCTCACGACCTGCGTCACGATGTTCCAGGCGTCGTCCCACTCGAGCTTCTTCTCGTCGATGAGGATACGCATGAGCTCGGGGCCGCACATGGCGGGGTGCGTGTCGTTGGTGTGGATGGCCACAAACTGCGGCAGCAGCTCCCAATTTGCGCCGTGCTCCTTCTCAAAGGTGTCGAGCAGGCTGTAGATGCCGGCCGATACAAACAGGTACTCCTGCTTCAGGCGCAGCAGGCGGCCGTGCTCGCCGGCGTCGTTGGGGTAGAGGATGGCGCTGATGGCCTCGGCCTCGGCGCGCTCGGCATCGGCCAGGGCGTAGTCACCGCGGTTGAAGGCCTCCAGATCGAAGTGCTCCTCGACCGGCTCGGCGGCCCAGACGCGCAGCTTGTTGACGGTCTCGCCGGCATAGCCCACAACGGGGATGTCGTAGGGGACGGCCAGGATGTCCTGCGTGTCCACCGTGCGATAGAACGTGCGGCCGTCCTCCTCAAAGCCCTCGACGCGGCCACCAAACTTGATGGTCACGGCCTTGTCCTGACGACGGACCTCCCAGGGATAGCCGTGGGTGAGCCACTCGTCGGTGGACTCCACCTGGCTGCCGTTGACGATCTCCTGCTTAAACAGGCCGTAGCGGTAGCGCATGCCGTTGCCGTAGCCGGCAATGCCCTCGGCTGCCATGGAATCCAAGAAGCACGCGGCCAGACGACCCAGGCCACCGTTGCCCAGGGCCGGATCGGGCTCCTGGTTCTCGATGACGGACAGGTCAAAGCCCATGTCGTCGAGCGCCTCGGCGACCATGTCGCGCACGCCAAAGTTGAGCAGGTAGTTGTCGAGCAGTCGGCCGATCAAAAACTCGATCGAGAAGTAGTACACGCGCTTCTTGCCCTCGGCGGTCACACGGGCGTCACTCTTGGTGGCAACGGTGCGCGCCTTCTCGGCCACGAGCTTGGCCAGGGCGTTAAAGCGGTCGAGGTCACTGGCGGCCTCGACGCTCTTGCCGCTGATGCTCATGACGGCATCGCGATAGAGCTCGGTAAACTCCTGCTTGTTGTCGAAGATCTTATTCATACGTTCCTTTCCCCCGGGGATGTTTCTCCCGGAACGGTTATGACTTGTATCCTACGCCCCCGCGTGGCAGGTAATTACAGTGGTAACGCCTTTGTTACGCTTTCTTAGCAGAAGCCTTAACGGCAGCTGCCTTAGCCTTGGGAGCGGCCGTTTTGGTGGCAGCCTTTTTGGCCGTGGTGGACTTGGCCGAAGCCTTGGCAGTGGGCTTGGCAGCCTTCGCCTTAGCCGGAGCCTTCTTAGCAGCAGCGGCCTTGGGCTTCACCGTGGACGAGCGCTTGCGCGTCGCCTTCTTGGGCTCCTCGACCACAGGCGGCTTGTAGCTGCTGGGACCGCGGCGCTTAAGCACCACGCCTGCCAGGCCTGGAACCTTGATCTCGATGGAGTCCATCTGCCCGTTCCAGGGATAGGGCTCGCTCGAGCAGGTGTAGGGCCCCTCGCCGGCATAGCCGCTGCCACCGAACTCGGGACGGTCGGAATCAAAGATGACCTCCCAGTCACCCTCGCGCGGCACGCCCACACGGAAGCTCTCGTAGCTCGCCGGGTCAAAGTTGATCAGGATTACCAGGTCGTCATCGACGTCCTCGCCCTGACGCACAAAGCTCACGATGGACTGCTTGGAGTTGTCCGCGTCGATCCAGGTAAATCCGTCGTCGGTGTAGCCGCGCTCGTACAGGGCGGGCTCAGCGGTGTACAGGTGGTTGAGCGCCTTGATAAACGCCTGATGATGACGGTGAGTCTCGTACTCCTCGGTTAGGAACCACTGGATGGACTCGTAGTAGCGCCACTCGATAAACTGGCCGATCTCGTTGCCCATAAAGTTGAGCTTGGCGCCAGGGTGCGTCATCTGGTAGAAAGCCAGCGTGCGCAGGCCGGCAAACTGACGCCACCAGTCGCCCGGCATGCGGCCGATGAGCGAGCACTTGCCGTGCACGACTTCGTCGTGGCTCAGCGGACAAATGAAGTTTTCGGTAAAGGCGTACATGATGGAGAACGTGAGCAGCCCGTGGTTGCCGGGGCGCCACGGAAAATCGGTCTGCATGTAGTGAAGGGTGTCGTTCATCCAGCCCATGTCCCACTTGTAGTGGAAGCCCAGGCCGCCGTCCTGCGGCGGGTAGGTCACGAGCGGCCACGCGGTGGACTCCTCGGCCATCATCATTACGTCAGGGAAGTGGGCCTCCACGGCGCAGTTGACCTGGCGGATAAAAGCGCTGGCGTCCAGGTCCTCCTCGGTACCGTACTTATTGAACTTCTTTTGGCCGGGATCGTCGATGCCAAAGTTGAGGTACAGCATGCTGGACACGCCGTCCATGCGAATGCCGTCAACATGGAAGTTCTCGAGCCAGTACAGCACGTTGGAGACCAGGAAGGAGCGGACCTCGCCACGGGCGAAGTCGAACTTGTGCGTGCCCCAGTTGGGGTGAATCTCGTGCTCAAACAGCATGTGGCCGTTAAAGGTGGCAAGGCCGTGGGAGTCGGCGCAAAAACCGCCGGGCACCCAGTCCATGATTACGCCAATGCCCGCCTTGTGACACGCATCGATAAAGTGCATGAGCTGCTGCGGGTCGCCATAGCGCGACGTGGCGGCATAGTAGCCGGTCGTCTGGTAGCCCCAGGAGCCATCGAAGGGATGCTCCATAAGCGGCATGACCTCGATATGCGTGTAGCCCATGTCGTGCACGTAGTCCACGAGCTCGACCGACAGGTCGTCGTAGGTGTAGAACTCGCCGCGCTGCGCGGGGAAGGGGTCCATGGGGCCAGGGTAGTTGCCGTACTCGTCCGGCTCGCCCTGTGGCGCGTCGCCGTGGCGCTTCCACGAGCCAATATGCACCTCGTAGATGTTAAGGGGCTGCGACATGTGGTTATGACTGGCGCGGCGCTTGAGCCATGCGGCGTCGTTCCACTTGTAGCCATCGAGGGTCCACAGCACGCTTGCCGTTCCCGGAGGGCACTCGGCCTTGAAGGCGTACGGATCGGCCTTGTAGAGCTTCTCGCCCTCGTTGGTCTCAATGAGATACTTATAGAGCTGACCTTGTTCTGCGCCAGGAATAAAGCCTTCCCAAATAGCGCTCGTATGCACGGGCACCAGAGGGTTGGCTTCCTCATTCCAGTCGTTAAATTCGCCAATGACATGGACGCTCTTTACGTCGGGCGCCCAAACGCAAAAGCGCCAACCGCGCGTACGGTTCTGCGTGTCGGGGTGCGCGCCCATCTTTTCCCAGCTGCGCTCCCACATGCCAATGCCAAACAGGTAGACATCGTCCTTAGAGAGCTCCGGTGCGTGCGGGGCGGCTTTACGGGTAGCAGGCTTTTTGGTTGCTGGCTTTAGCTTTGTATCGCTCACGTTTGATCCCATCATGACGCGGCAGCGTGTTGCCTTGGTGACTAGATGCGAAAGGTCCAAGGCTGCACGAATCGAGGGGACGGCGATAGTTCTATGATTCGTTCCACCTCGCGTGCTCGGTGGAACTTTCGGCACGAAATACGATAACACCTGTTCGTTACTTTTATGGAGAAAAGTGGATTTGCGGCGGCGTTTAATCGGCGAGCGCCATGTTTATACCACTGGCAGAATTGCGATGGTAAAACTCTTGACAGTTTTACCAAATAGGGTTTCTAGACTAGTAGATTAACGTTTGATAAAACGTTTTTAGCAGGTTGTTTACCATTTGACATCGAAAGGTATGTTTATGTCCCAGACCGCCGCTCACAATGTCGCTTTTATTTTCGATTGCGACGGCACACTGGTTAATAGCACCCCCGTTTGGGCCTATGCCCAGCCCGAGTTATTGCACCGCCACGGTATTGACGTGACGGTCGACGATTTTGCCCAGTTTGAGCATTTGTCGCTCGAGGACGAGTGCCAGGCCTACCACGACACGTGGGGCATTGGCGCGAATGGCGAGGAGCTCTACCGCGAGCTGAGCGAGATTTTGATCGATGGCTACTCCAAGGTACCGCCGCGCGACGGCCTGCTTGCATTTTTGGAGCAGGCGAAGGCGGCTGGTATTGCCATGTGCGTTGCCACGTCCACGCCGGCCGAGCTGGTGCAGTCTGCGCTCGCTGGTGCCGGGCTCGATGCCTACATGGAGTTTGTGACCACCACGGGTGAGGCGGGACGCTCCAAGCAGTTCCCCGACGTATACGAGTTGGCGCTGCGCCGTCTGGAGGAGCGCCACGGGCACAAGTTTGAGCGCGCATGGGTGTTTGAGGACGCGGCCTTTGGCCTTAAGAGCTCGGGCACCGGCGGCTTTAGGCGTGTAGGTATTTATGACTCGCATGGCCGTATGGAGCGCGACGACGTGCGCTCCAACTGCGAGATCTTTATCGACAGCTACGAGGAGCTTGACCTAGCCCGCGTGCTTTCGTTTGAGGGATAGGCGAGGGCCGTGGCTTGCAAAGTATTAGTGGTTTGCGGCTCGCCGGTGGTGGCGAGCGCGGATCTGCTACGCCAGCTGGCGGGGGAGTGCGACCACGTTGTCGCCGTGGACCGAGGGCTCGACGCGCTGCTGGGCGCGGGACTTGGCTGCGACGTATATGTAGGGGATGCCGATACGGTGAGCGATACAGGTCGCGCGCTGCTCGATGCCGCAGAAGCCTTTGAGGTGGAGCGCCACGACCCATACAAGGACTATACCGATCTGGCGCTGGCACTCGATTCCGTCCGCCGTCGCTGGCCGGGTGCCGAAGTGGTTGCGACTTGCGCTACGGGCGGCCGTCCGGACATGGCTTTATCCGTATTGGGGCTGCTCGCGGGCTACGAGGATGCCCCTGTCTGGATTGCCGAGGACAAGGTGGTCGCCCGCATCCTTCGCGCAGGCGAATCGTGGACCATTGAGGGCGCCGAAGGCAAAACGTTTTCCATCATCGCCATAGCCCCTGGGACGGTTGTAAGCGAACACGGTCTAGAGTGGGAGCTAGATCACGCCTCGCTGGGCTTGTTAGCCGATACGGGCATCAGCAACGTTGTCAGGGGTACGGCCAAGATCCAAGTCCACACCGGCACCGCCATCGCTTACCTATATCATTAGGCATTTAGAATCTGACCAAAAAAGTCCTTGCACGTCGCGCAAACTTCCCCTATAGTATCTCCTCGTCACGGGGGCGTAGCTCAGCTGGGAGAGCGCTTGACTGGCAGTCAAGAGGTCAGGGGTTCGATCCCCCTCGTCTCCACCATCGTGAATGAGAAGGCCTTCGGAATTCCGAAGGCCTTTTTTCATGCCAAAATACCTCGTGCCGCAAACCCCACCTACGCCAACAAAAAGTTTCACAATTTATTCCCATGTCTGTACATAGTTTGTTATCCAATCGCAATTACCGGTGCAGCTCGCTGCTCCATTTGGGCTTCAGGAACGCTCCCAATTATTGCCAGCACCCCAATAACCTGCGTAAACGTGAACAGCATCCCAAAACAACCCCCTTAAGCACGTCAAATGAACGATATGTTGTCCAACGCAGCCCAAATCAGTTTAACTAACAGCTTGTGCTAGGATACCTAACGTTACATGAGTTCAACTGTGCTCATGGCCCCAGCAAGCCACAAAGCGCAGGGTCGATCAGCATCCGGCCGTAACGGCGGTGCCAGAAACACCACGAGCTCCAATAAAGAAGTCATGCGACGTTGTTTATTTGCATCGAGTTTATTCTCAAATGCAAATAAGTATTAGGTCGCATGTAAATACGTAGCAGTTCTTCAGCTGTTTGCGTGCGGTCCAGTTTTGAAATTACTTGACCGGCTCGCACGCAGTCAGCTGAGGTTGCAGGCATTCTTGCGATACGTGCTTGTGATCTCAGCGCTGCTTTTATACATACCGTTCACGGTGGGGCAGAGCCACGTGCTTGTCTGACTGGGCTCAGGGTTTGAATATGGAGCGCCTTCGCGCACAAGCGCCCTGGCGAAGCCATACCCAAACCCCGTGAGCCACACGTAAGACAGCAAGGGGGGTGGTGCTCGTGTGGTATGTAATCCAGGTCATTAACGGTCGCGAAGACGTAATGCGCGAGCGCATTGAGCGTATCGTGCCGGCTGGTACCATGCAGGAGCTCTTTTATCCCCAATTTCAAACCGAGATCAAGGTACACGGCGAATGGGTCAATACGACCAAGCCGCTGTTCCCCGGTTATCTTATCTGCGACACGGCAGATCCCCGTACCGTGCAACAGTATCTGCTTCGCATGGACGACTTTGCCCGGGTGCTATCCCAGGACGGTCAGTTTGTGCCGCTGGCAAAAGAAGAGGTCCAGCTTATTGGCAGCTTTACGCATAGGGGAGACCGCGTTGTGCCCATGAGCGAGGCCCTAAAAAACGGTGATCAGGTCGTAGTGACGGCAGGTCCACTGCTGGGCCACGAAGGCCTTATCAAAACCATTAACAGACGCAAAAACACTGCTTATTTGGAGCTCGACCTGTGCGGTCGACGCGTGACTACGCGCGTTGGTCTTGCCGTGCTTTCGGCCGAGCAGCGTGTAACGCGAAACCTTAAAAAGGCGATCGCTTAGCTGCAGACGGTCGCTATTCAGAACAGGGAGGATCCCCGACCCGGGGACGAAGTGTTGGAAGAGAACGTGTCGGATAAAACTCAATATACAACGGATGCGCCCGCAGGGGCGGCACTGATTGCTCAGGCCATGGACCGGCGCGAGGGCGTCGGCCGTTACAAGGCCATGCAATCCATCGTGGACTGGGATCGTTCGCGCCTGGCCTACCGCGCCGTTAAGCGCGCCTTTGACATCGTGTTCAGCGGCTGCGTGCTGGCCGTCATAGCCGTACCCAGCCTTGTGCTTGCCGCTGCCATCCGCCTAGAGAGTGAGGGCAACCCCTTCTACAGCCAGATCCGCGTTGGTCAGACCTGCCCCGATGGCAGCCTGTCAACCTTCCGCATGTGGAAGTTCCGCTCCATGTACAAGGACGCCGACGAGCGCCTCGCCGAGCTCAAGGAGCAAAACGAGATCGCCGGCGCCATGTTCAAAATGAAGGAGGACCCCCGCGTCACCAAGATCGGGAAGTTCATCCGCAAGCACTCCATCGACGAGTTCCCGCAGTTCCTGAATGTGTTTCTGGGTCAGATGTCCGTGGTTGGCCCCAGACCGCCGCTGCCGAACGAGGTCGCGGAGTACACCGAGTACGACCTGCAACGTTTGGCCGTGAAGCCTGGCATCACCGGCTGGTGGCAGGTTACCGATCGTAACTCAACTGGTTTCGACGGCATGGTCCGCCGTGATCTCGAGTACATAGCCAGGCGCGGAATTGTCACTGACCTCAAGATCGTCTTCCTCACGGTTCTGGAGGTCTTCAACGGGAGCGATGCGTACTAATGCAGCATGTTTTCATCATCGGATCCAAGGGGATTCCGGCAAACTACGGCGGCTACGAGACGTTCGTGGAGAAGCTGACTGAGAATCAGGTTTCGCCTGACATCAAATATCACGTGGCGTGCGCCGTGGATTCCGCCGAGCAAGTCGGCGAGTTCGAGCACAACGGGGCGCACTGCTTCAACGTGCTGCGCAGGCCCGTCGGTGCCGCGAGGGCGATCTTCTACGACATCGACGCCCTCAAGTTGTGCATCGCCTACATTGAGGAGAACCGAGTCCAGCACCCCATCGTCTACGTGCTGGCCTGTCGCATCGGGCCGTTCTTCGGCAGGTACGTGAACAGGATCCACGCCCTTGGCGGCAAGGTCCTCGTGAACCCCGACGGGCACGAATGGAAGCGCGCCAAGTGGAGCGCGCCCGTCCGCAAGTACTGGAAGGTCTCGGAACGCGGGATGGTCAAGCACGCCGACCTGATGGTGTGCGACTCCAAGAACATCGAGAAGTACATTCGAGGGGAGTATGCCGACCTGGACCCCGAGACGACTTTCATCGCCTACGGGGCCGACATCAGGCACTCCGCGCTCGCTGACGACGACCCCAAGTTCACCGGATGGCTCTCCGAGAAGGGCCTCGAGCCCTACGGCTACTACCTGGTTGTGGGACGCTTCGTGCCTGAGAACAACTACGAGACCATGATTCGGGAGTTCATGGCTTCCGACTCCAAGCGGGATTTCGCGCTCGTGACGGGAGTGGACGATTCCTTCCTCGCAGAGCTCGAGCGGAAGACGCACTTCAAGTCCGACCCACGCATCAAGTTCGTGGGAACCGTCTACGACCAGGAGCTCCTAAAGAAGATTCGTGAGCAGGCTTACGGCTACTTCCACGGCCATGAGGTCGGGGGCACCAACCCGAGCCTCCTGGAGGCGCTGGCATCCACGCGCCTTAACCTCCTTCTCGACGTCGGCTTCAACCGCGAGGTCGCCGAGGACTCGGCTCTGTATTGGAGTAAGGGATCCGGAGACCTGGCTGAACTTATTAACCGTGCGGACATGATGGACTCAAACTCGATCGAGGATCTTGATGCGGCCTCGACCTCCGTTATCCGCGACCGGTATTCGTGGCGGTCCATCACCGACAGCTATGAAGAACTTTTCCTCGGAAGGTAATAGTGCCATGAAGGGCATCATCCTCGCCGGCGGGTCCGGCACTCGCCTGTACCCGCTCACGCTCGTGACCTCCAAGCAGCTGCTGCCGGTCTACGACA
>CAJMPZ010000028.1 GCA_905215445.1 uncultured bacterium | reverse complement strand
TACCGCCTCGCGGTGACATCGTTTTTATGTCAACCTTGGTCTAACAGAGCCTTTAAATTAGTAGTTGCGATATGTGACAAAGGGGCTGTCCCTTTGTCACATTCCTGGAAAGCCTGTTTGGCGCAGGGCTTCGTAGAGGACGATGGCGGCGCTGTTGGAGAGGTTGAGTGCGCTGATGCGGTAGTCGTCCGGATTGACGAAGTTGCCGCAGATGTCCTGTTGAAGGATGGCCTCGTGGCTGTCCTCGGTATGCCCGAGCGATTCCTCGTGGGCTTCCCAAACCTCGGCGTTATCGAGCGAGTCGCAATCGCGCAGCATAGGGATGCGCTCGCAGCGCTCAGGCGCCGCGGCGAGCAGCTCTTCGGGAATCCCCGAGCTCTCGCAGCCAAAGACCAGATAGTCACCGTCGCGGTAGGTGCTTTGCGCATAGGTGCGGCGCGCCTTTTTGGTCAGCAGATGCAGGCGCTCGTCGGCGGGGGAGAGGCCGTTGCGCGCAAGGAAATCCTCCCAGCCGGCATAGGTCGTCACGTTCAGGTTTTGCCAGTAGCCCAGGCCGGCGCGACGCACTGTCTTGTCGTCGAGCGAAAACCCCAGCGGCTCCACCAGATGCAGGCGGGTACCGGTAACCACGCAAGTGCGGCCGATATTGCCCGTATTGGCCGGAATCTCGGGCGCATACAGCACAATGTTGAACATGAATCTCCTTGGCTCAGAACGAAAAACCACCACGAAGGGCACCTTCGTGGTGGTTTGGCGGTTACGTAGGCGGAAAAATACTCGCTTGGATAAACCTAGGCGCGGTGCCAGTCGGTCAGGCAGGCATCGAGGGCGGCGATGAGTGCGTCTTTGTCCATGTGACGGCCGATGATACACAGGCTCGTCATGCGGTCGCCCGTCTCGTCGTCCCAAATCTGCATGATCTCGGGGTTCTCGTCGATAATCTTCTGCTTCTCGCCCTCGGGCGCAGAATCGACAAACAGACCGTTCTCCATCAGGCGCATCTGGTGGCCGGCCTGCTCAAACATGTAGCACATGTCCGGATCGCCGGTCTGCCACAGCGGACCCTTGACGCGAATGACCTCGTCGGGCCACTCCTGCTCAACAAAATCGGTGAACTTCTGCAGGTCAAACGGCTTGCGGCGCGAGTACACAAAGGTCTCGATGTCGTACTCGAGCACCTCGGGGTCGTCGTGCTCCTCGGGATGCTCCATGGCCTCGATCCAAGCGGCGGAGTTGTAGGCGCGCATAAAGTCGAAGCGGTCGGTGTCGAGCAGCTCCTCCATGGGGACCTCGCCGTTTTGGGCCTCGACAATCACGGCGTCCTTCTGCAGGCTGCGCACGATGGCCTTGAGCTCGGCGATCTGCTCGGGCGTCACGGTATCGGTCTTGTTGAGGATCAGCGTGGAGCAGAATTCAATCTGCTGGATGAGCAGACTCTCGATGTCGTCCTCGTCGATATCCTCTGCCAGCAGGTCGCGACCGCCGTTGAACTCGTCGTACATGCGGGCGCAGTCGACCACAGCCACGATGTTGTCGAGCGCGAGCTTGGGCTCGCCACCCACCTTGGCCTCGTCGCAGAAACTCGAGATGGTGTAGGCGATGGGGATGGGCTCGCAAATGCCCGATGCCTCGATGATGATGTAATCGAACTTGCCCGAATCGGCGATGCCCTGCAGCTGGTTGGCCAGGTCGTCCGAAAGCGTGCAGCAGATGCAACCGTTGGTGAGCGGGATAAGGTCATCGGTCTCGGAAAGGCCGCCGTCGGCGATGAGGCTGGCGTCCACATTGATCTCGCCGATATCGTTGACGATCACGGCGGCGCGGATGCCGCCGTCGTTAGCGAGGATGTGGTTGAGCAGCGTGGTCTTGCCGGCACCGAGGTATCCGGTAAGCATGATGATCTTCACGGGTTTGTTGGGCATGTGCCCTCCTTTGTTAGACATGGCTTACAGTTGAATCTTATGCCAAACGCCTGCTCTTATACCCACGCGCCGACAAATAACACAGGCTACTCCCAGGCTCCCCATACGTCGGGACAATAGCCGATGGTGGCCTTCTTACCGTTGCGCACGATGGGCTCGGCAAGAACCTGCTGATTCTCGAGCAGCTTATCGAAGCGCTGGCTGGGGGTGAGGTGCTGGATGAGCGCGAGCGTTTCCTCGTCCTTGGCTTTGGGGTTGAGCAGCTTATCGATGCCGCCGACCGCCTGCATCACGCTCGTGAGCTCGCCCTTGCTCATCTCCTTTTCCTTCAGGTCGATAAACTGCACCTTAATGCGGCGCTCCTTAAAATAACGCTGCGCCTTCTTGGTATCGAAGGACTTCTTAGTCCCGAAAATTTGCACGTTCATATTTATGTTCCGCCGTTCTACCGAATAAAGTTGGTTCGCTCGCGATCGGCCTCGGGGGCTTCGATGCCGGCGGCCTTTCCCGCCTCGATGCAACGCAGCAGCCAGGCCATGTTTTTACCGATGTTTCGCATGGTGGCAAGGCCCTCGGCGTCCTGGGCGGCCTCGCCCGGCATGGCACCGAAGACGTTGTTCCAGTAGGTGGATGCTACCACGGGCATCTGGTTGATGGTGAAGTACTTGTTGAGCACGTCGAAGGTGGTCGACGTGCCGCCGCGACGGGCAACGGCGACAGCGGCGCCCGGCTTGTGCGTAAAGGCCTTGCTGCCAGCATAGAATGCACGGTCGAGGGCAGAGAGGATACGTCCGCTGGGGTGCGCGTAGTAGACGGGCGAACCAAAGACAAAGCCGTCTGCCTGCTCGGCAGCTGCAATCAATTCGTTGACCATGTCGTCGTCAAAGGTGCAGCGGCAATCGAGCTTGCCGCACTGGCCGCACCCGATGCAATCGCGAATAGGCTTGGCGCCCAGCTGAAACACCTGCGTCTCAATGCCCTCTGCGTTGAGCTGCTCGGCAATCTCGGCGAGTGCGCGGGCGGTGTTGCCGTTTGCCTTGGGGCTGCCATTGACCAAAAGAACCTTCATCACAAACTCCCTCTGCTATCGGTGACTTCTGCGGAGGATTATCGCACGAGCGGGCAGATGGCGTGGGGCGCGATGCGAAACGGGCTATGTTTCGCATCGCGCCCCATAACGCTAGTCCAGCTTGGTGCCCGGTACCTGTGGCGCCTCTCTAATCAGCGCATTAAGTTCGTTCAAAATGGAAACGGGCTGTCGGTCGACGGCGTCCAGATGAAGCGTTGCCACGCGAAGGGGCGGCTGATATTCAAATGAGCCAAGGAGCACGGGCGATCCCAAGAACCGTTCGATTTCGTCTGCAACCGCGTCGGTCTCTTCGGGATCAAAGTCGTCGAAGAGCGCCACGAACATCGGTCCGGTCGAGCGGAACAGACGACCCTTGCCGCGCGAGCAATCCATGAGGCAGGCGGCGCTTTCTGCCAAAACGCGGTCGCCTGCATCAAAGCCAAAGCGGGCATTGACCTGTGCGATTTCGTCGATTTTAATGGCGATCAAGCCCGCGTTTCGTGCCACGCGACGCATCTCGCCAATGGCGTTGACCAGGGCGTGGATATCGCCCAGACCGGTCACGGAATCGGTCGTATCTGCCAAGCTTCGGTTGGTGACAATGCCCACATACATGTTGGGCTCGGTATCGGTGCCATCCAGGCGGTAACCCGTGCAGTCGCAAAGCGCGTATTTTCCGGCGGTATTCATGACGCGATACTGCATGCAGTGGAAGTGCCACGTGCCGTTTACCACCATATCGAGCTCGGCACGTACGTTGTCGCGGTCCTCGGGGTGAACACGGGCAAGCCATATATCGAGCGAGTTGTAGGGATGCTGGGAGGGTAGGTCAAAATCGCGCACGGCATTAACCGACCATTGCGATTCGCCGGTGTCGAGGTTAATGATGAACGGATAGCGTGTCTCGGAGCTCATGGAGATCGCTTGAAACACTCGGTCGTTGCAGGGGGGTTGTTCGGTGATCGGGCGTTGCAGCGCATCGCCTTCTTCCGGTTGTTGCACACGGTACATGAGCTTGTAGCGATACATTTTGCGGTCGGCGTCCTTTGTCATCTGGCGACGCGTATCGCCTGCAAGCGGGTCGACGCGCGAGCAGCCAAAGCTAAAGCTGGCGATCATGGGCGCCTTGCCGTCCGATGTTGCCTCGATAAGATTGGCACGCGTCCACTCCAGGCGCTGCTCGAGCTCGGCTTCGTTTGTCGTGGGGGATATAAGTACAAATTCGTCTCCACCGATACGGAACAGCAACTCATCGTGCTCCATTGTCTCGGTGAGTGCGCGGCAGATGCTCAGAATGTAGCGATTGCCCTCGGCGTGGCCAAACTTATCGTTGCAATGCTTGAGGCGATCGATGTCAATATAGGCACAGGTGAAGGGGGTGCCTTTGCGCCAGAGCTGATCGACATGGCGGTCGAGTCCGCCACGGTTGCCAAGATTGGTGAGCGAGTCGATATAGGCGCCGTGCTCAAGCAACTCACGTTCTTGTTGCAGGATGGCGAGCGTTTTCTGCAGTTGCTCACCGATGGCACGCAGCTCCGGGGGCAGCGCGGCAACATCGAGCTCGGTGGTTGAGGCCCCGTTCGCAAGTCGCTGAAGATGAGCGATGATTGATTGCTCGCCCAGGCGATACGACTCGTTCATGATGGATTGCCTCCTTGGATGGAACAATGGTTTGTATCTTACTCCCAATTCGGTTTAGATTGGAGTATTAGTTAGCTCATGGGAACAAACGCTCCCCTCGACGGTGGCGTTTTGCGTGCGAGCGTATTAGTTGTCGTTGCCACCATCGAGCAATGCCTCAAAATCCTCCGCCTGCATGGGGCGGTAGTAGAGGAATCCCTGAGCGTAGCGGGCGCCCATGTGGCGCAGCATGTTTGCCTGCTTGTCCGTCTCGACGCCTTCGATCACAACGGGCAGATGGAGTGACTGCGCCATCTCGAGCATTGATGAGATGATTTGCACGCTGCGGCCCTCATCGCCGTTATCGGGCACAAACGTGCGATCGAGCTTGATGACGTCGACGTTGACGTTCTTGAGCATCGCGAGCGTGGACTGGCCGGTGCCAAAATCGTCCATATAGGTCGAGAAGCCGCGGGTGTGCAGGTCGGCCGTTAGTTTATCCACGGCCTCGGACTCTCCCGTATAAGCTGTCTCGGTGATCTCGATGCGCATGAGCTCGGGCGGCAGGTTGTATTGGGCGGCGAGCGCTCCCATATGCTCGGCAACGTTGCAGGCGAGGATATCCACGCGCGACACATTAAGCGAGATCGGAACCACGCGAAGCCCCCGATTGATGCGCTCGCGCAGCCACAAGGCAACGCCCTGCCAAACGTATTTGTCGAGCGTCACCACAAAACCGCTTTCTTCGAGAGCGGGGATAAAGGTGGCGGGCGAAATGAGGGAGCCATCCTTGTCGATCCAGCGCGTGAGCGCTTCGGCGCCAATGATCTCGCCGGTTTCCATGTCGACCTGGGGCTGCAGGTAGTAGGTAATACGGCCGTTGGAGAGCGCGTACTGGAATTCGGTCAGCGTGCGGTGGAACGCGATTTCGCGCTCGTACTCCTCGGGGCGGAAAATGGCAATGCGCTCCTTAAAGTCGTTTTTTGCGCGCCGATTGGTAAACATTGCCTTGGCCTGCGCATCGATGGTGATTTTCTCGTTGGAGTCGATGGGGTAGACGCCCATGGACGGCCAGAATCCCACGCCGTCATCATACTTGGCCACGGCCTGGCGAACGCGGCTATAGATCTGATGGACGGTGTCGTGTTCAAAGGGGATGAGTATGCAAAAGTCGTCTTGGCCCCAGTACCCTGCGACGCCCATGTTGGCATTCTCGATGTCCTTGAGGACCGTGCCCACATCGGCGAGCATGCGGTCGCCCTCGGCCTGTCCGTGCCATTCGTTGAACAGTCGCATGTGTCCCATATCGACGGTGGCGATACACCAGGCGCCGTTGCGCCTTGTCTCGAGAAATTCGTTGGCGCGGCGCATAAACTCGCTGGGTCGATAGAGACCCGTGAGCGAATCGATGCGTTCGGCGATGGCGCTTTTGCGCTCCACCTCGGGTATGGGGAGGCTGTCGTTGGGAACAAGCCCGCCGGCCGTGCGAATGCGACGGTCGAGTTCGCCTAAAACGGCGGCCGTTTGATTGGTCAGGTGCTCGTAAAAGGCCGGAACGACAAGACAGACGGGGGTAATGGTGTCGTCCGCGATTCGAACGGGAGCGAAAACGGCCTCTTTGAGATGTTGGATCAGTTGCTCGAATGCTTCGTGATCCAAATTGTTGCTAAGCACGACGAACTGGGCGTTGCGTGAGCGGAAGACGCGACTCCTGCCGCGAGTAATCGACAGCATGCGGCCTGCGTATTCGGCGAGCATGTTGTCGACGGCCTCGGCCCCGTAGAGCTCGTTGAGCTTTGCCGTGCCGCGAACGCGCACTGCTATAAGCCCCGTCTTGCAATGGTCGCGACGGCAGGCATCGATAGCGTTGATCAGCGTGCGCTGCATTCCGAGGCCCGTGGCGGCGTCGACGGTCTCGGCAAGCGAGTGGTTGACGAGCTCGCCGACATAGAGCGAGGGGACATTTCCGTCGCCGTCGATACGAAACCCGCGAGCACGGCCGAGGATGTAGTCGCCGGCGGCATTGCGCACGCGGTACTGCATGACGTGGCGATGTTTGGAGCCGTCATAGATTTGGTCGATGTCGTTGGTATAGGCCTCAAGGTCATCGGGATGGACACGCGTTTTCCAGTAATCGTGGCAGTTGTCTATATGCTCCGAAGGAAGACCAAGATCGCGCAAGGCGCCTTGTGACCAAAGGGTTCGATGTTTGTCCAAGTTCTCGATAAAGAAATATCGGCCTTCGTTGAGCATCGAAAGGGCGTCGAAAATGCGATCGCTTATTTCGAAGTCGTCGGTGTGGGCTTGTGCGATATTGCGTCGATCAAGGTGCACGGCATGACGTAGCTTGTAGTCGTACATGCGATGGTCGGCATCGTTCGTCAAGCGATTGGGGGCTTCGCCCAGGGCGGGGTCGGCGTGTGCCACTCCGTAGCTAAACGAGTGAGGCATCTTGGAAGCGTTGTTTTCGAGCAGTACCGTTCGGCAGTGTTCCAGACGTTCGGCAAGGTCGTCCTCGGTCGCAATCGTAGATAGGATGGCGAACTCGTCGCCCCCCAGACGAAATGCCGCCTCGTCCACCTTCATATACAGTTTGAGATAGAGGCTCACCTGCAAGATATAGCGGTTGCCCTCGTCATGTCCAAAGATGTCGTTGCAGTGCTTAAGGTTATCGATGTCGATAAACGCCATGGTCACGGGCAGTTCCTGCTCCCAGAGTTCCTCTAAGGAACGGGTAAAGCCGCCGCGGTTGCCAAGTCCGGTGAGCTCGTCGGTAAAGGCGGTCCTGATCAGATCGTCCTGACGCTCCAGAAGGTCACGGATGGTCTTTTCGAGCGTTTCAGTGTAATTGCTGGGGGTATCCATGCTGTAGGCGGCTTTCTGGGGTCGGGGCGGATTGCGTCGGGCGAGCTCGTTGTGCACACGCGTTGTTGCTCAACGCCTCGCGTGTTTCCAAGCCCCCGCCTTGCTGCGTCGTTGGGTTTATTTGTCGGCTGACGTTCGTTGCTGATAACTACTGAGTAGTATAAACAAGTGTATGGAATTATGTAGGGGTGCCCATGTTGCGGGCGGCCATTATTCGCCATTATTCGCCAAACGGTAACGCGACGATGTTCGATGAAAATGCGACTGAGGCGATATATGTTGACGGGTATACTTGTTTCGTTTTAAAACGCAGGAACGGAGATGGTCGCATGGCACAGCCAGATACGACGCCCACGGTGGGGCTTGCGCTCGAGGGAGGCGGCTACCGCGGTATGTATACGGCGGGCGTGCTCGACGTATGGATGGAGTGCGGCCTGACCTGTGACCATATGGTGGGCGTCTCGGCGGGCGCGGCGTTTGGCTACAACTTTAAATCGCGCCAGATCGGCCGTGCCATTCGCTACAACAAGGCCTATTGCGCCGACAAGCGCTATGCGAGCGTGACGAGCTGGCTGCGAACCGGCGACATGTTCAATGCCGAGTTTGCCTATCACGAGGTTCCCATCGATCGCGATCCCATCGACCTGGAGGCTTATCGTGCCTGCCCCATGCGGTTTACCTGCGTGTGCACCGATCTTAAGACGGGGCGGGCCGTCTACCATGACCTGCCTTACGGTGATGAGCATGATATCGAGTGGATCCGGGCGTCGTCGGCGATTCCCGTGGCAACACGACCCGTTGCCATTGAGGGGCACAAGTACCTGGATGGCGGCGTTGCCGATTCCATTCCCAGCGCATGGCTGTTTGCGCAGGGCTATGACCGCAACGTGGTGGTGCTGACGCAGCCGGCGGGCTTTGTAAAGCAGCCCAATAGCGTGATGCCTATGCTGCGTCGCGTGTATCGTCACTATCCGGAGTTTGTTGCGGCGCTTGAGCACCGGCACGAGGTATATAACGCCACGCTCGACGACCTGGCGCGTCGCGAGGCCGCTGGCGAGATCTTTGTGGTGCGGCCGAGCGAATCGGTGAAGGTGCCGTCGCTGTGCCGCGAGCCCGAGGAACTCGAACGCATCTATCAGATCGGCCGTCGCGATGCGGAGGCGTCTTTGTCCGCGCTGGAAACGTATCTGGCGGGGTAGGACAAGCTGCCGCGGACTCGGCGGAAAGCGCGTCCCAGAATGAGCGCTCAGAACGGGTTGCAGTTTCCCAAACGGTGGGGTTTCGGAAAGTTCGTCCCGGAATATGCGTTCAGACTGGGATGCGGTTTCCCGTTAAGCCTCTATATGGAAAGCGCATCCCAGAATGGACGTCCAAACTGGGATGCGCTTTCCGCTGTCGAAGGTATGAGGCTGCGGAGCAGCTGCTCAGCATAGGCCTATGCCTGCTGCCAGGTGTCGACGAGTTCCTTGGCAGCGGCGTAGGGGTCGTCGGCACTGCAGACGGCGCTCACCACAAAGAAGCCGTCGACGCCGGTGGCCTTGAGCTGCGGCAGGTCGGCCATCTTTACGCCGCCGCCCACCACGATGGGCACGGGGCTTGCCGCGTGGAGTGCGGCCAGGTCCTCAAAGCTTTTGGTGATGATAGAGCCATCGGCCGCGCGTCCGCAGTCGCGCTTGGTCTCGGTCTCGTGGAGCGGGCCGATGCCAAGGTAGTCGACCAAACTCATGTCGGCGGTCTTGACGTACTCGAGCATCTCCTCGCAACGGGCCGAAAGGCCCACGATGGCATCGGGGCCCAAAAGGTTGCGGCAGACCTCGACGGGAATATCGCTCTGGCCCACGTGCACGCCGTCGACAGCAATGCCCTGCTCGCGCGCGGCGAGTACGCAGTCCAGGCGGTCGTCGATCAGCAAAGCGACCTGACCGGTCTTGCCAGCCTGTGCGATTGCCTGCGCGGCGCCGCCGGTCAGCGCGATGATCTCGCGGGCGCTTGCCACCTTGGAGCGCACCTGGATGCAGGTAAAGCCGGCATCGAGTGCCTGGGCCACCACATCGCCCACGGGGCGCCCGAGCGTGTTTTCGGGGCCGAGTACCAGATAGGCCGAGATATCAAGGTTGTCGCGGATGCTCATCGTGCTTCCTCCTGCTTTTTGATCTGCGCTTCCATGCGCTCGAGTTTGCCGGTCATGGTGTCGGTAAATCCGGGTCGAATATCGGCTTTGAGCACGACTTCGGTGCGGATGCCCTTGCTCGCCAACACAAAGGTTGCGTCGCGCACGACCTGCATGACCTCGTCCCAGTCGCCCTCGATCTCGGTGAACATCGAGGTGGTGCGGTTGGGAAGGCCGCTCTCGCGAATGACACGCACGACCTCGGCGACCTCGGCGGACAGCTCGTCGCCGGTGCCGCATGGGGCGATGGCCACGGCGACGAGTGTGTTCATGCCGGCATCGGTTGCGGGCTCGGACATGGCTTATGCCTCCTCGAGCTCGAGTCGGTTATCGGCAATGTCCTGGGCGGTCGCGCGGTAGAGCTCGTCGATAAAGGCGACCTTAAAGCTTGCCGGGGCATCGGCGACGGCGGCGGCACGCGTGCCGGCAACGTTGTAGACGGCGGTGCCGCAGACGGCTGCCGTAAACGGGTCGGCGGCGCAGGCGTACACGGCCAGCACGCCGCCCTGCGAGCAGCCGCAGCCGGTGATCTTGGACATGAGCGGGCTGCCGCCGTGGGACTTGGCCACGGTCGTGCCGTCGGTAATCAGGTCGACTTCGCCCGAGACCACTACGGCGCCGCCGGTGTAGCGGGCGAGCGCCACGGCGGCATCGCGGGCGGCGTCGACCGTGTCGGTGGTGTCGACGCCGCGCACGCGGCTCAGATCAGCCGCCTCGCCCTCAAGACCCCACAGGCCGGCGAGCGCGATAATCTCGGAGGCATTGCCGCGCACGATGGCGGGCTTGTACTGCTTGAGCTCGTTTACCAGCTGGGTGCGCAGGCTACCGATGCCCAGACCAACCGGATCGAGCACCCAGGGCTTGCCGGCGTCGTGTGCCGCCTTGGCCGCGCGGGGAATCGTCTGCTCGTAGATGGGAAAGAGCGTGCCCATATTGAGATAGATGGCGCCGCCGCCGGCAACGAGTGCCTCGCCCTCGTCGGGCAGATAGACCATGGCGGCCGATCCGCCCACGGCGAGCTGTGCGTTGGCGACAAAGTCGATCGTCACCGTGTTGGTGATGGAGCCCGCCATCGGATTGGTGGCGCGAATCTCCTCCACGGCCTTGATCACGTTTTGCTTAAGCTGTTCCGAATCGATCACTGCACATGCCTCCTTGGCATAGAAAAGGGGCGCTGTGCATAGACAGCGCCCCTAAAAAGGCGGCATGCTCCCTACGCCAGCATTAACTGACAGGTTCAAAGGATTGGGCCCCATGCCCTCTCAGCCTTGTGGTTTGCACCGCCGGCACTCCCGCATCGAATCTGTTGTTCCCTATACTAGCGCACCTGCCAAAAAGGGACAGGTTTATTTTGGCAGGTAACAACTGGGGCTTTGCGTTTTCCCAGATAAAACCTGCCAATATAAACCTGTCTCTTTTTGGCAGGTCGGTACAATAGACGGGATTAAGAATGACCGAGGGGACCTTATGATTAAACTTGTGCTGACCGATATGGACGATACGCTGATTCCAGCCGGGCATGACGGCGCCAGCGACTACGCCATCGAGGGCATTCATGCCATGCAGGCGGCGGGTCTGCACTTTGGCCCGGTTTCGGGTCGCCAGCCGTCCGCGATGGGCTGGATGTTCAAAAATCGTTCCGAGTGCTTTTCGACCGGCGCGTTCTGCAACGGCCAGGTCATGTTTGTCGACGGTCAGGCGGTCGCTTCGCGCGCGACCGACAACGATGCCCTGATGCGTCTGGCAGACTACCTGGAGCAAGAGACCGACGATACGTACTTGAAGGTCTACAGCCTGGGTGATGACTTTTGGAATAACGATGCCTATTGCGTGACGAGCGATCCCGAGCGTGTGCGCCGCGCCATGGAGTCGGGCGGCAACGCGTGGCTCAAGGGCGAAGAGGCCCCGTGCCGTCCCGTTGTCGATGACGCGCCGGTGTTTAAGGCGAATATCTGGAGTGCTCGTTCGCGTGAGGAGCTCGCGGAGCTACGCGAGCGCGTTGCCGCCGAGGTGCCGGAACTCTCGCTTGTGTTTCCCAACAACCGAGTGCGCCTGTTCGACATCCTTCCGGCCGGTTGGGACAAGGGCTGCGCTGCGCTGGAGCTGGCGCGCGCTTTGGGCCTGACGCCCGACGAGGTGGCCGTATTTGGCGATTCCGATAACGACCTGCCCATGATCGATGCCGTTCCCAACTCCGTTGCAGTCGCCAATGCCAACGAGGCCGTTACGGCGGCGGCGCGCTGGCATATTGGCGCTGCGGCGGATGATGCGGTCGCCGGGGCTCTGCATCAGATTGCCGCCTGCGCCGCGACGGGGGAGATGCCGTCGTTTATGCGTCAGATGGACGCAACGGGTTTCGACGTCACGAACGTCTAGGGAGAAGGCTATGAAGCTCCAGCAGCTCAGGTATGTTGTTAAGGTTGCCGAATGCGGCAGCATTACCGAGGCCTCGCGCCGGCTCTTTGTGTCGCAGCCTTCGATTACCGCATCGATCCGCGATCTCGAAAACGAGATGGGTGTGCATATCTTTGAGCGCACCAACAAGGGCGTCATTGTGTCCGAGGAGGGCGAGACCTTCTTGGGCTACGCGCGCCAGGTGCTCGACCAGGCCGACCTGCTCGAGGGCAAGTACAAGGGCACATCCGAGCAGGTGCCGCACTTTAGTGTGAGCTGCCAGCATTATTCCTTTGCCGTTAACGCGTTTGTTGACGTGATCCGCGAGTTCGATGCCGCGCGTTACGACTTCACCCTGCGCGAGGAGCAGACTCACGAGATTATCGAGGATGTCGCGCATATGAAAAGCGAACTGGGCATCCTGTACTTATCCGAGCATAACCGCGAGGTTATCGAGCGCATGCTTGCCGCCAACGAGCTCGTATTCGAGGGGCTCTTCTGCGCCACGCCGCATGTCTTCGTGTGCGCAGACCATCCGCTGGCGGGCCGCTCGAGCGTGACGCTTGAGGACTTGGAAGACTACCCGTTCCTGTCCTACGAGCAGGGCAGCTATAACTCGTTTTACTATTCCGAGGAACTGACCTCGACTTTTGAGCGTCGCAAGAATATCCGCGTGCGCGACCGTGCGACGTTGTTCAACCTGGCCATGGGCCTCAACGGCTACACGGTATGCTCGGGCGTGATCAGTCACGAGCTCAACGGTCCCGGCATCATCTCGATTCCGCTCGATGTAGACGAGTACATGGAGATTGGCATCATCACGCGCAAAAATACGACGCTCACGCGCTATGGGCAGGCCTATATCGAAGCGATTCGTCAGCATATCTAGGGTGCTGTGCTCCGCACGGTTCAAGTCTCTTTATTGCAGTCCAGACTGATATAGGAAGCATCTATATCAAACTGTTATAAACGTATATTTTACGATAGCCATATGAGCGCTCATACTCTGTCCCAGTAAAGCAACCAATGCAAAGGGAGATATCTATGAGCACTTCGATTCAACCGAACGCGCCGTTTCGCGCCGATATCGTCGGCAGCTTTCTTCGTCCGCAGGCTGTAAAGGACGCCCGTGCCGCCTATGTCGCGGGTAAACTCGACGCTTCCGGCCTTAAGGCCGTCGAGGACGATGCCATTCGCGATTTGGTGGCCAAGCAGAAGGCCGCCGGCCTGCAGGTGATCACCGATGGCGAGTTCCGCCGCAGCTACTGGCACCTCGATTTTATGTGGGGCCTTAACGGTATTGAGCGCCGCACCTCACGCACGGGTTATATGTTCCATGACGAGGAGACGACGGCCGACACCGCCGTGGTTACCGGTTCCATTAGCGGCGAGAACCACCCGTTCGTCGAGCATTTTAAGTTCGTCAAGGCGCTTGAGGGGGAGGGCCAGGTCGCACGGCAAACCATTCCGGCGCCGATCCAGACGTTCTCCGAAGTCACGCTCGACCGCTGCGACGGCCAGCAGGAGAGCCTGCGCGCTGTCTATAAGACCGATGAGGAACTTGCCGACGCCATTGCAGCCGCTTATCGTACGGTGATCGCCGACTTGTATGCCGCGGGCTGCCGCAACATCCAATTTGATGACTGCACCTGGGGCATCTACTGCGATACCGATTTTGTCGCCAAAACCGGCATGAGCCCGGTCGACCTGCAAAAGGTGTCCGAGCTGGGCGTGGCGCTCAACAATGCCGCCATCGCGGGCAAGCCTGACGATTTGGTCATCAACACGCACGTGTGCCGCGGCAACTATCATTCCACCTATGCTTTTGAGGGCGGCTACGACCCCATCGCGCCGTACCTGTTCGCACATGAGAACGTCGATGCGTTCTATCTGGAGTTCGACACACCCCGCGCCGGTGGTTTTGAGCCGCTCAAGTACGTTGCCCCCGGCAAGAAGGTGGTGCTGGGCTTGGTGACCACCAAGGCGGCAGAGCTCGAGAACGAGGATGTTATCGTCGAGCGCATCCGCGAGGCGGCAAAGTACGTGCCGCTCGAGAACCTGTATCTGTCTCCGCAGTGCGGCTTTGCCAGCTGCGAGATTGGCAACAAACTGACCGAGGACGAACAGTGGGCAAAGATCGCGCTGGTCAAGCGCATTTCCGAGCGCGTTTGGAAGTAACGCTACCGTTTGCAGGTGACGGCGCGTGCGAGACATGGCGTATCACGTACAATGGTTCGGATCGTATCGTTCGGGCAGGTTATCCGATATGCCTGATCGCCCTTCCATCATGAAAGGACTTCCATGTCCCAATCCTCGACGCCCGCCGTCACCGATGCCATCTACGATGCATCGTCGCTCGGCCGCCCGCGCATGTTCGTGTTGGGTTTGCAACACATGTTTGCGATGTTCGGAGCCACGGTGCTCGTGCCCGTGCTCACCGGCCTTTCCGTTTCGACGACGCTTCTGTTCGCCGGCATCGGCACACTGCTGTTTCATTTTCTATCGCGCGGTAAGGTGCCCGCGTTCCTGGGCTCGTCGTTTGCCTTTATCGCGGGTTATGCCGCCATTGCACCCAACGGCGAGGCCGAGCTTTTGCCCTACGCTTGTCTGGGCGTTGCCTGCGCCGGCCTGCTCTATCCGGTGCTGGCAGCGCTGTTCCGTGCATTTGGCGCCAAGCACGTCATGCGCTTCTTCCCGCCGGTGGTGACCGGCCCCATCGTCATTTCCATCGGCCTGATCTTGGCAAGCTCTGCTATCGCCAACTGCCAGACCAATTGGCTTGTTGCCGTTGTCGCTGTGGCCGTGATCGTCATCTGCAATATTTGGGGGCGCGGCATGGTCAAGATCGTGCCGATTTTGCTGGGCGTTGTGGTGAGCTATGCCGTTGCGGCCGCGCTGGGCGAGGTTGATTTTTCGGGGGTTGCCGCCGCGCCGTGGGTCGGTCTACCTGTCGTGTGGGACAACACCGTGTTCGCGCTCTTTGGACCGCAGTTCGATAGCAGTCTTGCCACGACGGCCATTATCACCATCATGCCACTGGCCTTTGCGACCATGATTGAGCACATTGGCGATATCTCCGCCATCGGATCGACTTGTGAGCGCAACTACATTGCCGATCCCGGTCTGCACCGTACCCTGCTCGGCGATGGCCTGGCGACTATCTTGGCATCGCTCTTTGGCGCCCCTGCCAATACGACGTATGGTGAGAACGCCGGTGTGCTTGCCCTGACGCGCGTGTTCGACCCGCGCGTGATTCGCATTGCCGCCTGCTGTGCCATTGTGCTTTCGTTCTGCCCCAAGTTCGCTGCTGTGATCGCTGCTATGCCGGCATGCGTTATCGGTGGCGTGTCGCTTGTGCTCTACGGCATGATCAGTGCCGTGGGCGTTCGCAACCTTATCGAGAACCAGGTTGATTTCCAGAACAACCGCAACGTGCTGGTGGCGGCTCTGGTGCTCGTGCTTTCGCTCGGCATTGCCTACAGTACCACCGGCGCCATCGTGCTGGAGCTGGGCGGCGTGACGATTTCGCTTTCGGGCCTTGCCGTGGGCTCGCTGGTGGGCATTGTGCTCAACGCCATCCTGCCCGGTAACGACTTTGAGTTCGATACTTCCGAGCTTGAGGAGACTGCTGAATAGCAGCTGCGTTCAGCCAAATTAAAAATGGCGTCCATGCGTATGTACGCGTGGATGCCATTTTTAATGCGTCAGTATCCAGTGGATGCCGCGTGCCATGCGCAGGTCAGTTTGGGTAAAGTGATTGCCGGGGTTGAGCTCCAGCGTTGTTGGAATGTCACGCTCGATAAACAGCTCTTCCATCGCGCGCGTATCGTCGAGTACGTGCCGCATCATGCGGTTGGGCGTCTTGGTTTCCTTTTTGCCGAGTGACAGATAGACGGCGTCGGGCGTAGCTGTCATCGTGCGCTCGCGCGCGTAGTCGATAAAGCCGGGGAACCACAGCGACCCCGATGCACTCGCCGCGCGCTCAAAGACATCTGTTTGCCAAAGTGCCCACAGTGCAAAAAGACCCGCCAACGAGTAGCCGGCAACGCCGCGCCAGGTGGGCGGTTGCGGGAGCGATGATTCGGCCTCTGGGATTATCTGCTTCAACAACTCGTCAAGAAAACCAGCGGCCTGTCCACCAAAGGGCTCGGCATCGCGCACGGTACCGTCGCATACCCAGGGGCTCAGCTCGCGATTCCAGTTGAGGCTGCCAATGCCGACAAGCGTGAAGGGCGGGCAGTCGAGCTCTCGGCAGCGCTCGTAGACTTCATTACCGTCGCCCATAACCACGGGGAGGTAAATGACGGGCGCTCCTTCTGTACACTCTGGATAAACGGTTATCTGCTTCTGATGCGCTTCCAAGGCAGGCTTCTCTCGGTGTTGTGATATTGACAGCCTCAATTGTCGCACGCTGACACGGGGGCAGATGCTAAAAGAAAGGCGCGGAGCCGCTCGATGCGACTCCGCGCCTTGTTGTTTTGCTTTAGCAGACTATGTCGTTACGCCACGAAGAAGTAGACGAGGAAGGCAAGGGCTGCGATCCACATGAGCGGCTTAATCTTGGAAGCCTCGCCCTTAAAGAGCGCGACGATCACGTAGGCGATAAAGCCCAGGCCAATGCCGGCAGAGATGGAGTAAGTGAAGGGCACGCCGGCGACAATCATGAACGCCGGGAAACCCTGCGACACGTCGGACCAGTCGATCTCGGAGGCCTCGCTCATCATGAGGTAACCGACGTAGACCAGAGCACCGCAGGTGGCGGCGCTGGAAACGATGGTGACGATGGGGGAGAAGAACGCGGCGAGAATGAACAGCACGCCGGTGGTGACAGAGGTGAGGCCCGTGCGGCCACCGTCGGCAGCGCCAGAGGTGGACTCGACGAAGGTAGTGATGGAGGAGACGCCCATAAAGCCACCGGCAGCAGCGGCCACGGAGTCGACGACCAGGATGGGACGGATGTCCTCGACATTGCCGTCCTCGGTCAAGAACTCGCCCTGCTTGGCGACGGCCATCGCGGTGCCCATGGTGTCGAAGAAGTCACTCATGAGCAGCGAGAAGGCAACGACGAGCAGCATCGGGTCGGTCAGAACCTTCACGATGGCCATGTTGCCGTCGGCGGTGCTGGCAAACGGGGCGCCAAAGGTCGAGAAGTCGAGCGGTGCGATGAGGCCCTCGGGCGCATGGGTGACGCCCAGCGGGATACCGGCGATAACGGCAACGATGATGCCGATGAGCAGCGAGCCCGGCACGTTGCGGGAAGCCAGGGCAACCGTCACGACGATGGAGATGATGCCGACGATAAAGGTGGGGGAGGTGATGTCGCCCAAGCCGACGAGCGTACCGGCGCCAGCGGTGATGATGCCGGCGTCGCACAGGCCGATCATGGCGATAAACAGGCCCAGACCCACCGAGATGGCGTGGCGCAGGACCACGGGGATGGCATCCATGATGGCCTCGCGCAGGCCGCAAAGGACGAGCAGCAAGATGACGATACCTTCGAGGAAGATAACGCTCATGGCAACGTGCCAGTCACCGCCGCACATGGTGGTGGTGATGCCCGCGATCATGGCGTTGATGCCCAGGCCCGACGCGCAGGCGAGCGGGCGGTTGGCGAAGATGCCCATGCAGATGGTCATGATGCCGGCGCCCAGGCAGGTGGCGCAGGCGAGCGCTCCCGCATCGATGCCAGCGCCCGAGAGCACTGCGGGGTTGACGGCGATGATGTAGGCCATCGCCAGGAATGTTGTCAGTCCAGCGCGAAGTTCGGTCCCGATTGTGGACTTGCGCTCACTGACGTGAAATAGTTCGTCCATGCATACCCTTTCCTTGTTCGGCCCCGAGTTTAGGCCGATTGACACGAACTCACCTACTATATCGCCTTTGAAAGGTTGATGTTCCTCGCGTGTTGAAGTTCGGCGCTTTGTAGCAGACGGACGGTATTATTCGCATGAAAATGTGTAGGTACCGTATACTTAAGCGGTTACAACGACCCCTATGGAGGAACGTATGATTAAAGAGCTCTGCCACGACGAGGCTATCCTGTCCCAGCGTTGCGAGGTTGCGACCGTCGAGGACGAGTCGGTTGCTCAGGACCTGATCGATACCATCAAGTCGCTCGACGATGCCGGCTGCCTTGCCGCTAACCAGATTGGCGTTACCAAGAAGGTTTGCGTCTACTTGGACGATGCCGGCGAGCCCCACGTGCTCTACAACCCTCGTCTGGTGTTTGGCCTGGGCGCCAGCAAGATGGAGGAGAGCTGCCTGACGCACGACGAGATCACCAAGTCCACGCGCTACATCAAGTGCAAGGTCGCCTTTGACCAGATCGTCGACGGCAAGATGAAGGAGTGCCGCCGCGACTACGCAGGCTTCGAAGCGCAGATGATCCAGCATATGATCGATCACTGCCAAGGTAAACTTGTCTAGGGTGGTTCAATTGGGGACCGAATTTGCGGTCTTTGTCCCGGGCGTGACATTGTTGTCATGTCCGGGCTTTTTTTGTTTAGCGCCTCTTTGTTTGGTGACAATGAGTTTAGCAAGAACGAAAAGCTAGGAGGCGCTATGTGCACGAGCATTCGATTTACCGATAATTCTGGCCACATGTATCTGGGCCGTAACCTCGACTGGAGCTTTGACTACGGCCAACAGGTTCGCGTGATGCCGCGCGGGTTTCACATTCCGTATTCGTTTATCGACGACGCGACAGCGGCACACGCGGTGATCGGCATGTGCATCGATTACAAGAACTACCCCATGTTCTTCGACTGCGGCAACGATGCGGGCCTCGCCGTGGCGGGTCTCAATTTCCCGGGTTATGCCGAGTATGCCGAGGACCCTGTCGACGGCAAGACCAATATCGCGGCCTATGAGTTTCCCCTGTGGGTGGCAGCGACGTTCTCGACGGTCGACGAGGTCGAGGCTGCGCTGCGCGATACGGTGATTGTCGCCAAATCTGCAGGAGAGGGGCTGGGCGTGTCGCTGCTCCATTGGATTATCGGCGACAGCCAGCGTAGCATCGTGGTCGAGATGATGGCTGACGGCCTGCATGTATACGACGATCCGGTCGACACCCTTGCCAACCAGCCGACCTTCCCGTGGCACATGGAAAACCTGCGCACCTATATCACCGCCACAAGCGATTTTCCGCAGACGGCGACATGGCGTGGCGCCGAGCTTAAGCCCTATGGAGCCGGTGCCGGCATGCGCGGCATTCCGGGCGATTGCTATTCGCCGAGCCGTTTTGTAAAGGCGGCGTACCTCAATGCCAATTACCCGCAAAAGGAGAGCGAGACCGAAAACGTCGTTCGCATGTTCCGCTCGCTCGAGGGCGTGGTGATGATCGAGGGAGCGTCCAGGATGGGCGATGGCAAGTTCGAGAAGACTATCTACACCGGATGCTTTAGCGCGCGCACGGGCAATTATTACTACGCGATGTATGGGGATCCGTCGATTCGCTACGTGAGCCTGATGGATGCCGAGGGCGCGAGCCCCGATAGGCTCGTGGTTCCCGAGCCGCGCCGTTCGTAGCTCACTGGTCCGTTGCGACATAAAACGGCCTCGCACCTCTTATGAGATGCGAGGCCGTTGTCGTCAATGGCTGGTGGCGTGTTAGAAGTTGGCGTCGTTGAACTGGGTGCTCTCGAGTCCGTCGAGTTGCTGTTCGGGCGTATCTGCGACGCTCTCGAGCAGCTCAGTGGGATCGACGTTCATATTCTTACCGGCTTCGTTGCCGTTGACCAGGTCGTCCGAGAAGATGTCGACTTCCATTTCTTCGGCCTCTTCGATCTGAACCTCGAGCGGCACTTGGGTGCGCACGAGCTTAACGGCCGGGCGCATGCGGGCAAACAGCGGCACGTACTCGATGATGATGGCCGAGTTCTCGAGACCGTACCAGCGTGCCGGGCTTCCGCAGGCGCGGCGGACGGCGTACTTGATGGCCATCACGCGGTGGTCATTGCGGTTGATGTCCGTTTCGGGGGCGAGCATCTTGCGCAGCATACAAAAACGGAAGTCGCCCACGTTGCCGCGCGTCTCGTAGATGGAGTAGGTGTGATGCTGCGGCGGCAGCTCACCCGATGCCATCAAGTCGCCAACGATTTGGCGCAGGTAGGCATTAACGCGCTGGTTGACCTTAAAGCCCAGGTCCAAGCGCACGCGGAATAGGAAGTCTGTGCCAAAGGTCTCGACGGAATACTCGTGCGTATAGGGCTCGTCGGTAACGTGCACGTTGATGAACCAGTATGCCTTGGCGCGCTTGGGATGCTTGTCCAGGATGGAATAGAGCACGTCTCGGTCGAGCGTGAGCGGGTCGGGGCTGTTGGTAAGGAACACCAGATTGTCGGCGAGCACGGGGTAGGTCTCGTCGTTGCGCAGGCGGTTGAGCTGATCGATGTACTTGGAGACGGGCAGCAGGATCGTCTGCGTGCGCTCGATGGCGGTGCCGCGGCGCCACACGTACATAAGGCCAAACAGCAGCGAGGCCAAGAAGATCATCACATAGCCGCCGTCAAAGAACATGGTGAGGCACGAGGCGAAGAAGCACAGCTCAATGGCACCAAAAAGCAGGGCGAAGACGCAGGCACCCAGCTTGTGCTTGAGGATGCCGGCGATGTAGCTCGTCAAAAGCGTTGTGGTCATGAGCATGGTCACGGTAATGGCGAGTCCGTAGGCGCTCTCCATGCGCTCGGAGTTCTGGAACAGCAGCACGATGAAGATGCAGCCGATCCACATGATGTTGTTGACGAGCGGAATATAGAGCTGGCCCTTGGTGTCGCTGGGGTAGTGGATGCGCAGGTGCGGCATGAGATTGAGACGGGTTGCCTCGGATACCAGCGAGAACGAGCCGGTGATGAGCGCCTGCGAGGCGATGATGGCCGCTACGGCCGAAAGCACGATGGCAAAGGGGCGCAGGGGCTCGGGGAGCATCATATAGAACGGGTTGACGATATCCATCGCAAGCATCTGGGGGTTGGAGTTATTGGCGAGCAGCCAAGCTCCCTGACCCAGATAGTTGAGGATAAGGGCCGCCTTAACAAACGGCCAGGATGCATAGATGTTTGCCTTGCCCACGTGGCCCATGTCCGAGTAGAGTGCCTCGGCACCGGTTGTCGACAGGAAGACAAAGCCGAGCACCATAATGCCCGAATGGTTGATGGGCGAGAACAGGAACATAATGCCGCGGATGGGGTTGAGCGCGCGCAAGATGGACAGGTTGCCGAGCATGTTGAACAGACCGGCGCCTGCCAGGAACAGGAACCACAGCGTCATGAGCGGGCCGAAGAGCTTGCCGATTGACGAGGTGCCGGCGCGCTGCATGGCAAATAGGCCGCAGATAATGATGATGGTGATGATGATGACGTTGGTCTGGCCGTCGCCCAGCAGCGCATGGCCCCATTCGATGGTGCGTAGACCCTCGATGGCTGTGGTGACCGTGACGGCGGGGGTGAGGATGCCGTCGGCGAGCAGCGCCGCGCCGCCGATCATGGCGGGCAGAATCAGCCATGGTGCCACCTTGCGTACGAGGCTGAACAGGGCGAAGATGCCGCCTTCGTTGTGGTTGTCGGCCTTCATGGCGATTACCACGTACTTGACCGTGGTCACGAGCGTCATGGTCCAGATGACGAGCGAAAGCGCGCCCAGGATCATGTCCTCGCTGACGGTACCGATGCCGCCGTTGTTGGCGACGATTGATTTCATGGTGTACATAGGGCTCGTGCCGATGTCGCCATAGACGACGCCGAGCGTTACGAGCAGCATGCCAGCGGAGAGGGGGATGGCTCCGTGCCCGCCTTGCCCGCGCTGGTCTTGGAGGTTTGCCTCCAGTTTGTTGTGTGCCACGAGGACTCCCTTAGACATCCGGTTATCTGTCTAGGACAAAAAACTTTATGCCGTCTTTATACATACAAGAGCAGTTTGGCACATCGGGTTATTTTAGACAATAATCCTCAGCTGGGGATTATTTATCTACGCAGGTAGCATTTCAAAGCAGGGGCTTTTAAGCACGTGCTATCTGGGCGATGCCAGCCTTGGCGTTTGCGCGTTTGCCGGCGAGTTCGCAAAAGAGCGCGCCGCCGATGATAAGCGCGGCGCCCATCAGGCGGACCGGTGTTATGGCTTCACCCAAAAGGGCGGCCGAGAACACGACCGCCGAAAGCGGCTCGAGGTAGCCGACGACGGCGACGGTCTGGACGGGCAGCTTGGCGACGGCGCTAAAGTAGAGCAGGCAACCAATGCCGGTGTTGACGACGCCGAGCATAGCGACGGCGCGCCAATCAATACTGGCGGCGACGCCGGCGGACAGGAATGAGGGAGCGCCCTGCGTGATAAGTGTGAGGGCCAGCGCGGTCACAAAGGCGGCGCTCACCTGGAGCGTGGAGTTCTCGAGGCCTTCGATGTGTGGCGCACCCTTGCTAGCGATGACCATCAATGCGTAGCAGAAGGCCGAGACGATGCCGCAGACAATACCCGCAATGGGCATATTGCCGCCTAGACCTTGTGCCGCAATGAGAAAAGCACCGCAGGCGACGGCGATAAAGCCGGCGATTTTGCTGCCGGTCAGCTTTTCGCCAAAAATGAGCGGGGAGAGGGCCATAACGATGATGGGGCCACAGTAATACAACAGCGAGGAGATACCAACGCCGATCGTCTGATAGGCGCGGAACAGGAAAATCCAGCTGGCGCCCAGCGCGGCGCCCGAGACGATGAGCGCTGCGGCCTCGCGGGGGCGAGACGGAGCCTGCAGGTTATGGCGCTTGGTTATGAAGAGGATGGCGGCAAGGGTGAGAGCGCCCAAAAACGTGCGCAACAGTACGATATCGGAGCTCGGCAGCGCGATGGCAGCGGCGATGATGCCGTTGGAGCCAAACAATAGCAATGCTGCTAAGTACGTAAACAATCCGTTGTTCATGTGCTGACATCCCCTCTATATCCGAGCATGTTCACTATGGGTGAACTGGCTTTAGAAGAAAAGCGAATATAATGCATGGATAACATGACAAAAACTCATGTAAAGGTGGAGGGGTGCCGTGGAAACGAATATTCAAAAGATGCAGGTGCTGCTCGAGACGGTGCGTGCCGGCAGTTTTACGCGCGCCGCCGAGCGGCTGAGCTATTCGCAGTCGGGCGTGAGCCGCATGGTGGGCGACCTTGAGACCGATTGGGGTTTTAAGGTGCTCGACCGCAGCCGCGAGGGTGTGGTGCTTTCTGCCGATGGGCGGCAGATCATGCCGGCGGTTGAGGCGCTCTGCGAGGAGTTTGGCCGCCTGCAGCGACACGTGGACGAGATGCGTGGGCTCATGCGCGGCAAGATCTGCATTGGTACGTTTTCGAGTGTGGCGACCCACGTGCTGCCACCGGTCATTGCGCGTTTTCGCGCCGATCACCCGGACGTCGATTATGAGTTGCTGATGGGCGATTACTCAGAGATTGAACAATGGGTGGCGGAGGGGCGCTGCGACCTGGGCTTTATCCCGCGTGAGCCACGCGGCGCCGGCATGGCGTCGCGACCGTTGGTGCAAGACGAGTTGATGGCCGTGGTGCCAGCGGACTCCTCGCTTGCCACGGCGGAGGTCGTTTCTCTTGCCGATTTAGCCAACGAGCAGTTTATTCTGCTAGAACGCGGCACTGATGACGAGATTACGCCGCTATTCCGTCGGGCGGGGCTGGCGGTGCGCTCAAAACTGTCGACTTGGGATGACTATGCGATTATGGCTATGGTCGAGGATGGCCTGGGCGTGAGCATTCTTCCCGCGCTCATCTTGCGTCGCTGCCAGTTCGATGTTGCTGTGCGTCCGCTCGAAGGGCATCCCCATCGGCAGATCAACGCCATATATCGAACGGCCGATGTTTCGCTTGCCGCCGCTCGTTTCCTCGAATACCTCTAAATGCGTGCACGTCGTTATCGCCTTGGGATAAATCTCGAGGTCTTGCTCATTTTATTTTTGAAATTGAACTTTTCGAAATAGCACGGCGCTATACTGCTGCCTAAATTGAACTCAGGTTCAATTCGTGTTGTATAAATTGAACTTTGCCAGCAAGGAGGTTCTAGTGGCCCAAGAGACGTTTAGCGATCGTCTGCGACAGGCTATGTCCGATTGCGACGTTCGCCAGTCGGACGTGATCCGCGCATCGGAGATGCTCGGCAAAAAACTCGGCAAGAGTCAGATGAGCCAATATGTGAGCGGCAAGACGATTCCGCGGCGCGATGTGGCTGAGCTGCTCGCCCGTATTTTGGAGGTCGATGTTACCTGGCTGCTTGCCGGCGACGCCGATCAAGGCGAGGCATCATCACCCCGCAACGATTCCAAGCCCGAACCCCATCCCTCAGCTCAAATTGCAAGGAGCACCACCATGCGTACTTTTTCTAAATCCACCAAGCTCGATAACGTCCTGTATGACGTGCGCGGTCCCGTCGTCGACGAGGCCGCCCGTATGGAGGACGAGGGCGAGCGCATCCTCAAGCTCAATATCGGCAACCCGGCGCCCTTCGGTTTCCGCACGCCCGACGAGGTCATCAAGGACATGCGCCAGCAGCTGCCCGACTGCGAAGGCTATTCCAACTCGCGTGGCCTGTTCTCCGCGCGCAAGGCGATCATGCAGTATTCGCAGATCAAGGGCTTGCCCAACGTTCAGATGGAGCATATCTACACGGGCAACGGCGTGTCCGAGCTCATTCAGCTTTCGATGAACGCGCTGCTCGACAATGGCGACGAGATTCTGATCCCCAGCCCCGACTATCCGCTCTGGACGGCGTGCGCAACCCTTGCCGGCGGTCATCCCGTGCACTATCTGTGCGATGAGCAGGCGGATTGGTATCCCGACCTGGAGGATATGGAGTCCAAGATCACGAGCGCGACCAAAGCCCTCGTTATCATCAACCCCAACAACCCCACGGGTTCCGTCTATCCGCGCGAGGTGCTCGAGGGCATCGTCGAGGTTGCACGCAGGCATCAGCTGATGATCTTTGCTGATGAGATCTACGACCGCCTGTGCATGGACGGCTACGAGCACGTCTCGATTGCCTCGCTCGCTCCCGATCTGCCCTGCGTCACCTTTAGCGGTCTGTCCAAGTCGCACATGATCGCGGGCTATCGTATTGGCTGGATGGTGCTTTCGGGCAACCAGCGCTGCATGAGCGACTTCATCATGGGCATCAACATGCTCTCCAACATGCGCCTGTGCTCCAACGTGCCGGCTCAGTCGATCGTTCAGACGGCGCTCGGTGGCCATCAGTCCGTCAACGACTACATCCGCCCCGGCGGCCGTGTCTACGAGCAGCGCAACTTTGTGTATGAGGCGCTCAACAAGATTGACGGCATCTCGGTGGTTAAGCCGCGTGCGGCGTTCTACATCTTCCCCAAGATGGATGTGAAGAAGTTCAACATTACCGATGACGAGCAGTTCGCCCTTGACCTGCTGCACGAGAAGAAGATTCTGATCACGCGCGGCGGCGGCTTCAACTGGGCTGAGCCCGACCACTTCCGTATCGTGTACCTGCCGCGCATGGAAGTGCTCAAAGAGTCCCTCGAAGATCTCGCCGACTTCTTCGATCATTACCGCCAGAGCTAGTGGGATAGAAGTTCCGCACTATGAAAAGCTCCCTGCAGTTGTTTTGCTGCAGGGAGCTTTCTTGAATCGGCGGAACTAAATAACGATTCCGCAACAGTGGTCGATTTCGTGTTGGATGATCTCGGCGGTGTAGCCCGAGAAGTTTTTGATGCGGTGGACGAAATTCTCGTCCAAATACTCAACCTTAATGCGGCGATAGCGAGTACAGGGGCGCTCGCCGGAAAGCGAGAGACATCCTTCGCTCGTCTGATAGGAATTGACCTGCTCAAGAATTTGAGGGTTGTACATCAGCAGCGCCCTGTTGCCGTCCTTTACGCAGATGATGCGTTTGCGCACGCCAATCATGTTGGCGGCAAGGCCCACGCACTCGTGCTCATGCTCATGGAGCGTATCCAGGAGGTCCTGCCCGGTCGCGGCATCGTCGGGTCCCGCGTCTTCGGAAGGCAGGCGCAAAAAGAACTCGGATTTCATGATGGGCTTAATCATGGCGGGCTCCTCATGTCTCGTGCTTTCGTGGACTTTTAATAATAGCGCGGAAGGAAAGCTGCGCGTCAGCGTTACAATCTTTCAACGTTGGACCATGTTGTCGGATCCGTCGCGTGCGGCGTCTGACGTAAGTCTAGGGCTCATGCTCGCCCTGGACTGTTCCTCTGGGGCGATGCGACTGTCGTTCCAAGAGGAAGGAAATGCATGGGGAGCAAATCTCAGCAACAAGTTCAAGCAACGCCATCGGCCACTTCGGCGTTTCTCGTCGTAATGTATATTGCAGCCTTTGTCGCCGCGTTTAACGAGAACATCATTAACGTGGCACTGCACGATATCATGGCGGCCTTTTCGGTGAGTGCCACCACGGCGCAGTGGCTAGTTTCGGGATACATGATCGTGACGTCGATCTTTACGGCCATCATGGCCTTTCTGTCCGGTCGTTTCTCGACGCGCAAGCTGCTGTTTTTCGCATGCGGATGCATGGTCGCCGGAGAAGTTCTGTGCCTGGTCGCCCCGTCGTTTACCGTTTTGCTGCCAAGTCGTATTTTGCAGGCTGCGGGATCGGGCATCTTGTTTCCGCTCATGATGAATGTGGTGCTATCTTGTGCTCCGCGCGAGAAGCTCGGTCTGTATCTGAGCCTGGGCGGTGCCTGCATTACGCTAGGGCCGGCGTTTGGGCCCGTGATTAGTGGTCTTATGTGCACGTTGTTTGGCTGGAGGGCGGTGTTCGTAGTGCCGCTGGTGGGCGGTGTCGTGGTCGCCGCGGCGGCAGCAAAGCTCGTTCGGAATGTCGGAGAGCGCTCGAACACCACGCTTGATATTCTGTCGGTTGTTTTGCTCGCTGCCGGCATTACGGCGTTCGTGTATTCCGTAGGCGAGTTCTCGACCAATGTGATGGCCGGTATCGCGACGCTTTTCGCCGCTGTTGTGGTGCTCGGCCTGTTTGCGGTTCGTCAGCTCAAGCTCAAGCATCCGGTGCTTAACGTGCGTCCCATGGCGAGCGTTCGTTTTTGGCCTGCATGCCTGCTTGTGGTGGTGTCGATGATGACGACGTTCTCGATGAGCGTTTTGTTGCCGCTCTATTTTGAGGGCGCATACGGCATGACCGCACTTGTCGCGGGTTTGCTCATTTTGCCGGCGATCGCCTGCAACGCCGTGACCTCGATTGTGGGCGGACGCGTGATGGATGCCCGTGGTGCGTGGCCGCTGCTGCCGGTCGGCTTTGCCCTGATCGCTGTGGGGCAGACGGCAATCTCGATGACCGCGGCAAGCATGAACATCGGCGTTGTCGTGCTGCTGACCGTTGTGGTGTATGCCGGCGTCGGTTTGGTACTGAGCCCCTCGCAGACCGCCGGTTTGGAGACGCTTCCCGCCGCTGAGCATCCTCACGGAACGGCATTGCTTAACACGTGGAACATGATTGCCGCGTCGTTTGGTCCGTCGCTGTTTATCGGCCTGCTTTCGAGTTCTGCGGTGGCTGCTGGCGCCGCGGGCGTTGCGTCGGACGTTGCCCAGGCGATAGGATTTGCAGCCGCCGTGCGCGTGGCGGCCGTGATTGCCGTTGTCGGGTTCGCGGTGTCGCTGGTGTACGCTCGCCGCGAGTCGCACATGTCGCATTAATGTGTGCACATAGATTCTGCAGCTAGATTGGATGGCGACACCATAAACTAATGGACGTTTTGCCGAGAGGCATGAATGTATAAAGCGCAAAGAGTGCGCGACGGGCCCCGCGAATGGGGCGATGATGCCCGAGAGGGCCAAGAAGGAGTCTCATGTCTGAGAACGAAGAGATCATGAACGAGACCGAGAACGAGACCATGGCTGCCGAGGTTGAGGCAGTCGAGACTGTGGAGACCGAAGCTGCCGAGGTTGAGGCTGCTGACGAGGTTTCCGCCGAGGAGGCCGAGGTTGTCGAGGCCGCCGCTGATTACGATGACGAAGAGCTGATGGACAAGATGCAGAAGGCCGCCCGCCTGCTGCGCAGCCGTCGCTTTGCTATTTCCAAGGAGGAGGAGGCCAAGGCCGAGCGCATGGCGAACATCGAGCGCGCCATCAAGCTTCTTGACCTCAAGCCCAAGATGGAGCAGAAGGAAATGTCCGACCTGCTGGGCATGCGCCTTCGTGAGCTCGATGGCCTGATGGCCGAGGCCGAGGCTGCCGATCTGGTCGGCCGCATCGACGACGCCGAGGGCGATATGCGCAAGATCGTTGTCTTCGCTGCCGAGGATGCCGCTGAGGGCCTGGTCGAGCTTGCCAACAAGAAGGAGAAGCTCCTGCCCGAGCTTTCTTACGAGGAGGCTACCGAGCTGATGGCCGCTCTCGATAAGGTTATCGCTCCGCTCGTCGCCATGGGCCTGGACGAGGACCGCGGTCCTCGCGGCGGCCGTGACGAGCGCGGTGGCCGTGGCGGCGACCGTGGCGGTCGCGGCGGCTTTGGCGATCGCGGTGGCCGTGGCGGCGACCGTGGCGGTCGCGGTGGCGATCGCGGTGGCCGTGGCGGCTTTGGCGACCGTGGCGGCGACCGTGGCGGTCGCGGCGGCTTTGGTGGCAACCGTGGTGGCTATGGCGATCGCGGTGGCAACCGTGGTGGCTTCGGCGGCAACCGTGGTAACGACCGCGGCGGTCGCGGTGGCGACCGTGGCGGCCGCAACGGTGGCGGCTTCCGCGGCAACCGCTTCTAGTTGAGTTACGGCGTTTTACCAAACGCCGTAACTGCTCGACGCTGCAAACCCGCCAGGGCGGCAAACTGCCTTTCAACTTCGGCGGCATGACCAAAAGATCAATGCCGCCTCGTTTCAAGGCACCTTGCTCGCTCTGGCGGGTTTTC
>CAJMPZ010000027.1 GCA_905215445.1 uncultured bacterium | reverse complement strand
CTTCCTCATGGTTGAGACCTTCGACCCGCACGAGCCCTTCGATGTGCCCGACAAGTACATGGAGATGTACGGCGGCACTGGCGAGCTCGACCGCGACTACTTCGAGATTCCTGAGTACAAGCGCGTCTCCGCCACCGACGTCAACAAGGGCGCGGAGGACTACCTGCAGCGCCGCTACAAGGCCCTCGTCACCATGACCGACCGCTGGTTTGGTAGGCTCATCGACAAGCTCGAGGAGCGCGGGATGCTGGACGATACCATGGTCATGGTCACCACCGACCACGGCTATTTCCTGGGCGAGCGCGACTACATGGGCAAAAACTACATGCACCTGTATAACGAGCTCGCGCATCTGCCGTTCATTGTGCACTTCCCGGGTAACGCCCGCGCCGGCGAGCATGCCCGCCAGCTCACTCAGGCAATCGACATCATGCCCACGGTGCTTGAAGCCCACGGCTGCGAGATTCCCGCAGATGTGTGCGGCACCTCCCTCGTGCCGCTCATGACGGATGCTGACGCGCCCACGCGTGGCTACGCCCTGTACGGCGTGCACGCCATGACCGTCAACGTCACCGACGGCCGCTACACCTACTTCCGCGCGCCGGTCGCCGGCAACCAGCCGTGCTTCGAGTACACCGCACTGCCGCACACCATCCGCAAAAAGATGGGTTCGGACTGCCCGGAGGAGATTGAGTGTGGCCGCTACTTCAAACGCACCAAGTACCCGCTGTTCAAGATCCCCTGTAAGAAGCCGGCCCAGATCGAGGGAGCCACGCCGCTCGCCGAGGTCGAGCAGACGATGCTGTTCGACCTTGAGAGTGACTACGGCCAGGTTAATAATCTCGCCGGCAAGGACGACCACGCCGAACAGCGCATGATTGACCTGCTGCTGCGCGGCCTGGAGGAGCATGAGTCCCCGGCCGAGCAAAAGGAGCGCCTGGGCTTGGCCTAAGATTCATGCGGTGATTGTGCGGGCCGGATGCGCCGCCTCGGGTAAGGAAGTGGTTTCCGGCCCGATGAGTGAGGGCTAGCCTGTGCGAAGGGGGGTATGTGCCATGTGCGCGAAGCATATTGGCTTTTTGATAAAACCGGCATCGAGTGCTTGCAACATGCGGTGCAGGTACTGCTTTTACTGCGATGTCGCTGCTCATCGCGAGGAGCGGAGCGCCCGCGTCATGGGCGAAGACGTGGCAAGTGCCATCATCGACCGTGCACTCGCCGTGGCGAGTGATGCGCACATTTCTTTCGCCTTCCAGGGCGGCGAGCCCACCCTGGCCGGCCTTGACTTCTTCCATTCGTTCGTCGCGCGGGTGGAGGAGCGCCGTGAGAACCAGCGGGTGAGCTGGGCGTTGCAGACCAACGGCTACCTGATCGAAGAGGAATGGGCCGAGTTCTTCCGCGAGCACGGGTTCCTCATCGGAGTCTCGGTTGACGCTTATCGCGACCTGCACGATTCGATGCGTCCCGATGCGCACGGTGCCGCTACGTACGCGCGCGTCATGAGCGGCGTTCGCCTGCTGCGCGAGCGCGGCGTGGACGTCAACATACTCTCGGTCCTCACCTCGCAGATGGCGGCGCATCCACAGCGCGTCTTCTCCTTCATCAAGCAGGAGAAGATCACCCATATCCAGTTCATCCCGTGCCTGCCGGGCCTCGACGATGAGCGGGACACGTTCTCGCTCGACCCGCGTGCCTTCTCCTCGTTCTACCGCCGCTTGTTCGACTTGTGGTGGCGCGAGCTCGGTGCTGGGCGCTATGTGAGCATCTGGCTGTTCGAGAACGTCATGCAGATGGCGCTCGGGCAGTTTCCGTCGCAGTGCGGTATGCTCGGCCGCTGCGCTCCGCAGTTCGTGGTGGAAAGCGACGGTTCGGTGTATCCGTGCGACTTCTATGCGCTGGATGAGTACCGCGTGGGCGATATTCGCGTCGATTCCCCTGAGGCAATGGCGACCTGTGAGACCATGCGCATGTTTTTGAACGAGCCGCGTCGCGATTGCGCGCGGTGCGCCGATTGCCCCTTTGAGGGCATTTGCCATCGCAACTGCAAGCGCCTGAACATCGCCTATTACGATGCGGGCTACTGCGGGCTGCGTGAGTTTTTGGAGTACGCCTATCCCGGCCTGCAGCGCGTGGCTCGCATGTTCACGCGGCGCTGATCCTGCCCGGGTTTTGCCTCGTCGTAGTTGTGTGGGGCTCTGCGCCCCTCCCGCCTTGACCACTCAATCTTCATCCCGTTCCCGTGAGTTTGGAGTTCCCTATGCCCCAGCAACCCAACGTTCTCCTTATCATGTGCGACCAGATGCGCGGCGACTGCCTGGGTATCGACGGCCATCCGGACGTGCAGACGCCCTACTTGGACACGCTCGCCGCCGACGGCATGCTGTTCGAGAACGCCTACTCCGCCTGCCCGAGTTGCATCCCGGCGCGCGCCGCCCTCTTTTGCGGCAAGACGCCCGCGGGCACGGGCCGCGTGGGTTACCAGGACGGTATCGCGTGGGAGTACGACCATATGCTCGCGCAGGAGATGCGCGACGGCGGCTACCAGACCGCCGTGGTAGGCAAGATGCACGTGCATCCGCCGCGTTTGGGCTGCGGCTTCGAGCACATGCGCCTGCATGACGGCTACATCGGCCACTACCGCAAGGCGAACCTGCCGTACTGGATGCACCAGAACGTCTCCGACGACTACATGCGCTTCCTCAAAAATGAACTGGGCGAATTCGCCGACGTGAACGGTTCGGGCGTTGAGAACAACTCCTGGATCACCCATCCCTGGGCCTACGAGGAGCGCCTGCACCCCACCAACTGGGTGGTGGACGAGTCCATCCGCTTTTTGGAGACCCGCGATCGCACGCGCCCGTTCTTCCTCATGACGAGCTTCGTGCGGCCCCACCCGCCCTTCGACGCGCCGCAGACCTACTTCGATCTGTACCGCGACATGGAGCTGCGCGCGCCTGCCGCTGGCGATTGGGATGACGCCGATGCCACCGAGCGCGATGGCATGATCTTGGACAGCGTGCACGGCTGCCGCGACGCCGAGCTGCGCCGCGAGGCCATGGCGGGCTATTATGCCTGCATCACACATATGGACCACCAGATCGGCCGGCTCATCACGGCGCTCGAGAACGACGAGACCTACCACGACACCGTGATCGTGTTCTGCTCCGACCACGGCGAGATGCTCTTTGACCACAGTCTCTTTCGCAAGGTGTTGCCCTACGAGGGCTCCGCGCGCATCCCCTTCATCGTGCACGTGGGCAAAAACGTCGATGTGCCGGGCGGCGAGCGCGTTCGCGGCGTGAGCGAGAGCACGGTGGAACTCATGGACCTTATGCCCACCATCCTCGAGGCGTGCGACCTGCCCGTGCCCGAGGGCGTGGAGGGCGCCTCGCTCATGGGCGAGCTTACCGGCGCCGCGCCGCTGAACCGTGCATACCTGCACGGCGAGCACAGCGGCAGCCGCGAGCAGTCCAACCAGTGGATCGTGACCCCGCATGACAAGTACATCTGGTTCACACGGACCGGGATGGAGCAGTATTTCGACCTGGACGCCGATCCGCGTGAGGAGCACGACCTCATCGACGCTCCGGAGCGCGCCGCGCGCATCGCCGTGCTCCGTGCCTGCCTGATTGAGGAGCTCGCTGGTCGCGAAGAGGGATATGTTCGTGACGGCGAGTTGGTGGCGGGACGTGCGCCCGCCGTTATGCTTGAGCGCCCCCGGCCCTCGCGCCTCCAACGTTAAGAGAAAGGCCTATCCATGGATATGAAGACGATCGGCATTGTGGTCGTAGTGGTTGCGGTCGGGTTCACCATTTACATGGAGGTCCAAAAGCGCACAACCTTCGCCAAGCTCGAGGCGTACCTGCGCGAGGGCGACCTCAACAACTACCTCAAGGTCCTGAACCGCCCGCTCACTAGCGTGCTGTACCCCAAGTACAACGTGCTTTTCATGCGCTTGAACGCAGCTCTTGCCATGGATGACGTCGAGGCATCCGAGCGCATCATCCGCGAGATGGGTTCGCTCAAGATGAGCGAGGAGCAGACACTCGCGCTGGCGGCAAAGGCGTTCTCCTTCTACGTGGAGATCGGGGATGAGCCCCACGCACGCGAGGTGCTCTCCTACCTCGAGGAGCACGGTGATCGCGAGGCTGCGCGTGCCGACCGTCGCACCTATGACGTCTTCCTCAAGGGCTCGTATGCCTATATCGACGAGATGGAGCGCGCGTTGTCGGAGGCGGCTGGCATGGAAGAGGCCCTGCTCTGCCAGATGCTCTCGGTTCAGTACGAGAACAAGGGTGACGAGGGGCGCGCCGCGTCCTATTGCGAGCGCGCTGAGCGGACGCTCGCAGCAGCCATGCCTGACAAGTAGGGAAGAGTCTAGGCGCTTCATATGCTAGCAATCGTATTCGCCATTGCGTTTTTCGCCTCTACCATCAGTGCCATCTGCGGTGTCGGCGGGGCATCATCATTAAGCCCGTGATGGACGCCGTGGGTGTCGCCGACGTGGCGACCATCAACTTCCTGTCCGGATGCACCGCGAGGACAACATCGGGCACTTCGCCATGAGCGTTTCCACCGCGCTGCTGCTCGACGTCGTCTACGCGTGCATCTTCAACCAGGATTACTTCGCTAACTACTAGCGGCGTGTCGAGACGGTGCGCGGGCCATTGATGGACTCGGCAGGCAGATTGGCGGGGACGCCTAGCCCTTGGCGCAACGGTGCTCCGCATGAGCGGCGTAAATAGGGACATATCGCGCAGCAGCGTTCGAGATATGTAAAAGTCCACAACCATACGCTGCGGTTTTGAATGATACGAACGCTTGCAATTCGTTGCATAGGGTGTTGCTCGATCGATAGGAGCTTGTTCGGATGGGTCCTCAATACATCTTGGTCTTCGCGGTATGCTTCCTGGCGTCGCTTCTGGGGCCGCTCTGTGGCATCGGCGGCGGCGTGATCATCAAGCCCGTGGTCGACGCGATGAACGTCATGAGCGTGAGCACGGTGAGCTTCCTCTCGAGCATGTCGGTGCTCATCATGTCGCTCTCCACGCTCGCGCAGAACGCGGCGAGCGGGCAGTCTGATATCGACGCGCGGGCGATGTCGCCCATCGCCGTCAGCTCCGCGGTGGGCGGCGTGATCGGCAAGATGTTGTTCAACCGGCTGGGGTCCGTGTTCCCCGACGCCGAGCTCGTCGGCGCGGTCCAGGCCGCCGTGCTCATCGTGCTCGCCGTCCTCGTGCTGGCCTACACGCTCAACAAGGCGCGCATCAAGGGCCTCAAGCTCGAGAATGCGTGGGCGCAGGCGCTCATAGGGTTCTGCGCCGGGGCGTGCTGGTCCTTCCTCGGCATCGGCGGCGGCCCCTTCAACCTGGCCATCCTCGTCTTCTTCTTCGCCATGGAGAGCAAGCCCGCCGCGCAGGCGTCGCTGTTCATCATCGCGTTCTCGCAGACGGCGAGCCTCATCTACACGCTGGCCACGGGCAGCGTGCCCGCGTTCCTCCCCGTGGTCCTGCTGGGCATGGCGGCGATGGCGGTGCTTGGGTCGGTCGTGGGGCGCCGCCTGCTGCGCCGGATGGACTCGGCGGCGGTCGATAAGCTCTACGTGTTCGCCCTCGTGCTCATCATCGTGATCTGCACGTACAATTTCATCCGGTTCTCGGTGCTCTAGTTCTTCGCCCCGAAACGGGATGCCGCGATAATGGAGCTGGAGCGCGGGCCTTCCTCTTCTGCCTTGAGGAGGTCGCCGTGTCCCGCTCGTCTCATGAGCGCCGATGGTGTTGAAGTCCTCTTGGCAATAAGTCGCGGCAGCGTCAGCCGCCAATTCAAAAAAGCCACAGGCGGAAGGCAAACCGCTTCAAAGCAAATTCACCCTCCAACAAATAGTGGATCCCCAACAAAGTCTTTAGCCTGAGCGAGCAGAGTTAAGCAGGCGTCAACGTGTCGTCTCCCAAGCCCGGCAGAGCAGCAACCTTAATATATTTCGCCGCCGCTCTGCCGGCCCCAGGCGACTCCGCGCACTTTACCTGCGTAAACAATGTGAGTGAAATATGAATCTCGATGGATACGCCCGCAGCCGTGTATACTAAACAGCTGTGTGTAACCAGGGGAGTATTCTGGCTGGACAAAATGCCTGCTTAATAGGGTTGTCAGGTAGTCCGGACGCAATACAAGGTTGGGGAGCACGTCGTGTAAGTAGTGGTCCTCTAGGGGCGCACGCTCGGTGGTGTACGCATTGTCCCAAGACCACGCGAGAGTTGGGATCATATCTTGATCAGCATGATTCTCGGCCGCAAGATTGGCATGACCCAGGTTTGGGACGAGGACGACAACGTCGTTCCCGTCACGGTCATCCAGGCTGGCCCCTGCGCTGTCTCGCAGGTTAAAACTCAGGCAACCGACGGCTATGACGCCGTCCAGATCGGTTTCGGCGACATCAAGGCCAAGAACGTGAACAAGCCCATGGCTGGTCACTTCGCCAAGGCCGGCGTCGAGCCTGTCCGCTTCCTTCGTGAGGTCCGCGTCGAGAACGGCGAGGAGCACAAGGTCGGCGAGGTCGTCACCGTCGCTGATTTCGCTGATGTCGAGAAGGTCGACGTCATCGGTACCTCCAAGGGTAAGGGCTTCCAGGGTCGCATCAAGCGCTGGGGTCAGCGCCGCGGTCCTATGACGCATGGTTCTCACTTCCAGCGTCACCCCGGTTCTATCGGTCAGTGCGCCTATCCTGCGCGCGTCCTCAAGGGCGTCAAGATGGCCGGTCACATGGGTAACGAGCGCGTTACCGTCAAGAACCTTTCCGTTGTCCGCATCGATGCCGAGCAGAACCTCATCTTGGTCAAGGGCGCTGTCCCGGGTGCCAAGAATGGTCTCGTCGCCATCCGTATGGCCTAAGGGCCCAGCCCATTTAGCCCAGCGTCATACCAAGGAGAACACTTAAATGGCAAAGTTTGAAGTAAAGAACAGCGAGGGCAAGAAGGTCGCCGAGGCCGAGCTCGCCGCTGAGGTGTACGGCATCGAGCCGAACATCCACGTTATGCACCACATCGTCAAGTGCCAGATGGCCTCTTGGCGTCAGGGCACCCAGTCCGCTAAGGGCCGCTCTGAGGTTTCCGGTGGCGGCAAGAAGCCTTGGCGTCAGAAGGGCACCGGCCGTGCCCGCCAGGGTTCCATCCGTGCTGCCCAGTGGCGTCACGGTGGCGTTGTCTTCGCCCCCAAGCCCCGTTCCTACGCTAAGCGTATGAACAACAAGGAGGTCAAGCTGGCTATGCGCTCCGCGCTGTCCGCCAAGCTGGCCGATGGCGAGCTCGTGCTCGTCGACGACTACGGCTTCGAGAAGCCTTCCACCAAGGCTGCCGTTGCCATGCTCAAGGCTCTCGGCCTTGAGGGCAAGCGCCTGACCATCATCGTTCGCGATGAGGACGTCAACGCCTACCTGTCGTTCCGCAACATTCCCAAGACGTTCATCATCACTGCCGACGAGGCCAACACCTACGATCTCGTCAACAACAACGCTGTGCTGATGCCCGCCGACATCGCCGCTCACTTCGGGGAGGTGCTTGCATAAATGACCGCCCACGAGATCATCATCCGTCCGATCGTGTCCGAGCGTTCCTTCTCCGGCATGGAGCAGAACAAGTACACGTTCGAGGTCGCCAAAGATGCTAACAAGTATCAGATCAAGGACGCTGTCGAGGAGATCTTCGGCGTCAAGGTCGTTCGCGTGAACACCCTGACGGTCAAGCCCAAGACCAAGCGCGTGCGCTATGTCGCCGGCAAGACCCGTTCTTGGAAGAAGGCCATCGTCACGCTGGCCGAGGGCGACACCATCGAGGTCTTTGGCAACCAGGCCTAAGACTCGCTGCTGTTGAGTGAGCTCATGCCTCCCAAATAGGGGAGGCGAGAGCTCAAGGTTTCGGGCGTATAAAATGGACACGCCCGGAACCGTGTATACGTCCGGTGTCATCGCACCCGAGGCAGAACCTCGAATCCCTGTCTGCGATGGCTAACGGATTCCTATTGAAAGGGATTGTAATGGCTGTAAAGCACCTTAAGCCGACCTCCGCTGGTAGGCGTTGGCAGACGATCTCCGATTTCTCCGAGATCACCTGCACCAAGCCCGAGAAGTCTCTTCTCGAGCCCCTGCCCAAGAAGGCCGGTCGTAACAACAACGGCCGCATCACCACCCGCCACCAGGGCGGCGGCGTGAAGCGTCGTTACCGCGTGATCGACTTCAAGCGCAACAAGGACGGCGTGCCCGCCAAGGTTGCCACGATCGAGTACGATCCGAACCGTTCCGCTCGCATCGCTCTGCTGCACTACGCTGACGGTGAGAAGCGTTACATCCTGGCTCCCAAGGGCCTCGAGGTCGGTCAGACCATCATGTCCGGTTCTGACGCCGACATCAAGCCGGGCAACGCTCTGCCCCTCGCCGACATCCCCGTCGGTACGCTCATCCACGCCGTCGAGTTCCAGCCGGGCAAGGGCGCTGCTATCGCCCGTTCCGCCGGTAACTCCTGCCAGCTGATGGGTAAGGAGGGCAAGTACGCTATCGTCCGTATGCCTTCCTCCGAGATGCGCCGCATCCTCGTTACCTGCCGCGCCACCGTCGGTGAGGTCGGCAACGCCGATCACGCCAACATCGTCATCGGCAAGGCCGGCCGTAAGCGTCACTTGAACGTGCGCCCGACCGTCCGCGGTACCGTCATGAACCCTGTCGACCACCCGCACGGCGGTGGCGAGGGCAAGAACCACACCTCTGGTCGTCCCTCTGTTACCCCCTGGGGTAAGCCGACGAAGGGCCTTCGTACGCGCAAGAAGAAGAAGGTCTCGAACCAGCACATCATTCGTCGCCGTAAGAAGTAATTTCGGATACCGAGTTTTAGGAGAAAGCACTTATGAGCAGAAGTCTCAAAAAGGGCCCGTTCGTGGAGACTCGCCTTCTCTCGCGTATCACCGCGATGAACGAGGCTGGCAAGAAGGACGTCGTGAAGACCTGGTCCCGCGCGTCCACCATCTTCCCCGAGATGGTTGGTCACACCATCGCCGTCCACGACGGCCGCAAGCATGTGCCCGTGTATGTTACCGAGTCCATGGTTGGTCACAAGCTCGGCGAGTTCGCGCCGACTCGTACGTTCCGTGGCCACAAGGCCAAATAGGGGGTTAACCGTAAATGGCAACTAAGTCTATTGAAACTGAGGCCACCGAGGTTCGCGCCGTCGCTAAGTACGTGCGTGTTTCCCCCAGCAAGGCCCGCCTGGTGGTCGATCTGATCCGCCGCAAGCCTGTCGCTCAGGCCTTCGACATCCTCCACTTCTGCGACCGCGCCGTCGCCGTGGATGTCGAGAAGGTTCTCCGTTCCGCCGTTGCGAACGCCGAGAACAACAACGGTCTGCGTGCCGACAACCTGGTTGTCGCCGCTGCCTATGTTGACGAGGGTCCGACGCTTAAGCGCATCCGTCCCCGCGCCAAGGGTTCCGCTTCTCGCATTCTGAAGCGTACTTCCCACATCACCGTCGTCGTTGCTCCTCGAAAGGAGGCGTAAAGCTGTATGGGTCAGAAAGTCTACCCCACCGGCTTCCGTCTTGGCATCACCGAGAACTGGCGCTCCCGCTGGTTCGCAGAGAAGGATTACGCTAAGACCCTCGGTAACGATCTCGAGATCCGCAAGTACCTCGAGAAGCGTCTTTCCCGCGCAGCTGTCTCCCGCGTCGAGATCGAGCGCGCTGGCGACAAGGTGAAGGTCATCATCCTCACCGCTCGCCCCGGCGTTGTCATCGGTAAGAAGGGTGCCGAGATCGATACCCTCCGCACCGAGCTCGAGAAGGTTGCTGGCGTCTCCAAGGGCCAGCTCTCCGTCGACGTTGTCGAGATCAAGCGCCCCGAGCTCGACGCCAACCTCGTTGCTCAGTCCATCGCTGAGCAGCTCGAGGGTCGCGTTGCCTTCCGTCGCGCTATGCGCAAGGCTGTCCAGTCCGCCCGCAAGGCCGGCGCCAAGGGCATCCGTATCCAGTGCTCCGGTCGTCTCGGCGGTGCCGAGATGGGCCGTCGTGAGTGGTACCGTGAGGGTCGCGTGCCTCTGCACACCCTCCGCGCCAAGATCGACTACGGCACGGCTGTCGCCAGCACCACCATGGGCGCTTGCGGCGTGAAGGTCTGGATTTACCTGGGTGAGAAGCTCCCGGGCCAGCCTGTTCCCAACCCTGCACTCGAGGGCTCTTCCCGTCCTCGTCGTCGTAACTCCGAGAGGAGGGGTCAGTAGTGCTTGCCCCTAAGCGTATTCTTCACCGCAAGGTGCAGCGTGGCTCCATGAAGGGCCAGGCCAAGGGTAATACCGAGCTGCATTTCGGCGAGTTTGGTATCCAGGCTCTCGAGGCCCATTGGATCACCAACCGTCAGATCGAGGCCGCTCGTATTGCCATGACCCGCTACATGAAGCGTGGCGGTCGTGTGTACATCACGATCTTCCCCGATAAGCCCATCACCAAGAAGCCTGCCGAGACTCGCATGGGTTCTGGTAAGGGTAACCCCGAGGAGTGGGTGGCCGTCGTCAAACCTGGCCGCATCATGTTTGAGGTCAAGGGCGTGCCCGAGGAGGTCGCTCGCGAGGCTCTGCGTCTTGCACAGCACAAGCTTCCCATCAAGACCAAGATTGTTGCTGCCAAGAACGCTGAGCAGCGCATCGAGAAGGAGATGGCTGAGGAGGCCGCTCTCGAGGCCAAGTGGGCTGCTGAGGACGCCGCCGCCGCCAAGGAGGAGAACTAATGAAGCCCGCAGAGATTCGTGAGCTCTCGGACGCTCAGCTCGTTGAGAAGCTGAAGGAAATGCGCGCCGAGCTCTTTAACCTTCGTTTCCAGATGGCTACCAGCCAGCTGGACAACACCGCTCGCGTCAACACCGTGAAGAAGGACATCGCTCGCGTCCTCACGGAGCAGCGCGCCCGCGAGATCGCAGCGGAGAAGTCCGCTGTCGCCGAGTAGGACCTAAGGAGAGAACATGACTGATTCGCGTAACTCGCGTAAGGTCCGTACGGGTGTCGTTACCTCCGTCTCCGGTGCCAAGACCATTGTTGTCACCATCACCGAGCGTAAGCGTCACCCCAAGTACGGCAAGATGATGACCAGCTCCAAGAAGCTGCACGCTCACGACGAGGAGTGCACGGCTGGCGTGGGCGACACCGTCCGCGTTATGGAGACCCGTCCTATGTCCAAGATGAAGCGTTGGCGCCTCATCGAGGTCGTCGAGCGCGCTAAATAAGCTGTCGCTCTTACGACTTGTACATTTCCGAAGATGTGCGTATGCCTGGCTTGCATACCACGGGCCGCATAAAGGCTGCGCACCTCTCTTCGGTTCTTAGTTCGGAGGAACATCTACCATGATTCAGATGCAAACCATGCTGAACGTCGCCGACAACTCCGGCGCTCGCAAGATTCGCTGCATCAAGGTGCTTGGCGGTTCCAAGCGTCGTTATGCAGGCATCGGCGATGTGTTCATCGGTGCTGTCCAGGAGGCTACCCCTGGCGCCAACGTCAAGAAGAAGGACGTTGTCCGTTGCGTCGTCGTTCGCACCGTTAAGGAGATCCGCCGCAAGGATGGCTCCTACATTCGCTTTGATGAGAACGCCTGCGTTGTCATCAACAACGATGGTTCGCCCGTCGGCACCCGTATCTTCGGGCCCGTCGCTCGCGAGCTTCGTGACAAGAAGTACATGAAGATCGTCTCGCTCGCTCCCGAGACCCTGTAGTTAGGGGAGATATATGTATATCAAGAAGGGCGATAAGGTCCAGGTTCTCTCTGGTAAGGATCGCGGCAAGCAGGGCGTTGTCCTGCGTGCTCTCCCCGCCGAGAACAAGGTCGTTGTCGAGGGCGTTTCGGTCGTCAAGAAGGCCGTCAAGCCCAACGCTGCCAACCAGCAGGGCGGCATCGTTTCGCAGGAGGCTCCCATCGACGCCTCCAACGTCAATCTCGTTTGCCCCGAGTGCGGTAAGGTTACCCGCGTCGGTCACGAGAAGGACGGCAAGAACAAGCTGCGCGTCTGCAAGAAGTGCGGCCACAAGTTCTAAGCTGCCTGCAACATAAGGTTGCAACCAAAGGCCCGGACACCAAGCGCGTCCGGGCCTTTTTCTATCCCCACTCATTGGGGACAGACTTAAATGAGTGGGGACAGACTTAAATGAGTGCATGCGGCATAAGGCGTACCGCGGATAATCTAGGTGGGTGTCTCGACCTAGATTATTTATCCGCCGAAAGAGTCGATATCGATCGTGCATCGTGCTTTACAAATTGATAGCATACGTGCTTGTGCGCATTTTGCTGCGTTTAATTGCGTATCAATGCGTATATATGCGCCGTTTATGGGGCAATAATGATCGTTTGACGGTGAGATACGCAAAAACGCGCACAGATACGCGCATTTGTGCGAATATAGAGCTGTCAGAAATGAAAGACTTTTCACGACGCAGGAGGCACATATGGCAGATTCCAAACAGGCTCCGCTTGATGCTGCGGCAGCCGCAAAGGCAGCGTTCGCTTCGGTCCAGGACAAGCCGTTCCCCGACGATATTTTTACGGCTCCCGAGCTCCATTGGGCCGTCATCGGTTGCGGCGTTATCGCCAACCAGATGGCTCAGTCCCTTGCTCTTGCCGGTCGCAAGCTTGCGGGCGTCGCCAACCGTACGCCGTCCAAGGCTCAGGCTTTTGCCGAGCAGTATGGCATCGAGAAGGTCTACGACACGGTTGAGGACCTCTACGCCGATCCTGGCATCGACGCCGTCTACATCACTACCCCGCACAACACTCATATCACCTATCTGCGCGCTGCCCTGGCAGCCGGCAAGCACGTGCTCTGCGAGAAGGCCATTACCCTCAATTCCGCTGAACTCGATGAGGCCCGTGCCATTGCCGCCGAGCACAACGTGGTCCTTATGGACGCTACCACGGTGCTCCACATGCCCTTGTATCAAGAGCTGCGTCGCCGCATGGATGCCGGCGAGTTCGGCCGCATGAACCTCGCTCAGCTCAACTTTGGTAGCTACAAGGAGTACGGCGACCTGACCAACCGTTTCTACAATCGCAACCTTGCCGGCGGTGCCATGCTCGATATTGGTGTGTATGCCCTGTCCGTCATGCGCCTGTTTATGGCGAGCCAGCCCGCCGAGGTCGTGTCTCTAGGCAACACCTGCGAGACTGGAGTCGATGTTGCGGGCGGCATCGTCTGCCGCAATGCCGAGCAGCAGCTGGGCGTCGTGAGCCTTACGCTTCACTCCAAGCAGCCCAAGCGCTCGGTCATCAGCTTTGACAAGTGCTACATCGAGGTCAACGAATATCCGCGTGCCGATCACGCGACCATCGTGTGGACTGCGGACGGCCACCGCGAGGAGGTCCACGCAGGCACCGAGGCTTACGCCCTGTGTTATGAGATGGCCGATCTTGAGAAGGCCGTTGCCGGCGACGACTCCAAGCGCGAGCTTCTGGATTATGCTTCTGATGTTATGGAGCTTATGACCAAGCTTCGCGCCGATTGGGGAGTCGTGTACCCCGAGGAGGAGTAAGCGATGCTTGCGGAAGATAGGCTCAACGCAATCGTGTCGATGGTGCAGCAGACGGGCTCGGTTACCGTACCGGAGCTTGCTGAGGCCCTGGGCGTGACGGCGTCTACCATTCGGCGCGACCTGCAGACGCTCAATCGCGCACACCGTATCGCCAAGGTGCACGGTGGGGCGACGAGCCTTGAGCGCGCGCACGTGACGCGCGACCTAACGCTTAATGAGCGCAGCGATCTCCATAACGACGACAAGGAACGTATCTGCGCCCGTGCGGCGGCGCTGGTGGAGCCCGAGAGCTTTGTGTACATCGACTCGGGCTCGACGACGCTCAGGCTCATCGAGCATCTTCCACACCTTGAAGGTGTCACCTATGTGACTGATTCCGTGCTCCATGCTCAGCATCTCGCTTTGCGCGGCATGCGTACCGTGGTGCTGGGCGGCGAGCTCAAACCCGAGACCGAGGCGCTCGTTGGCCCCGATGCCTTGGCAACCTTAGACCGTTACAACTTCAACTGCGGCTTTTGGGGCTCTAACGGCATTGCCGCCGAGCAGGGCTTCACGGCGCCCGATATCGAGGAGGCGCAAGTAAAGCGTATCTCGATGCGCCATACGGCCAAGCGCTTCGTAATCTCGGACGCCAGTAAATTTGGCATGGTGGCGCCCGTCAAGTTCGCGGACTTCCGCGATGCAACGATTATTACCGCAGGCGAGGTCCCCGCCAAGTACCGGGCAATGGACAACGTCGTCACGGTCTAACGGCAGGGACGGGCTAAGGCCAAAACCACCGCGAAGGTGCCCGTCCCCATTGTGGTGGTTAGTAATGAAAACTGAGTAGTTTTCTCAATAGAAAAGCGGCAACGTCCATTACGGGCGTTGCCGCTTTCGTTGTCTACCGGTTTAGTCTAAATCTGTAACAACTGGACCGCTTAAAGTGGGCTAGGTGTTACTGATTGAAATACTTCCGAATTGCGCCGTTCCTTTGTCTCAATCTGTAACATTTGGGATCGATTTTGCCGAGTTATTGTTACAGATTGAGATTTTCCCTTGAGGGGGATTCGAATGTCTCGATCTGTAACAGATAGACCGGAAAATGGGCTCTAACTGTTACAGATCGAGACGTTTTGGGACCGCGGCTAAGCCATTGCGTCAAAACCACCGCAAAGGTGCCTGTCCCCATTGTGGTGGTTTAAGGCTCCCAGGGGCAGGGGGCTTCGATGTGGATGTGCTCGCCGGTTACGGGATGCGTGAAGGATACGCTGTGGGCGTGGAGCATCAGGCCGCAGGGACGCGGCGTTCCGTACAGGTCGTCGCCAATCAAGGGATGATGCTCGCTTGCCAGGTGCACGCGGATCTGGTGCTTGCGGCCGGTGAGCAGCTCGACATCAATATACGAGCGCGTAGGCAGGCCACGGCGGCTCTTAAGGCGCTTGAGTACCTTGACGCGCGTCTGAGACGGCTTGCCGCTGGCGCCAACGCGCATCTTGCGGCTATCGTGGCGGTCGCGGGCGATAGGCTTGTCGATGAGCTTCTCGTTCCAGTCGATTTTGCCCTCGGCGAGCGCTAGGTAGTGCTTTTCGAACGCGTGGTCGATAATCATCTGGTCAAAGGCGGGCTGCGTCTGCTTGTCGAGTGAGAACAGCACCACGCCGGTGGTGTCGCGGTCCAAGCGGTTGAGCGGCTGCATGTCGGTCGCGGCAAAGCCGTCGCCCATCGCCAGCAGCAGGTCGCTGGCGTAGTCGGTGAGCGTGCGCTCGCCGGTGCCGTCGCCGTGGACGATCATGCCGGCGGGCTTGTCGATGGCCATGAGCCAGGCGTCGCAGTAGAGGACCTGAGGTTCTTCGTTCACGTGTAAGCCTTTCGGTTAGCTGATTCCCACAAACATGCAGCCCGAGGTGGCACCGCGCAGGCGGGCGGCGGGCTTGCGGCCGGCTTGCGCTGCCTCGACGGCGCGGCGGACGCGAGCGGTGGCGCGGCCCACCTCATCCGTCTCGAGCAGTGTGCCGTCCACCATAAGACGACGGACGCCGGCGTCGAGCAGCTGTGGTACCTGCGGCGTGAGGTCGATGGGGTAGGCGTCGTACAAGCGTGAGCGGCCGTGGATGTCGGTACGCACCGGCATGACCTTTCCGTCGATATTCTTGAGCGAGAGCTTACGGGCACGCAGGCGGCAGCTGGCACAATCGTGGATGCAACCGTTGGCAACCTGCAGAATGCAATGCTCGCTTGTCATAACGCGCGGGCGGCCAAAGACGGTGATGCCTAGAGCCGCGGGCGCGGCGGCGCCGAGCGAGACAATCTCGTCGAGCGTGATCTCGGGCGAGAGCCAAAACGCACCGGCTCCGCGCTCGGCAAGCGCCTCCATGCAGGGCGTGTTGTGCACCGGCAGGCAAGAGCGAATCTCGGCCGTGGCGCCAACCTGGGCGGCCAGGGCAAGCTCAGAGATGTTGCCAATAGCGACCGTGGCGCCGGCAACAACCCATGGGTCAACGCGGACGTGGTCAACGGCGCGGCAGACCTCGTCGAGTGCGGGCACAATACCCTGCTCAAATGCATCGGCAGGGGAGAGTCCGACAGCCTCGAGCGCGTCGGTGGTCATGTAGATGCGCGTTGCACCCTCCGCGCGAGCGGCCTCGGCGGCCTCGAGCGAGGTGACGGTAGCGCAGATCTGCGGCTCATCGCGGTAGTGCTCGGGCGCGGGGCGGGAATCATTGGTGACAATCGCCGGTAGCTCGAGCGTGCGGGCGCGCTCCTCGTACGGTGCCAGAATGGCCTCTTCCAGCGCCTTACAAGCGGCGGCGCGCACCTTGTGCACGGCGGAAAAGCCCATGCCGCAACTCTCGTCGAGGGCCACGTCAAAGCTCGCGGCCTCAAAGGGAGAGGAGCCCATGCGCCCGACGTGCTCAACCAGATCGGATGCCTCGACGGCGCGGGTCTTGGCGGCCTCGACGGTGAAGCCCGTGGCGGTGGCGGTGAGCGCGGGGTCGTCACAGCAGGTGAGCGTGACAGTAAACGGCTTGCCCAGGCGCGCCACGACGGATACATCAACAGCTCGGCGGCGCAGCACATCGCGCTTGAGCGCGGCGCTGGCAGCGTCAATAGCGCGCTGGCTTCGAATCACGCGCACGCGGCAGCCCTCGGGCATGCTACGGGGCACGCGACACTCGATAACATCGCCGGCAGCGGCATCATCGGCGGCGATGGTGGTCAGGAACTGGTCGAACTCATCGTCGTGGCGAAGCTCCAGCAGGTCGCCCTTGCCCACGGGCTCAAACAACTCAATGCGGGCGATGGCGGCGCGGCGACGGCGGTCGTCGGGCTTGAGCCCGCGCACATCGCGGTTGGCCAGGTGGCTGCCGAGCACCGTGCCCACGATCTGGCCGCGGTTGTTGGAGCGCTCGTAACTCATCATCTCGTCACCCGAGGTACCGTCCTGATAGGCGTGCGTAAAGTCGCGGTTAAAGCAGCGCTTGAGCTGGCGCTGGCGGGCGGCTTCCTCGTCCTTGGCAACGGTGGCTCCGGATAGCATGTCGTCAATTTCGTGACGATACACATCAACGATGGAGTACACGTAATCGGGCGCCTTCATGCGGCCCTCGAGCTTGAGCGACGCGGCGCCGGCGTCATACAGACGGCGAACAAGCTGCGAGGTGTTGGTGTCACGCGGGCACAGCGCGCGCTCGCGACCGGCAGGGGAGAGCGAGCGACCGTTCTCGTCGATCAGCTCGTAGGGCAAGCGGCAGGGCTGGGCGCACATGCCACGGTTGGCCGATCGTCCCGCCATGGCAAAGCTCGAAAGCAGACACAGGCCCGAATAGCAAAAGCAGATGGCGCCATGGCTAAAGACCTCAAGGTCCACATCGGGCGCGGCATCGTGAATGGCGGCAATCTCGTCGATGGAAAGCTCGCGCGAGAGGGTCACGCGGTCGGCGCCCTGCTCGCGGCACCAAAGGGTTCCGCGGTCGTCGTGGATGTTCGTCTGGGTCGAGATATGCGTCTCGATGCCGGGCATCGTGCGTTTGACCTCAAAGAACAGGCCCCAGTCCTGGATGATGAAGGCGTCGGCGCCCAGCGTGGAGCAGCGATGGATGAGCTGCAGCGCATCGCTCATCTCGGATTCCTTGATGACGATGTTGACCGTGACGTAGACGCGCGAGCCGGCCAGATGCGCGGCGCGGCAGGCCTGCTCAAAGGCCTCGTCGGTAAAGTTGGTGGCCTTGCGGCGGGCGTTGAAGCTGCCCATGCCGCAGTAGATGGCGTCTGCCCCGGCGGCGAGTGCGGCGGCAAAGGGCTCGGGCCCTCCGGCGGGCGCCAAAAGCTCGGGTCTGCGGTTGTTGGTTCGACTGGCGGTTGCGGTCATATCCTGCCTTTCAAAATGCTCAGATAATCAAAAGTATAGTGGTGCCGTCGCGGCAGGCGATGCCCGTGCTCTAAGCGGGATAAAGTCTTCAGCAGCTTGGACTGGCTGCTTCACATGAGAACCGTTCAGCGGTCCGGGGAAACCGTTGGGCGATAAAATATTCTCGCAACGTGATAATAATCTTGCATCGCGCGGACACCTTGAGTACTATCCCAATCAAGCGCGGTGTTCAGACCGAACTGTGCCTCCCGGTGTGAACGCCGCGCTCCCGTTCCCTTTTACTTGTAAGGAGAAAAACATGAGCAAGACCGTCGTGTCTTCCGATAACGCACCCGCAGCCATCGGCCCGTATTCCCCTGGTATCCAGACCGGCAACATGGTGTTCCTGTCCGGCCAGCTGGGCATCGATCCCGCAACTGGCAAGATGCCCGAGGGCGTCGAGGCCCAGGCCAAGCAGTCCCTTGCTAACGTCGAGGCCCTGCTGACCGCTGCCGGCGCCACCTTTGCCGATGTCGTCAAGACCACAGTCTACCTGGCTGACATTGCCGACTTCGCCGCCGTGAACGAGATCTACGCCTCCAAGTTCGAGGCCCCGTTCCCCGCGCGCAGCGCTTTCCAGGTTGCCTCTCTTCCGGCTGGCGGTCTGGTCGAGATCGAGGTCGTCGCCGCTCTCTAAGGCGTTGACCACAACTAAACATGACATGCAAAAAGACCCTGCAGCGCGTGCGAGCTGCAGGGTCTTTTGTCAGGTGACGAATCGCTTGTGGAGCCGCGCTCCATTTTGCTCGTTAGCCCTCCTTGCGGACTTTTTGCAGGTAGCGGTAGACGCTGGGCTCCGAGATGCCCAGCGAGGTGGCGGCGCAGGCCACGGCGCCCTTGAGCATGAACACCCCGTTGCCGTTGAGGTGGCGAATGACGTCCACGCGGTCGCTCTGACCAAGCGACGCTACATCCAGCCCGCGCGCGCTCAGCAACTCGGCAATGCTGCGGTCGATGAGCTCCTGTGTGGACTCCGAAAGGCTTTCGACCTCGATAGGGGCGGGCTCCGTGCGCGTCGGCGCCGCGTCGAAGCACGCCATGAGCTGCTGCGCCATGGCGTTGATGGAGCGCACGGTCGAGAGATCGGTGTTGACGCAGAGCATACCGACGATCTCGTCATTCTCGCGGATAAAGTACGTCGCTGACTCCAACGTCTTGCCGCCGGCACCGCGCCCCTCGTAGCCCGTAATAAACGGCAGGTCGCGATACTTGGCGTCGTGCATGATCTTGAGTGCCAGATCGGTGGCGGGACCGCCGACCTTGCGGCCGCTCACGATGCCGTTGCGAATATCGACGATGGCGTGGTCGGGATCCGAGAAATCGTGCAGCACGATTTCGCTGTTTTTGCCGAGTATCTGCTCCAGAAAATCGACCATCGGCAAAAAGCGACGTACGGTCTCGTTCACGGGCAACTCCTTTGGGTGAAATCGGAAATGATCATAACAATTTTTTCTCATGGTAACACGGTGTCTATTGACTCACATATTCGCAGGTACATTGCGTAATACAGATGAGCGGTAGGTATTTGGCGGTAAACGGTCGACCAAAAGAAAAGTTAGATGTTATTTTGAACAGACACTTTCCTGACCTGCGGAAATGCATTATCTCAGCTGAAGAATAGTCTGATAACAAAAAATTATTATTGAGAATGAGAATCATCTTTAATACGATATGCAACGAAGGCACAACCTCAACCCCGCACTGCGTCACAATAGAGCGTTAGATGCGAAAACAACTATTTCGAGGATTGGTGGTCAAATGACCCAGGAGACGGTTAAGAACGGCACTGAAGCCCTGTTCACTCGTGAAGGCATGCCTCCCGTTAAGGAAATGATCCCGTGTGCCCTTCAGCACGTACTGGCATCGTTTGCCGGCATCATCACCCCGGCTGTCATCATGGCCGGCGTCTACGGCTTTAATAGCCAGCAGAGCACCGACATCATCCAGGTCGCGCTCATTCTTTCGGCAATCGACACGGCCCTTCAGGCCTTCGCTCCCTTCCGTCGCATCGGCGGCGGCCTGCCCATCGTCATGGGCGTTTCGTTCGCGTTCCTGCCGGCTCTGCAGGCCATGGGTGCCTCGGGCTTTAGCTTTGGTGCGCTGCTGGGCGGCGAGATCGTCGGCGGCGCCGTCGCGGTCCTCTTTGGTCTGGCCTACAGCAAGATCAAGTGGCTGTTCCCGCCCGTCGTGACCGGTACGGTCATCTTCTCCATTGGCGTCTCTCTCTATCCCACGGCCGTCAAGTATATGGCCGGCGGTATGGGTACGCCGCTATGGGGCACCCCGCAGGCCTGGTGCGTCGCTCTTATCACCTTCGCCGTGGTCTTTGCGCTCGCCAACTTTGGCAAGGGCACGCTCAAGCTGGGATCCGTGTTCTTTGGCATGATCGTTGGCATGATCGTCTCCATCCCCTTTGGCATGATCGACTTCTCCAGCGTCGCCACCGCTCAGGTCTTCGCCCTTCCCAAGCTCATGCCCTACGCGCTCGAGTTTGATCCCGAGGTCTGCATTACCCTCGCTGTCGTGTTCCCCATGGTTGCCATCCAGGTTATCGGCGACGTTTCCGCCGCCTGCCTGGGCTCCATCGACCGTATGCCCACCGAGCGCGAGCTCTCCGGCGCTATCGTGTCCCAGGGCCTCACCTCTATGGTCGGCGGCCTGCTGGGCGGTCTTCCCACCAGCGCCCTTGGCCAGAACGTGGGCATCATCTGCTCCAACAAGGTCGTCAACAAGTGGGTCTTTGTGATCATCGCGGCCGTCTTTGCCATCGCCGGTCTGTTCCCGCAGCTCTCTGCCGTCCTTTCCGCTATCCCGCAGCCCGTCATCGGCGGCGCGACCGTCGGCGTCTTCGGCACCATCACCATGAACGGCGTGCGCATGTTCACCCGCGAGGGCCTCACGCAGCGCACTACCACCATCGTCGGTACCTCCGTCGTCTTTGGCCTGGGTATCTGGATGGCCAGCGGTTGCCTTGCCGGCGAGGGTATGCCCGCCTGGGTATCCACCGTCATCGGCTCCAATGCCGTAACCCCCACCGCCATTATGGCCATTGTCCTTAACCTGATCCTTCCGCAGACGCCGGTCGTGGCTCAGCACATCGATGCTGCCAAGGACGCTGCCGTGGATCTGGTCTTGCCCGAGAGCAAGAAGTAACCAATTCGGTGCTATTCGTCGGCGGGCGCATCGCCTCGTCCGCCGACGTCATGCGGCGCCAAGCCGCACTTCAAAGGGTTTGTCCCTTTGGTGAAGCGTTGACGGGAGAGGGCCCGTTTCCGGTGTAGGCCGGCGCTTCGCACTCCGCCATGTCAGAGGTGTCAAACCCCGCCCCTGATGTTGAAGGGAGCATTCATGCTTCTGGTCGCTAACGGTTCCGTTTTTACCCGCAACGCTCAGACCCCGTTCATTCCCAACGGCGCGGTCGCCATTGACGGAGATACGATCGTCGAAGTAGGTCCCGAGTGCGAGCTCAAGGCCAAGTACCCGGATGCCGAGTACGTCGACGCCCAGGGCAACCTCATCATGCCCGGACTCATCAATTGCCACACCCACATCTACTCGGGTCTGGCCCGCGGCCTTGCCATTAAGGGCTGCAACCCCACCAACTTCCTGGAGAATCTTGAGCAGCAGTGGTGGAAGATCGATGACAACCTGACGCTCGACGGCACCAAGGCCAGCGCCTATGCCACGATTCTTGACTCCATCCGCGATGGCGTCACCACGATCTTCGATCATCATGCGAGCTTCTGCGAAATCCCGGGAAGCCTCTTTACCATTAAGGATGCAGCTCAGGAGCTGGGCATGCGTTCGTGCCTGTGCTACGAGGTCTCCGATCGCCGCGGCCAGGAAAAATGCGACCAGGCCATTGCCGAGAACGCCGAATTTGCCCAGTGGGCCGCCAAGGAGCGTCGCGATAACGACAACCACATGATCGCCGCCATGTTTGGCGGTCACGCCACCTTTACGCTGTCGGACGAGACCATGGACAAGATGGCCGAGGCCAACAACGGCCTGACCGGCTTCCACATCCATGTGTGCGAGGGCATGAATGACGTGTGGGACTCCCGCCTCAACCGCGGTGGCATCAGTCCCGTCGAGCGCCTGCTGCAGCACAACCTGCTGGGTCCCGACACCATGCTCGGCCACTGCATCCACGTGACGCCCGCCGAGATGGATATCGTCAAGGAGTCTGGCACCTGGCTCGTCAACAACCCCGAATCCAATATGGGCAACGCCGTGGGCTGCGCCCCCGTGCTCGAATTCTTCCGCCGCGGCATCCCCGTGTGCATGGGCACCGACGCCTACACCCACGATATGCTCGAGAGCCTTAAGGTTTTCCTGATCATTCAGCGCCACAACGCCGCTATGCCCAACGTGGGCTGGTGCGAGGCCATGACGATGCTGTTCGAGAACAACGCCAAGATGGCGAGCAAGTACTTCGATCGCAAGCTCGGCGTGCTTGAGCCCGGCGCCGCCGCCGACGTCATCGTCATGGACTACAAGCCCTTTACGCCGCTGAGCGAGGAGAATATCGACGGCCATATGCTCTTTGGCATGATGGGCAAAAACTGCCGCACTACCATCATCAACGGCCGCGTCCTGTACAAGGATCGCGAGTTCGTTGGCATTGATGAGGACAAGATCAACGCGTGGACCATGGCTGAGTCCAAGAAGCTCTGGAGCACGCTCAACGATCGCGCCTACTAATTCACAAGTAGTTTCGCGCGCGTCGGATGTTTCGCCGCATCCGACGCGCGTATAGGCGGCCTCCGCGGGGTCGCCGGCGCTGTGCTAGCGCTACACCGTATTTGCGCCCGCCGCGCGGTCTCGCCGGGCGTTACAGAGAGGAGCTCACTATGAGCGACATCATGAGGCCGATCCCGTTTTCGCAGCTGATGAACTGGATCATCGAGGAGCATAAGACCCAGGACGCCATCTTTGGCGTGCGCAAGATGGTCACGACCAACCAGGAGGGTGCGCTTCCCATTTTTGACGAGCGCATCGAGACTCCGTTTGGCCCGGCCGCCGGTCCCAATACGCAGCTGGCCCAGAACATCGTGGCCTCCTACGTTGCTGGTTCCCGCTTCTTTGAGCTCAAGACCGTCCAGGTTATGGACGGCGAGGAGCTCTCCAAGTGTGTGAACAAGCCCTGCATCGTGGCGCAGGACGAGTGCTACAACTGCGAATGGTCGACCGAGCTCGAGGTTCCGCAGGCCTTTGCCGAGTACGTGAAGGCATGGTTCGCCTGCCACCTGATCGCTCGCGAGTACGGCCTGGGTAGCCCGGACGGCTTTGTCTTCAACATGTCCGTGGGCTATGACCTCGAGGGCATCAAGAGCCCCAAGGTCGACGCCTACATCGAGGGCATGAAGGACGCCAGCGGCTCCGACGTCTGGAACGAGTGCCGCGCATGGGCACTCGCCAACCTGGACAAGTTTGAGCATGTCGACGCTGCGTTTGTCGAGTCCATCCCGGCGCGCGTCTCCAACTCCATCACCGAGTCTACCCTGCACGGCTGCCCGCCTGCCGAGATCGAGCGCATCGCGACCTACCTCATCACCGAGAAGGGCCTTAACACCTACATCAAGTGTAACCCCACGCTGTTGGGCTATGAGTTTGCCCGCCAGCGCCTCAACGAGCTGGGCTTTGACTACATCGTCTTCGATGACACGCACTTCCGCGAGGACCTGCAGTGGGTCGACGCCGTGCCCATGTTCGAGCGCCTGATTGCCCTGTGCGCCGAGCGCGGCCTGGAGTTTGGCGTCAAGCTGACCAACACGTTCCCCGTCGACGTGACGAGGAACGAGCTGCCCTCCACCGAGATGTACATGTCCGGTCGTTCGCTGTTCTCGCTGACTATCGAGGCCGCCCGCCGCATTACCGAGCAGTTCGATGGCAAGCTGCGCATCAGCTACTCCGGCGGTGCTACGGTCTACAACATTCGCGCCCTGTATGACGCCGGCATTTGGCCCGTTACTCTGGCGACCGACGTGCTCAAGCCCGGTGGCTACGAGCGCTTTAGCCAGATGGCCGGGGAGTTTGGCGATCTGGACGGCAAGCCGTTTGAGGGCGTCTCTCTCGAGGCCGTGACTGCGATCCAGACCGACTCGCTCACCAACCCGCTCTACAAGAAGCCGCTGCGCCCGCTGCCCGACCGCAAGGTCGCCGGCAAGAGCCCGCTTTCCGACTGCTTTACCACGCCGTGCCGCACGAGCTGCCCCATCCAGCAGGATATTCCCGCCTATCTGGCGGCTGTTGACGAGGGCCGCTACGAGGACGCACTCAACATCATCATCGAGCGCAACGCCCTGCCGTTCATTACCGGCACCATCTGCCCGCATCCCTGCGGCCGTGCCTGCGAGCGTGCATTCTACGAGCCCGAGGGCGCCCAGATCCGCGCCAGCAAGCTCAAGGCCGCCCGCGAGGCCATGACCACCGTGCTGCCCAAGCTGCGCGCCCAGGCCATCGCCAACGACGGCGAGCGCAACGTTGCCGTTATCGGCGGCGGCCCGGCCGGCCTGGCGACGGCGTTCTTCCTGACGCGTGCCGGCGTGTCCGTCACCATCTTTGAGGCCCGCGATTCGCTCGGCGGCGTGGTCCGTCACGTGATCCCCGAGTTCCGTATTGCCAGCGACGATATCTCCCACGATGCCGAGCTCTGCCTGGCCTTTGGCGCCAAGGTGCAGCTCAACGCTCGCGTGGAGTCCATCGACGAACTCAAGGCCCAGGGCTTTACCGACGTGGTCGTGGCCACCGGTGCCTGGATGCCCGGCTCTGCAGGCTTGGGCGAGGGCGCCGAGCTCGACGTGCTGGAGTTCCTCGAGGCCGCCAAGAAGGGCGAGAAACTCGAGCTGGGCGAGGACGTCGTGGTCATTGGCGCCGGCAACACCGCCATGGACGCCGCCCGCGTGGCCAAGCGCCTGGCAGGCGTGAAGAACGTGCGTCTGGCGTATCGCCGCACCAAGAAGCAGATGCCCGCCGACGAGGAAGAGCTCGATCTTGCTCTTGCCGACGGCGTTGAGTTCTGCGAGCTGCTGGCGCCCAAGGCACTCAACGGCGCCGTGCTGGCCTGCGACGTTATGGAGCTTGGCGAGCCGGATGCAAGCGGCCGTCGCAGCCCCGTCGCCACGGGCGAGACCGTCGAGCTTTCCGCCACCACGGTGATCTGCGCCGTGGGCGAGGGCATCGATGCCAGCCTGTACGATGCCGCGGGCGTCGAGCATGACCGTCGTGGCCGTCTTGCCGCCACCTCCACCGGTGTTGAGGGCGTCTGGGCTGCGGGCGACTGTCGCCGCGGTCCCGCCACCGTGGTCGAGGCTATCGCCGACGCCGCCGAGGTCGCCCGTGCCATTGCCGACGTGGACTTTAACAAGTACGCCGACTGCAACGAGCAGGCCGGCCGCGAGGACACCTGCTACGAGCGCAAGGGAACGCTCTGCCGCGACAAACGCAACTGCACCAAGACTCGCTGCCTGGGCTGCGGCTCGGTGTGCGAGGTCTGCTGCGACGTGTGCCCCAACCGCGCCAACGTGGCAATTAAGGTGCCGGGCCTGGACAAGCACCAGGTCGTCCACGTCGACGGCATGTGCAACGAGTGCGGCAACTGCGCCGTGTTCTGCCCCTACCAGGAGGGTCGTCCCTACAAGGACAAGCTCACCCTGTTCTGGAGCGAACAGGACATGGAGAACTCCGAGAACGAGGGATTCCTGGCCGTGGGCGAGGATCACTTTAAGGTCCGCGTGGCCGGCACGGTCCGCACCGTCTCGGTCGATGCCGTCAACACTGGCCTTCCCGAGGCCGTCCGCCTGACCATCAGGGCTGTGCGCGACAACTATTCGTACCTTCTTAAGAAATAGGCGAGTCTCTTATGGCCAAATCCATTCAACATAACGTGGCCTACGTTGCCTGCGGAAGCGGTTGCGCCTCCGCAGGCGGCGACGCCCGCTGCAGCGAAGGCTGCATTGGCTGTGGCGCCTGTGTCACGGCCTGCCCCCACGGTGCCATTGCGCTGGTCGATGGCATCGCCCGCGTGGATCGCTCAAAGTGTACGGGCTGTGGCCTGTGCGGCATGGCGTGCCCGCAGCGCGTGATTGCCTTCGTTCCCGGCTACCAGAACATCCTGGTGCGCTGCAATAACACCGATAAGGGCGCCATTGCGCGCAAGATCTGCGACACCAGCTGCATCGGTTGCGGCATGTGCGCCAAAAAGTGCCCTGCCGGCGCTATCCGTATCGAGGACAACTGCGCCCATATCGACGGCGCGGACTGCCTGTCGTGCGGCATGTGCGCCGTCGTCTGCCCGCATGGCGCCATTCACGACCGCACCGGCATCGCCGCCGGCGTGTAGAGGGGAATCACCATGGCACAGGAATTCACTTTTACCGTTAACGGCGTCGAGCGCACGACGACGGAGAATAAACCGCTGCTGCGCTACCTGCGCGACGACCTGCACATCCATTCCGCCAAGGACGGCTGCTCCGAGGGCGCCTGCGGTACCTGCACCATCCATGTAGACGGCGCGGCCGTCAAGGCGTGCGTGCTGACCACCGCTCTTGCCGCCGGTCGCAACATCGTGACCGTCGAGGGCCTGCCCGAGGACGTGCGCGAGGCCTTTGTGTACGCCTTTGGCGCCGTGGGCGCCGTGCAGTGCGGTTTTTGCATCCCCGGCATGGTCATGGCGGGCGCGGCGCTCATCGCCGAGGACCCCGAGCCCACCGAGGAGCAGATCAAGTACGCCATCCGCGGCAACGTCTGCCGCTGCACCGGCTACAAGAAGATTATCGAGGGCATTTCGCTGGCCGCTGCGGTGCTCCGCGGCGAAAAGCAGATTGACGAGGGCCTGGAGCGCGGCGACGACTACGGCGTGGGCAAGCGCGCCTTCCGTATCGACGTGCGCAAGAAGGTGCTCGGCGAGGGCAAGTATCCCGACGACATCGACGAGCTCGATCAGCCGGGCCTGACCTATGCCAGCGCCGTGCGCTCCAAGTATCCGCGCGCCCGCGTGCTCTCCATCGATACCTCCAAGGCCGAGGCCCTGCCCGGTGTGGTGGGCATCCTGCGCGCCGAGGACGTGCCGGTCAACCAGGTCGGCCACCTTATTCAGGACTGGGACGTCATGATCGCCCAGGGCGATATCACCCGCTGCGTGGGTGATGCCATCGTGCTGGTGGTTGCCGAGGACGAGGCGACGCTCGAGAAGGCCAAGAAGCTCGTAAAAATCGATTACGAGCCGCTGGAGCCCGTGCGCAACATTGCCGAGGCCAGGGCCGCCGACGCGCCGCGTCTGCACGACAGCTTCTTTGCCTTTGGCAACACGGTGGAGCTCAAGGACAACGTGTGCCAGAGCCGCCATGTGACGCGCGGCGACGCCGCCAAGGCGCTGGCAGAGAGCGCGTTCACCGTGACACAGCGCTTTACCACGCCCTTTACCGAGCATGGCTTCTTGGAGCCCGAGTGCGCCGTCGCCTTCCCGTACAAGAACGGCGTCAAGGTGCAGTCGACCGACCAGGGCGCCTACGACACGCGCAAAGAGTGTGCCCACATGTTTGGCTGGGATAGCGAGCCCGAGCGCGTGGTCGTCGAGACCATGCTCGTGGGCGGCGGCTTTGGCGGCAAGGAGGACGTTTCGGTTCAGCACCTGGCCGCGCTTGCTGCCTATAAGCTCCAGCGTCCTGTGAAGTGCAAGCTCACGCGTGCCGAGTCGCTCGCGTTCCATCCCAAGCGCCACGCCATGGACGGCACCTTTACGCTGGGTTGCGACGCAGAGGGCAACTTTACCGGCCTGGACTGCGAGATCAACTTTGATACCGGCGCCTACGCGTCGCTGTGCGGCCCGGTGCTCGAGCGCGCCTGCACGCATGCCGTCGGCCCCTACAAGTACCAGAACACCGACATTCGCGGTTTTGGCTACTACACCAACAACCCGCCCGCCGGCGCGTACCGCGGCTTTGGCGTTTGCCAGTCCGAGTTTGCACTCGAGAGCCTGATCGATCTGCTGGCAGAGAAGGTCGGCCTGGATCCGTGGGAGATCCGCTACCGTAACGCCATCGAGCCGGGCGAGGTTTTGCCCAACGGTCAGATTGCCGACTGCTCCACGGCGCTTAAGGAGACGCTGCTCGAGGTCAAGGATGCCTACTATGCGCATCCCGGACACGCCGGTATCGCCTGCGCCATGAAGAACGCCGGCGTGGGCGTGGGCCTGCCCGATGCCGGCCGCTGCAAGATTCGCGTCGAGGGTGGCCGCGCCGTGGTCTACGCCGCCACGTCCGACATCGGCCAGGGCTGCAACACGGTCTTTTTGCAGGACGTTGCCGAGGCATGCGGTCTGCCGCTGAGCTGCATCGCCAACGGCGAGTGCTCCACCGAGAACGCTCCCGACTCCGGCACCACGTCTGGTTCGCGCCAGACGGTCGTGACCGGCGAGGCCGTGCGCGGCGCCGCCTTCCTGCTGCGCGACGCCATGGTTGGCATCGAGGCCGGCAAGCCTGCGCCTACCGCCCCGGTGAGCGCGCACGGCGACGGCGTCAAGATCGAGTATGACGACGGTCGCGCCTACCAGCTGCGCACACAGGAACTCGTCGCCGGCCAGGGTATGCATCCTCAGGACCCTGCGGCCACCATCAAGGCGCTCGAGGGATGCGAGTTTGGCTACGTGTATCTGGAGCCGACCGACAAGCTGGGCGCCGATGTTCCCAACCCCAAGAGCCACATCTGCTACGGTTTTGCCACACATGTGGTCATTCTGGATGATGACGGCCGCGTGAGCGAGGTCTATGCCGCACACGATTCCGGCAAGGTGGTCAACCCCATCTCCATCCAGGGTCAGATCGAAGGCGGCGTGCTCATGGGTATGGGCTATGCGCTGACCGAGGACTGGCCGCTCAAGGACTGCGTGCCCCAGGCAAGGTACGGTACGCTCGGGCTGTTCCGTGCGCCCGAGATTCCGGATATCCACGCCATTTACGTGGAGAAGGACGAGCTGTTGCCCGTGGCATACGGCGGTAAGGGCATCGGCGAGATCGCAACGATTCCCACGGCGCCCGCCGTGCAGAACGCCTATCGCGCGTTTGACGGCAAGCTGCGTCCGGATCTGCCCATGGTGGATACGCCGTACAGCCGCGCCCGTCACCG
>CAJMPZ010000026.1 GCA_905215445.1 uncultured bacterium | reverse complement strand
CCGTCGATCTCGTGGTTGTAGAGGGTCTCGACGACCTCGGCCATGGAAACGATGCTCGCGACGGGGAAACCGTACTTGGCCTCGATCTCCTTCTGCGCGGTGGTCACGCCACCCTTGCCGACCTCCATGCGGTTGAGGGACACGATGAGGCCCTTGATCTCGACATCGGCAGCAGCCTTAACCTTGGGATAGGTCTCGTCGATGGACTTACCGCTGGTGGTGACGTCCTCGACCATGACCACGCGGTCGCCGTCCTGGGGCTCATAGCCCAGCAGGTTGCCCTTATCGGCGCCGTGGTCCTTGGCCTCCTTGCGGTCGCAGCAGTACTTGACCTCCTTGCCGTACAGCTCGTGGTAGGCAATTGCGGTCACGACGGCCAGCGGAATACCCTTGTAGGCCGGTCCAAACAGCACATCGAAGTCGTCGCCAAAGTTATCGTGGATGGCCTGGGCGTAATACTCGCCCAGCTTCTTGAGCTGATAGCCCGTCACGTAAGCGCCAGCGTTCATAAAGAACGGGGACTGACGGCCACTCTTGAGCGTAAAGCTACCGAACTTAAGAACGTCGGACTCGACCATGAACTTGATGAACTCTTGCTTGTAAGCCTCCATGCGGGCTCCTCTCGTAATCGCGTACGTGCCTTCCAGTTTAGCGCAGGCAGGGCGCGTTGCGGGCGCGCTTTGGGGCCTCGGCATTCTGTAAAGGCTTTGTCAGGGGCAATGGTTTTCCAAACAAAGGGGTTGACACGACAAACCCCCTCATCAAGAATACGGGCGGATTAAAACGGGTACGAGATACCCAAAGCGCGCTGCGCCCGTCCATAAGGAGGTGTGCCATGGAAGGCAGTCATAGTCGAAAAACCTGCATGTCGCCCTCGGCACGCCGCGAGGATTCCGTATTCGCATAAGCGTCACGAACCGATCGTCAAAACCGCCACAAAGGTGCCTGTCCCCTTTGTGGCGGTTCGCGAGCTTGACGTGAGCGACATCTAGGTTTTTTGAAGCAAATACGACACGTACGCTAACTCCCTTCAACAAGGAGGACCCTATGCTGATGCTCAAAACCGCTACGGTACTCGAAGCTATCTCCAAGCGCCGCCGCACGGCGCGCCCTGCCGCCCACGCCGGCCTGCCCAAGAACACCATATTCGCCGCCACCCATTGTGCTGAGGACACTCTCGTACTGCTTGACGCCACGGCAAACGGCCTCACCGCCGAGCGCGCCGCCGAGCGCCTGAGCGCCGTCGGCCCCAACACCATCGAAGCGCCGACCAAGACGCTCGCCCGCCGCATCGCCGACGCGTTCGTCGATCCCTTCGCTGGCATCCTCGCCGCCCTCGCACTGGTCTCGCTCTACATCGACGTGCTCGCCGTGCCCGAGCCCCAGCGCGACCCCTCCACGGTCATCGTTATCGGCATCATGCTGCTGGTATCGGGCGGCATGAAGTTTATCCAGGAGGCCCGCAGCGGCAATGCGGCCGAGGCCCTCAAGGACCTGGTCTCCAACACCTGCTGTGCCCTGCGCGGCGGCGAGCGCATCGAGATTCCCTTCGACGAGCTCGTCCCCGGCGATGTGATCCGCCTCTCTGCCGGCGACATGGTGCCGGCCGATGCCCGCATCATCACCGCGCGCGACCTGTTTGTGATCGAGTCCGCACTCACCGGCGAGAGCGAGGCCGTCGAAAAGACCGCTGCCATCACCGTCGCCGAGGGTGCCGGCAGCCCCGCGCTGCCGCTCTCTGCCTGCAAAAACATCGTCTTTACCGGCACCTCCGTGCAAAACGGCACCGCTATAGCACTTGTCGTTGCCACCGGCTCGGACACCTACCTGGGCGGCATCGCCAAGATGCTCAACGGGCGCGGCGAGAAGAGCGCGTTTGACCGCGGCGTCTCGAGCGTCTCCATGCTGCTCGTACGCCTTATGCTCGTTATGGCGCCGGCCGTCTTTGCCATCAACGCCGCCACCAAGGGCAGCGTCATCGACGCGCTGCTGTTCGCCACGAGCGTGGCCGTGGGCATCACGCCGCAGATGCTTCCCGTCATCGTGACCACGAGCCTGTCGCAGGGCGCCAAGGACCTCGCCCGCCGCCAGGTTATCGTCAAGGAGCTGCCGGCGATCCAAAACCTCGGTGCCATGGATGTCCTGTGCTGTGACAAGACCGGCACCCTCACCGAAGACCGCATCGTGCTCGAGCGCTATCTCAACACTGACGGCAACGAGGACGCACGCGTGCTGCGCCATGCGTTTTTGAACAGCTTCTTCCAGACCGGCCTCAAAAACCTTATCGACCTGGCCGTCATCGACCGTGCCGACGTGACGCCCTCGACTGTCGCGCCCGACTCCACGCTGGGCCAGAGCCTGCGCGACCGCTATACCAAGGTCGACGAGGTGCCCTTCGATTTCTCACGCCGTCGCCTGAGCGTAGTCGTCGCCGACGCCCAGGGCAAAACCCAGATGGTTACCAAGGGAGCTGCCGAGGAAATGCTCGAGATTTGCTCCTTTGTCGAGGTTGACTGTGTCGCCCAGCCGCTCAGCGAAAATAAGCTCGCCCAGATTCGCAAGCAAGTCGCCGAACTCAATGCCGAGGGCCTGCGCGTGATCGCCGTGGCGCAAAAGACCAATCCGCGCTGCGTGGGTGAGTTTGGCATCGCCGACGAGTGCGACATGGTGCTGATGGGCTTTTTGGCCTTCCTCGATCCGCCCAAAGCAAGTGCCGTGGGCGCCATCGCCACCCTCGAGGCCAAGGGCGTGGCAGTCAAGGTCCTGACCGGCGACAACGACCGCGTCGCGGCCACCGTCTGCGAACAGATCGGTATCGACGCGAGCAACGTCTTGCTGGGCTCCGAGATCGATGCGCTCGATGACGCCGAACTTGCCGAGCGCGCCGAGAACACCCACCTCTTCGCCAAGCTCTCGCCGCTGCAGAAGGCGCGTCTGGTGCGTGTCATGCGCGAGCTGCTCGGCCACACCGTGGGCTTTATGGGCGATGGCATCAACGACGCCGCCGCCATGCGTGCAAGCGATTGCGGCATCTCGGTCGATTCGGCCGTCGACATTGCCAAGGAATCTGCCGATATCATCTTGCTCCAGAAGGACCTGGGCGTGCTCGAGCGCGGCATCATCGAAGGCCGCCGCACCTACGGCAACCTACTCAAGTACCTCAAGACCACGGTGAGCTCCAACTTTGGCAACGTGCTATCCGTGACCGTCGCGAGCCTGTTCTTGCCGTTCTTGCCCATGAGCGCTCTGCAGTTGGTGCTGCTGTCGCTGGTCTACGAGATCGTGTGCATCGCGCTGCCGTGGGACACCGTCGACGACGCCTGGACCGCCCGTCCGCGCGCCTGGGATGCCGCGTCCATTAAGGGCTTTATGCTCGAGTTGGGTCCCGTGAGCTCACTGTTTGATATCGTGACTTTCGCCGTGCTCTTCTTTGTGGTGTGCCCCGCCGCCGTGGGCTCAAGCTGGGCAGAGCTTGCCGCTGTAGGCGACGTCGCAGGCATGGCGGCCTTTACGGCGCTCTTCCAGAGCGGTTGGTTTGTCGAGTCCATGTGGTCGCAGACGCTCGTGATCCACATGCTGCGCTCCCCGCGCCTGCCGAGCGCGCGCGACCACGCCGCGCCGGCACTGTGCGCTCTCACCGTGCTGGGTCTGGTACTCGTCACCTGGCTGCCGGCAAGCCCCATCGCCGATGCGCTAGACCTCATGCCGCTGCCGCCGAGCTTCTTCGCGCTGCTCGTCAGCATCGTCGCCGCCTACATCGCACTCACCCAGCTGGCCAAGCGCCGCTACATCGCCCGCCACGGCGAACTGCTGTAACTCCACAGGCACCCTCGTCAAGGATGTTTGGGCCGCCGCGACCCGCCCCCGCTGGCCGCGGCGGCCCAAAACAGCTAAAAACGCCCCTCACCCCCGCTTTAATTTCTTTTGCAAGTTTTAACTTCTTTTGCTTTCTTTCACTTCTTTTAACAAGGCGCCCGGCGGGCATAAGTTGCTCGCCGGGGGTGTCGGTTCGACGAAGAGGCCTCAGCCGTAGCAACGGATTGCCCAGCGAGAGATTTCCCAAGTGCCAACTCAAACAGTACATGTTTAATCTGTTTCGTTAATTGAAATGCGTAAATATGGTTAACCAAAGAATTGATATTTGGTTAAATAGTAACTGTATATTTGGTTAAATGTACTGGTAAACAATGGTGATAATTATGCCAAAGAAGTACTACACTAGAATTATCGAAAATGAGCTTGACCAGCTGCTGGGTATATTCGGCGCCGTTCTCATCGAAGGACCGAAATGGTGCGGAAAGACGACCACGGCCGAGACCCGTGCGGCGTCCAGGCTCCTTCTCATGGACCCGTCCCGCAACTTCGAGAATCGCTTGCGTGCCGAGACTGACCCGGCTCTTGCCGTTTCCGGCGAGGTGCCGCGGCTGATTGACGAGTGGCAGGAGGTTCCGAAACTTTGGGACGCGGCACGGTTTGAGTGCGACAACCGCAGCGGCGAGCCTGGTCAGTTCATATTTACGGGGTCAGCGACACCGCGAGACGACGAACGTCCAATGCACAGTGGCGCTGGAAGGTTCGCTAAATTGCGCATGGATACCATGACGCTTTTCGAGCTTGGGAAATCCAGCGGCGCGGTTAAGCTGTCGGGCATTATTTCTGGCGAAAAGTTCAATGGCGCTTTCGGATCGCTGGATTCCGCCTCGATTGCCGAGTACGTTGTCCGTGGCGGATGGCCCGCGGCGGTCGGTCGCGATGCGCTGGCTGCGTCGGCGATGGCGAAACGTTACATCGGCATAGTCGCCGAAGAAGATTTGTCTCGTGTCGACGGCTCTCGCCGCGACCCTGAAAAGGTCAAAGCTGTCATCGAATCGCTTGCGCGCAATGAATCCACTTTGGCGACACTCAAGACGCTCGTAGCCGATCTTGGTGGAGAAGTATCGAGACAAACGGCGGCATCATATATATCCCTTCTCGCTCGGGTTAGTTTCGTTCGCGATATTCCCGCATGGAACCCCGCAATGAGATCTCCCGTGCACTTAAGAGAATCGAAGAAGCATCATCTCGCTGATCCGTCACTGGCGGCCGCTGCGCTCGGAGCGACTCCGGCGACATTGCTGCTAGATTTCAAGACGCTTGGGCTGCTTTTTGAATCGTTGGCCCTTCATGATTTGTGGGTTTATGCGCAGGCAAATGGAATGGGCCTCTATCACTATCACGATTCTCGCGATCTAGAAGTCGATGCAGTCATTGCGGCTCCCGGTGGAACGTGGATCCCGGTCGAAATCAAGCTCAGCTCCGCCCAAATCGAAGAGGCGTCTGACAGCCTTATTGCTGTCGAGAAGCGTATGGTTGCCGCCGGAAACAACCCGCCAGTTTCGAAAGTCGTAATCATTGGATTTGGTTCACAAGCCTATGTCACTGACCGCGGCGTCCAAGTTGTTCCGCTGGATGTGCTCGCGCCGTAGTGCAATTGCAAGTTTTTACTTCTTTTAACAAGGCACCCGACGGGCATAGGCTGCTCGCCGGGCGCCTTGGTTAGGATGCTATTGCTGTTGAGAACGCCTAGGCCAAATCTTCGCCGTTGGTGGCGATAACCTTCTTGTACCAGTCAAAGCTCTTCTTCTTGGAACGCTTGAGGGTGCCGTTGCCGGCGTCGTCGCGGTCCACATAGATAAAGCCGTAGCGCTTGGACATCTCGCCCGTACCGGCCGAGACCAGGTCGATCGGGCCCCAGGTGGTGTAGCCCAGCAGGTCAACGCCGTCCTCGGTCACCGCATCGCGCATCGCGGCAATATGCTGACGCAGGAAGTCGATACGGTAGTCGTCGTTGATAGAACCATCCTCCTCGACAACATCCCTGGCACCCAGACCGTTCTCAACCACAAACAGCGGCTTCTGATAACGGTCGTACAGGTCATTAAGGGTGATGCGGAAGCCCAGCGGATCGATGGCCCAGCCCCACTGGCTCTCCTGCAGGTAGGGGTTCTTGGCGCCGGCGAAGGCGTTGCCCTGGGTGCGCTTGACATCGGGGTTGTCGGCACCGGCAGAGCAACGGGTGCTGTAGTAACTAAAGCTGATGAAGTCGACGGTGTTGGCAGCCAGGACCTCGCGGTCCTCGTCGGTCATGCCCACATCGATGCCCAGGCGCTCGAGTTTCTTGACGGCATAGGCCGGGTAGTAACCGCGGCTCTGGACGTCGACGAAGAAGTAATTGTCCTGGTTGTCAAGCTGAGCCTGGCGTACATCGCCCGGACGGCAGCTGTAGGGATAGTAGGTGCCCGCGGCGAGCATGCAGCCGATCTTGACCTCGGGGTCGATCTCGTGGGCGATCTTGGTTGCCCAAGCGCTGGCGACGAGCTCGTTGTGGGCGGCCAGGTACTCGACGGCTTCCTTGTTCTCGCCCTCCTCAAAGACCAGGCCGGCACCCATAAACGGCAGGTGAAGGATCATGTTGATCTCGTTGAAGGTGAGCCAGTACTTCACCAGGCCCTTGTAGCGGGTGAAGATCGTGGTCGCGAGGTTCTTGTAGAAGTCGATGAGCTTGCGGTTGCGCCAGCCGCCGTACTCCTTGATGAGGTGGACGGGGCAGTCGAAGTGCGTGATGGTCACGAGCGGCTCGATGCCGTGCGCCTGGCACTCGCGGAACACGTCCTCGTAAAAGGCCAGGCCGGCCTCGTTGGGCTCGGCCTCGTCACCGTTGGGGAAGATACGGGTCCAGGCCAGGCTCATGCGGAAGGTCTTAAAGCCCATCTCGGCAAAGAGGGCAATGTCCTCCTTGTAGTGATGGTAGAAATCGATGCCGGTCTGCGCGGGATAGTAATAGCCGTCCTCGAAGTCGAGCATCTTGCGCTGGCCGGAGACCACCGCGTAACGCTCCGGGCCGTGCGGCGCCACATCCACGTTGGCCAGGCCGCGACCGTCAACGTTGTACGCGCCCTCGCACTGGTTGGCAGCCGTCGCGCCGCCCCACAGGAAGTCATTACGGAAAGCCATGCATCGATCCTTTCACACGCTGTTTGTCGTGGCTTCAGTATCCCCGTAAGCAGCGCGCCACTCAACGGCAACGGCGCAGGTCGGCACTTCTTTTCGCGCACAGACGCCCGGCAGCCGCCCCCGTCTGACACTTTTTGATACCTGCCCGCCCAAACCGCCAACCACCACAAAGGGGACAGGCACCTTTGCGGCGGATTGGGCCCGGTTTGTCTCGATCTGTAACAGTTAGGCAGCCAAAACCGGGCCTGGTGTTACAGATCGAGATTTTTCGGGCAGCCCCTTCAGTTTGTCTAAATCTGTAACAGGTAGAGACGATTTAGCCCGCTAGATGTTACAGATCGAGATGGAAGATTCTAGTCGCAGGCGATGTCGAGGTTCTTGCCGACGAGGCCTACGTAGCCGCCTTCGGCTGCTTTGGGGCTGTCGGCGTGGCAGAGGACCCACTTGTCGGCCTTCCAGTAGCAGTAGCTGTCGCCGGCCGCGGGCATGTCGGCCGCCGCCTCGGGGCGCGGGCCGTTGGTACCCGCCGGCAGCGCAACCATCACTTGGAAGCCGCCGTCGTCGACCATGCAGGGCGTGTAGTGAAGCGTGGTGTTGAATACCTCGACGACCTTGCCCGCCGGCACGCGGAACGCCTTGACGCACGCGGTGTCGAGCTTGCCGTCCTCGATCTCCCAGCGATGCGCCACGAGCAGGATAAAGTCGCGGGCGCCCAGGTTAAACTCGCTGGCGCGGTGATACTCCAGGCAGTTGAGGCGTGTGTTGTGGCCGTTGCACCAGCCGAGCTGGAAGGGGCGGCCGCCAAACATGAGAAAGCCCAGTTTGTCGGCATCCTTGACGCCCTCGAGCTCCGGCGCACTTGCTACGTACTTACTGCCCTCGGGGATGGGCGTGGCAGAGAGCGCCTCGAGCACGGGCGACGTGAGCACGGACGGAACGTTATCCCAAACGTTGCCATAGGATTTGAACTCGGGATCGTTGACAGAGTAGATATGCATGTTCACTCCTGTTTGTAAATGTGACTATACGAACATTCTAGAACAAACATGAGCGATTTTGAACGCTCGTCCCGACCAATCAACAAAAAGGCGCCCCCGCATAAGCGAAGACGCCCAATGCGCTCGTTTTGGGCGATAAAGCTCTTATGCCTGCTGATAGTGCAGGTGCTTCTCATCGATATCGGCCAGATCGCGGTCGAGGTAGCGGCGCGCGAGCCAGTTTGCCATGGGAAGGTTCTGGTCCAGGTAGTTACCGCACTCCTCGGGAGCGGCACCGGGGACATCGCCCTCAAAGCCGGCGACAAACTCGAACAGTTCGCGCACGAGCGGCAAGATTTCCTCGCTCGTCAGCTCACCAAAGACAACCAGGTAAAAGCCCGTACGGCAGCCCATGGGCCCAAAGTAGACAATGCGGCTCGACCACTCGGCATGATTGCGGAGGAACGTCGCGCCCAGGTGCTCGATGGTGTGGCACTCGGCCGTGTTCATGACCGGCTCTTTGTTGGGCGTGGTCAGGCGTAGGTCAAAGGTGGTGACGGCGGCGCCGGTCGCCGGATCGCGGTCGATGCGGCTCACGTACACGCCGGGCTCAAGCAGCAGATGGTCAACGGAAAAGCTCGCGATGCGCTCCATGGCAGATCCTCTCGATAGTCAAATTGGGACGGGGCTCTTTTAGCTGGTTCGAATGGTCGCACCAATCATACCAGTCAAAAAAGCCCCGTCCCAAAAAGACAACTTAGCCAAGGACACGGGCCATACGGGCCTTGAACTCGGACAGGAAGCGCGGGGTATCGACGGTCAGCGCCACGAGTGTGCTCTTGTCGGGATCTGCCACGCGGCGCTCATCGCAGATGGTGCGGCCGCGATACTCACCCAGCAAGTCAACACGCAGGTTACAGCCGAGCGCACCCACGAGCGTGGGATCAATCGCCACGGCAACCGCCAGCGGATCGTGCAGCGCGCAGCCGCCCAGGTAGGACGCGTTCATCTCGTACGAACCAATGTAGTGCTCGACCATGCTCGCAAATGCGCAGCCGGCCATGGTTCCCGAACCCGTCCAGCCGGCAATGTCGCGGCGCGTGAGCACCACGCGATGCGTCACGTCCAGGCCCACCATGGTGAGCTTACGGCCCGAGCGCAGCACCGCGTCGGCTGCCTCGGGGTCGCTCGCCATGTTGGCCTCGGCGCCCGCGCTCACGTTACCGGGCACGGTAAGGGCGCCGCCCATCACGACCACGCGGCCGATGGACATCATCGCCGCCGCATCGCGCTCCAGGGCGAGCGCTAGGTTGGAGAGCGGGCCAGTCGCTACGTAGACCAGATCGGGACCATAGGTGCGCGCGGCATCGATCAGATAATCGACCGCAGCGTTGCCGTCGGCCGAGGTCGCCCCCACCGGCTCGTAGGGCGACGCGGGCACGCTCGCGCCGCCGATGCCGTTCTTGCCGTGAATGAGCGCGGTGGACGCCGGCGGCGTATAGGGCTCAGTCGCTTGCAGAGGACGGTCGGCACCCAGGTACACCGGCACCTCGGGACGGCCCAACAGGTCGAGCACCGCCAGGCAGTTGTGCGCCGACTGCTCGACGCGCACGTTGCCAAAGCATGTGGTGATGCCCACGAGCTCCACCTCGGGGCTCGCGATGGCATAGGCAAGCGCCATCGCATCGTCCACACCCATATCCAGATCAAGGATCAGCTTCTTAGTTGCCATTGTTTTACTCCGCTTCTCCGTCTTGTACTAATCGTCTAAACCAAACATGCGCCCAACTTCGGCACGCGTGGGAATCGACTGCTGCGCGCCCAAACGCGACACCGTCACCGCCGAGGCACGGGCGCCGGCGGCCATGCATTCAAAGAGCGGCAGGCCCTCCAGGCGAGCCGCCGCAAGCGCACCAATAAACGTATCGCCCGCGGCCGTCGTATCGACCACCGCGCACGAAAGTGCCGGCATGCGCAGCAGCTCACCGTCATCGCCAAATGCAACTGAGCCGGCACCGCCTAGCGTGATGACCGCAGCCCCGGCGCCCTTGTCGAGCAGCGCATTGAGCGCGGCGACGCAACTCGCATCATCCGTGGGCAGAATGCCCGTCAGCACCTGGCACTCGGTCTCGTTGGGGCAGACCAGGTCGACCGCAGGCCAGACCTCCGCAGGCAGCTCGCAGGCGGGCGCTGGATTAAAGACCGTATAGAACCCCAGCTCGTGAGCGCAAACAAGCGCCTCGGCCGTCGCCACAAGGTCACATTCGCCCTGGGCGATAAAGACGCTTCCGGCAGCCGGGGCAATCTCGCTGGCGTCGCCGTCGAGCTCATGGGCCACCAGACGCCTCAACGCGCAGGCAACGTCCGCGCCCGCAAGCGCATGGTTGGCGCCCGGTGACAGTATGATGCGGTTGTCGCCCTCGCAGCGAATGATAGTCGCGGTGCCGGTCTCCACGTCATCGCGAAGCGCCACGAACTCAACACTCACGCCGGCATCCTGGAGCCCCGCCACAAGCGCATCGCCAAAGGTATCACGTCCAACAGCGCCGATCATGCATGTGCGCGCACCCATGCGCGCGGCGGCAACGGCCTGGTTAGCGCCCTTACCGCCGGCGTTGGTGATAAACCCGCTGCCGCCGACGGTCTCGCCCGCACGCGGCATGCGCTCGCACGCCACCGAAAGGTCCATGTTCATGCTGCCGAACACCGCAATGATGTCGCGATCTGCCATGGAAACCTCCTCATCTGCGGGCCTTATGCCCACCGTCGACCATCGATTGTGCGCCCTCGCACCCCCTATAACTTTAGTTCACTTTGATGTGGACGCACGCTTGAGCTTGCGCCAGCAGCAAGCATTCACAGGAGCAGGCAGCTACAATAAATACGTGCTGATTATTCTCGTCATTGGATGATGTTTTATGGAACAATTCTCGCAATCGGGCTCGCGCGGTCGACGCCGCACAGGCAACGAGCCGGCGCCGCACGAACGCGTGAAGAGCGAACGCCGTACCAACGAGCCGCGACGCACCGCAAGCCCTCATCGCGCTTCTACCAACAACGCGGGCCGCGCCAACACTCCCGCCGCGGAGCAGACGCCCGCTCGCCCCAAGTCCCGCTACATCCCTGCCCTTGACGGCCTACGCACGCTTGCCGTCGTCGCGGTGGTGCTCTATCACCTCAACCTCACGTGGGCGCAGGGCGGTCTGCTCGGCGTCACGATCTTCTTTGTGCTTTCGGGCTATCTGATCACACGCCTGCTGCTCAACGAAGTCGCTAAGACCGGCCGCATCGACCTCAAGAGCTTCTGGATTCGCCGCATCCGTCGCCTGGTCCCCGCCGTGGTAACGGTAGTGTTCGTGACCTGCGCGCTGTGCACCATCTTTAACCACGTGATGCTCACCAAGATGCGCCCCGACATCCTGCCGTCGTTGCTGTTCTTCAACAACTGGTGGCAGATTGCCCAAAACGTCTCGTACTTCAATGCTCTGGGCGACCCCTCGCCGCTCACGCACTTTTGGTCGCTTGCCATCGAGGAACAATTCTACCTGGTTTGGCCACCGCTGCTGTTTGCCATGGTGTCCATGCATGTGAGCAAACCCAACACGCGCCGTATGGTCCTGGGACTCGCAGCGGTATCCGCCCTTGCCATGATGGTGCTCTACAACCCTGCCGCCGACCCCAGCCGCGTGTACTACGGCACCGACACCCGCGTCTTCTCGCTGCTGCTGGGCGCCTGGATGGCCTTTATCCCCGATCGCGACCTGGCGCCGGTGCGTCTCGCTCATCGTTTGGGGCTCAATCGCCTGGCTGGCGCCGCCAAGCACGGCAAGAACGCCGAGGGCAAGCCTGGCGAGAAGGCCGACAACGCAGCCGAGACCGTCCCGGCACAGCCGAGCGCCCTCGTGCGCTTTTGGTCCTCGCCCGCATCCATCGATGTGTTGGGCGTCGTGGGTCTGGTTGGCCTTGCCGCCATGGTCGCGCTCACCAACGGCTACACCGCGTTCCAGTATCGCGGCGGCACGCTGCTATGCTCCATCCTCACGCTCATGGTCATCGCGGCCTGCGTGCAGCCCCAGGGAATGGTTGCCCGCGCACTGTCCGCCGAGCCGCTCGTGTGGGTTGGCAAGCGCTCGTACAGCATCTACCTGTGGCACTATCCGCTACTGTTGCTCATGAACCCGGTCGCCAACATCAACGATACGCCGTGGTGGCAGTACATTTTGCAGGTGTTGTTGGTGGTCGCCGTAGCCGAATGTTCATATCGCTTTATCGAGACGCCGTTTAGAAAGGGCGCCTTTGGGCGCACCGTATCCGAGTTCCGCGACGGCACCACCGCGCCCGCCAACTGGGTGCGCGCGCACGTCCCTGTCTGCGCAGCCTGCGCTGTCGTGTTGGTCGTTGCACTGGGCGGCCTGATCTTTGTGCCGGAGACCTCCGCACTGAGCGGTGAGGGCGCCGAAGTCCTCAACAAGGAAGCCAAAAACACCGCGCCCACAGACCAACAGGCGGCCGACGACACCGACAAGGACAACGACGGCTTCCCCGATGGCTCCTACGACCTGTTGATGATCGGTGACTCCGTGTCGCTGCGCGCCGTTGATTCCTTTGACGGCGTGTTCCCGCACAGCCATATCGATGCCGAAAAGGGCCGCCAGTTTGATGCGGGCCGCGCGACATTTGAGGGCTATCTCCAACAGAACCTTGCCGGCAAGATCGTGGTCTTTGCACTGGGCACCAACGGCTTGGTAACCGACGACCAGATCGACGCCATCATGACCGATGCAGGAGATAAGCGTATTGTGGTGTTTGTGAACACGCGCAGCCCGCAGCCGTGGGTTGGCTCTACCAACCAGGCCATCGCCAACGCTGCTACGCGCTACAAGAACGTGCGCGTTATCGACTGGTACGGATACAGTGCCAATCGCAACGACCTGTTCGATGGCGATGGCACGCACCTGTCGACCACTGGCGTGACTGAGTACCTCAACTTGATCCACGATGCAGTCAAGAAGGACCTGCCCGTGCATCCCGAGGATCACGTCAACGATCTGCAGCCGGCGGCCGTCAAGTCTGCCACCGACGCGCTCGTCAATGCGCTCGCTCTCAAGCCGCACAAGCTGGGCACCGACAAGTAACCTGCAGCGCAAACTTCCCACATCCGGAGGGGTGCGCCACGGCAGGCACCCCCTCCGACAGTTAGGGACGTTCCTTATGTGCCGGCACCCAGGGACACTCCTGACACAGCCGAGGAACGCCCTCCTTGCGACCAAATTCTGGGCGCCTCGCCACCCCGAACGTTGTTTCCAAGCCCACACCCGCAGCAAACAACCCAAAATCACTCTTTTCGAGCCGGCTCCAAGGGGTCGTGGACAAAAAGGGGCAAATATGAGTACTGTTACCATTTTAGTAGCAGGCAAAACCACCCAAAATGGCGCCCATGCGGTAGCGCGCGAGGTAGCGCGCAGAGATGTGGTGTAAGAGGCGGGGAATGCCCCGCCTCTTACACCACATCTCTGCGCGCTACCCAACAGTACTCATATTTGGCATTTTTTGTCCATTCGCATATTACCAACCCCCTATAACAGGCAAAAAACAGGCCGCAGCCCATCGCTGCGGCCTGTTTGGAGTCAAAAAGAGGCGCTAAGCGCTGTAACCCATCGCCTGCAGAACAAACATGACGACCGTGAGCACCGTAATCACGCCGATAGTCGCCCAAGTGAGCACGTTCCACACGCGGCCGTTGCGGTTGGCACCCATAATGTGACGGTCGGCGGCGATAACCACCTGGAACACCAGAACCACGGGCAGTAGCACGCCATTGATGACCTGCGAGGTCATCATAATCTGGAACAGATCGACGCCGGGCATAAGCACCAGCACGGCAGAGATACCGATGATGGCCGTAATGATGCCGCGATAGACCGGGGCCTCGTCCCAGCTGCGGTCGGCACCGCGCTCCCAGCCAAATGCCTCGCAGATAGCGCTCGACGTAACGCCCGGTAGCACGCAAGCAGCCAAGAAGCTCGCCGCGACCAGGCCCGAGGCAAACAGCACCGTGGACCACTGACCCGCAATAGGCTCCAGCGCGCGGGCAGCATCGGCAGCATCGCTAATCTGAATACCCGCCGGGAACAGCACCGTACCGGTCGTGATGATAATAAAGCCCGCAATGATATCAGCAGCGATCGAGCCGCTCACGGTATCAATACGCTGCAGCACGATGTCGTCCTCGCCCGCATTCTTATCGACCACGTTATTCTGCGCCAAGAAAATCATCCACGGCGCGATGGTGGTACCGATCGTTGCGACCACGAGCGACACGTAGCTGGGGTCATTTTGAATGTTAGGCACGACCAGGTCGACCGCGACCTCACCCCAGTTGGGGCCAGCCATAAACGCGGCGACAATATAGGTCACGAAGACGCAGCTTACCAACAGCAGAATCTTCTCGATGCGCTGGAAACTACCCGACATGGTAAGCATCCACACCAGCAGCGCCACCAACGGCACCGAGATGCTCGCCGGCACGCCAAAGAGAGCAAGGCCGCTGGCGATACCCGCAAACTCCGAAATGGTCACAGCCGTGTTGGCGATCAACAGCGCCGCCATAGCAAGTACACTCTTGCGCACGCCAAAGCGCTCGCGAATGAGCGATGCCAGGCCCTTGCCCGTGACGCAGCCGCAGCGCGCCGCGGTCTCCTGCGTCACGATGAGCAGCACGGTCATGACGGGAAGCATCCACAGCATCTTGTAGCCATAGCTGGCGCCCGCGCTGGAATACGTTGCAATGCCGCCGGCGTCATTGCCCGAAAGCGCCGCCAGCAGACCGGGACCCATAGCGCCAAAGATGGCCGCGATGGTCAACTTTTGCTTGGTGCCCGACTTTTGCTTGGTATTTTGCACGCGACCACCTAACCCATGACCGACATGGTGAGCAGCACCGCAGCGGCACAGTACGCTACGCACGAGATCATGACGGCAATAACGTTCATGGCGGTGCCCGACGTATTGAGGTCGTGCTCGTCACGCCAGAACAGCACCATCAGGTAAATCACGGCGCTCATGTTGCCAATCAGACAGACGATGGCCGCGATGTTAAAGCACCCGGTAAAGAGTTGCTCCTCAAACATGGACGCATCGGGGAACGCAGCGGTGCGCACCAGCTGGGCGCACAGGTAGGTCACGAGTGACAGAATCAGGCCCATACCCGTGCTCTGGAAGAAGAACCCCAGATACGGCTTGGGTTCGTCGTCGTGACCGTCATACTCCAGGAAGTAGTTCTTGACGAACGACACCATGCGCGAGGCCGCCAGCAGCACGAGCGGCATGGCGCACATGGGGAACACCACCAGATGCGCGGAGCCGAGCGCCGTTCCCAGCACGGTCGCCATGATGCACGACGCGACGCCCCATACAACAACCCAGTACTGGCGATGTACGAACCAGCTGAGCACGTTCGTCGAGTCGTCCGATGCGCTATCGCCCGAGCCGACACCGGCGATCTGCAGGTCCTCCTGATGCTCCTCGGCGATAACGTCCATGGCGTCGTCGAAGGTCACGATACCCAAGATGTGGCGGTTCTCGTCACAGACGGGGATAGCGACCAGGTCATACTTGGTCATCTCGTCCGTTACGTCTTCCTGGTCCTCGTCGGGCGACACATAGACCAGGTCGCGATAGGCCAGCTGACCCAACGTGGCGTCGCGGTCGGCTACGATCAGCGTGCGCAGCGAAAGCACGCCGGTCAGCATGCCGCTCGGATCCTCGGTATAGACGTAGTAGACGCTCTCGAAGTCCTCGTCGAGCTCGCGAATCGCCTCGATGGCGTCACCGACCGTTGCCGTGGCGGGCAGGGAAACAAACTCCGAGGTCATGATGCGGCCGGCGGTGTTGTCCTCATACCCCAGCAGGTTACGAATCGCCTTCTCCTCCTTGACGCCCATCAGGCGCAGGAGCTTCTCGGCCTTCTCGTAATCGAGCTCGTCGATCAGGTCGGCTGCATCGTCCGGGTCCATCATGGCCAGCATCGACGATGCGTCCGTATCGGACAGGCCCTCGAGCATCTCGGTCATAAGCTCGTCGTCATCGAACTCCGAGATGGCCTCGGCGGCCTGGGCAGTATCGAGCTGTGCAAACACCTGCGCACGTAGGCGCGGGTCGAGCTGCTCGATAATGTCGGCGATGTCGGCAGGGTGCAGCTCGCCGAGCGTCTTGTGCGACACCGAGAGTTGAATGTTCTTGGTCGAGCGGTCGAGCAGGTCCATGTAGGACCAAGCGATGATGTCCTCACTGAGCGGCTTGCCCAGGTGCTTCATAAAGCCTTCGACGATATGCTCGAGCGCGGGGCTGATGGCGCGTAGCAGACCGCGGGCACCGACCTCGGCGCCCAGCAGGCGCAGCTGGTTTTCGCCCGACATGGAAAACTTGATGTCGTTTACGCGCACGACCTTCATGCCCTGCGTGTCGACGATCTGCTTGTTGAGCACGTCGCGTGCGAGCAAGAGCTCGGTCGGCTGCAGGTACGAAAAACGGATTTCGGTGGCCGACGTCTTAAGGTGTACACCTGTCTCGTCGATACGGTCGACCCATTTGCGCCAGCTGATCATAAACGGCGTCTTGCCGGGGCCGCGGAACGCGAGCGACGTCACGTGCGGAAAAACTTCGCCGGTTGCAATGCCAAAATCGTTGACCACGCCGAGCTTTTCGCCGTCGACGTCCAAGACTGGCAATTTGAGCATCTCACTCAGATAATTCAATGGTGCTCCCCATCATTATTCCTCCGGACGCGGCCGCGCGTGCGGCGTCCGGGGGCTTCTGGATATGTATACGCATGCGCGGGCGGCACGCCGCTCGACGCTTACACCCCGTGCATGCGCAAAAAGCACCTGCATGGGGTCATCGACTGTATGGTCGAGGTTTGGATTTCACCTGTAACCTTTCTCTTGACCCTCATTAACCGCAGTAACTATAGCATCAGCATCGCCCTGCGGCATCGAATTTATGCGCTGCACATTGCAGGCATACCAAACGCTGACGCATCCGTGACATAGTCATTGGGGACGTTCTTAAATGACTACCCAATAACTACTCTGTGGTGTCGTTGTCCTCGGCAAGTTGGGGGAACACGGCATCCTTGGGCATGGTGACCTTCGTCAGCGAGGTGAGCTTTTTGCTCAGCGACGCGTCCGTCTTGACCAGGTCGCTGAGCGTCACGATCTTGTAGCCGTCGGCAATGAGGCCGTCGATAATCTGCGGCAGCGCCTCGAGCGTCTGCTCGGCGCATTCGTCTCTATCGGTGAGCAGCACGATATTGCCCGGCGTCACCGAATCGAGCACCGTCGAGACCTGCTCGTCGGCACCGTTGAGCAGCCAGTCGCCCGAGTCAATATTCCACGAGACCACGGCGGAGACCAGGTCCATCGCATCAATCCAGTTTTGCTCGTCAAAGGCAGCGTAGGGAGCACGCAGCAGCATCGTCTTCACGCCGGTCGCCGACTTAATCGCATCGGTGCCTTTCGTGATCTGTTCGCGTACCGCCTCACGGTCCTGACCCTTGAGCGAATCGTCGCTGTAGCTGTTGGATCCGATCTCGCACCCGGCATCGACAATCGCCTTGGCCGTGGCAGGCGATGCCTCGGCCGCATCGCCCGACAGGAAGAACGTCGCGGTGACGCCCTTTTCCTTGAGTACCTGCAAGATCTGCTTGGTAGCGCTGCTCGGACCCTCGTCAAACGTCAGCGCCACGTACTTTTTGTTGCCCTTGGGCGCCACGCTGGCGCACGCAACGACGCAATCGGTGGCGGGCACGACCTCGCCGCGGTCCTGTGTCTTGCCCGATTGCTCGCCGACCCACACCTCGGAGCGGCCCTGGACACCCCACGTCTGCACATACTCGATAGCGCCCGTACCCTCGACCTTGAGCTTGGGCTCGATAACCGTAGCCTGAACCTCGTGCTTCTCGTAGGTGTTACGGCCATCCTTGACCGTCACCTTCTCGCCGCCCTCAAGTTCGCGGCTATCCCATTTGCCCTGCTTCACGCGCTTGCCGTCGACCTTCACCGACAGCTTTTCGCCCCCATGGCGCTTGAGCACGCTGTCATCGACGGCCAGCAGGTCGCCTGCGTCGTAGGTGTCAGTCAACTCCTGGTCGTCGATGAGATTCTGCAGCGTAGAGCCCACACGCACCGCTGTCTTCTGGCCGTTGAGCTCCACGTCCACACTGCGGTTGACGTAGCCCACGACGGCAGCGATAAACAGCACGAGCGCGCAACCCACGGCGATGAGCGCGTAGGGCAGGCGAGACGAACGACGGGGTGTGCGGCTGTTGCCGATGCGCGCGCTGCGATCGCTAAAGCCGCGGCTATGGTTGAGATACATCGCGCCGGGCTTACGGTGACGGCGGCGCTGACCGCTGGGCAGCTGCCCCAGGTCGCGGCGCGCCGTCGGACGCGCACCCGAACGCCCGTTTAAGTTGGATCCGTTTTGGCGCATGTGCCCTCCCCCATAAACACAGCAAGCCGGAGCAACAGGTCTCCGGCTTGCCTCCCATCATTTGGTACGTCGCTATTTTGTAGCTTTTGACGAGCCTCCGCTCGCCTTTTGGTATTCGTCCTTAAAGGCCTTGAACATACCGCGCGTCTTGCCGAGCTGCTTGCCCAGTGCGCGGCTGCCCTTGTCCACGGCGACCGATCCCTTGTCATCGAGCACCTTGGCGCCCTTTTTGACCTTGTCGCCCACCACGACGCTGGCCTCGGCGGCCTTGGCAGCCGCACCGCCCGAATACCCGAGCGACTTGACCTCGTCCGAGACGACCATCGCGCCGTTCTCGTAGCCGCGCAGCATCGTCGGCGGCACCTGCGTGTCACCAACCAAAACACTCGAAGCAGCGCCGGCGGTCACATAGAATGCCTGCACGATGCCCGAGCGCGGCTTGAACTCAACGTCCGAGCAATAGCCCACGACGTCGCCCGATTCCGTGCGCACGTCCATACCGACCCAGATGATGCAATCGTCCAGGTTGATGTCGAGGCGCTTGGCCGCAGCGGTATCGTAGGTGCCCTTGACGTCGTCAACCGCGATGGCGCCCTCGTAGACACCAATGGCGTCGAGCGCTACGAATCGGTCGGGACGCTCGATCATGCCCGCGATATCGGACTGGCGGACCATAAAGCCGACCACGCGCGTACCGCCCGGGGTAAAGACCGGAAAGTGAATCTTTCCGAGCTTTTTAGGGCTGCGCGGCGTGCCGTCCTTTTTGGTGCGCTTGTCCTCGGCAGGCTTGCGATAGATCTTGGCGCCGACAAAATCCCCGGCGCGCATTATGCCTCGGTCGAGGGCTCCGCAGCCTCGGCATCAGCCTCGACGGCGTTCTCGACCATGACGTCGGCGGCAGGCGTCACGTTGCCACCCGAAATGGCGTCGTTGAGCTGCTCGCGCAGCTGGTCCATGCGCTCGCGGGCCAGGTCGACCTTGGCGCGCAGGTCGTCGGTCTTGGCGTCGACCATCGGGCCAAAGTCATTCACCGCAGCACGGGCCTCCTCGGCGCTGTGCTCGTAGGTGTCGCGCATATTGTCCCAGGCGTCGTTGGCGATATCGGCAGCCATGGCGCGGGTCTCGGCGCCCGAGCGCGGGGCCAGAGCAACACCGATAATAGCGCCGGCAGCGGCACCAAAAAGTGCGCCGGAGACAAAGCTGAAAGTCTTACCCATGATCATTCCTCTCCTGCGGGCACGTCGGTGCCCACCGTTTGAATGCTGTCCATTATACCCGCAGCGCATCACTTGCCGCTCCGCTCATCTGCGTACGGCAAAGGCGCAGGTACGTGATGGTGATAAACGCGTAGGCCTACTCCTGAGGCATAGCCGGCATGGCCACCGTGGCACCCGGGTCCTCGCCGGCGCCGTCCACGAGTGGCAGGCCGCCCTCATGCGCAGGTCCTGCCGGAACCGTCGCCGCACCGCCAAAGACGGCAGCGGAGGCCTCGTGGTTCTCGGCAACCGCGCCCTCGGTATCAATCGCCACCTGGGGCTCGTCGTCAAAGTTGGGGACGCCCTGGGGCTCGGTGGGAACGGGCTCGGCGGTCGCATCGGCAACGGGCTCGGCGTCGACCGGCACATCGCCCTCGTCAGCGCCCTCGTCCTCGGCAGCATCTTCGCCGTTCGCAGCAGCGACGGCCTCGTGAGGATCCTTGCCCTCGGCCTCGGCGCGCATGCCCAGCACCAGGTTGCGCAGGCCCGCGACCGTGCCTTCCACGTCGGGGGCAGGCTGGTCGGCGTGCAGGTACGCCCAGTCCATCATAAAGGTGGCCGACGACAGCGCACCGATGGCCAGTGCGTCGTCGGGACACGAAAGCTCGACCTCAAAGACACGCTCGTCATGCTCGCTTACGCGCGTGCGGCCGCACGAGATGCTACCGGCAAGACCGGTCTCGTTCATGAGCTCGACCGTCACGTGCTCCAGCAGGTGGCAGAGCTCGGTCTGACCCATGCAGTCCTGGAACTCGCGGCCGGAATCGCCCAGGCACAGGTGCTTGGCAATCGCCGGTACCAGGTAGTACACGCGCGCCGTGGCCTCGATGTCCTCCGAGGTCATGAGCGGCATGCCGGGGTTCACCAGCACATGCGCACAGATCTTGTCCTCGCTGACGGTGACCTTAAGGATGTTGAACAGGCCTGCCATAACTCTCCCCTACTCTTCCTTGTCCTACTCGTCGCCATCGTGCGGATCCACAGAGCCCGCACCCGACGCCGCCGGCTTCTCTGCCGAAGACTCGGAATCCTTCTTATCGGTTTCGGCCGGAGCGATCACGCGAATGAGCGAGATGCGCTGGCCACGCATCGACTGCACTTTAAACTTGTACCCCGCGACCTCAAACACCTCTCCGATGTCGGGCACCGAGTCGCAAAGCTCCAAAATCCAGCCGGCGATGGTCTCATAATCATCGCTTTCCTCGAGCGGCCAACCAAGCTCAATCGCGTCATCGCACGAAAAACGCCCATCGACGAGCCACTCGCGGCGCGAAAGGCGCGTGAGGTACTTGTTGTCGGGGTCGAACTCGTCCTCGATCTCGCCCACGATCTCCTCGACGATGTCCTCGATGGTGATGATGCCGGCCGTGCCGCCGTACTCATCCACGACGACCACGATCTGGTCGTGCGAGGTCTGCATCTCGGACAGCAGCGGCAGGATGTCCTTGGTGTCGGGCACAAAGGTGGCGTCGCGCAAAAAGCCGGCGATGGGCTGGTCGCCCTTGCCATCGAGCGCGGGCTGGATCAGGTCCTTGATGTGCGCGATGCCCGCGACGTTGTCGGGGTCCTCGTGATAGACGGGGATGCGGCTGAAGCCGGTCTGGCGCATGGTGGACAACACGTCGGCGACCGTCTCGTCGTCCTCGCACATGGTGGTGTCCACGCGCGGCACCATGACCTCGCGGGCAACGGTGTCGCCCAGGTCGAAGATCTCGTGGATCATGCGCTTTTCCTCGTCGAGCAGGTCGTCCTGCTCCGAGACCATGTACTTGATCTCTTCCTCCGAGACGTTCTGACGGTCGTCGGCACTCTTGATACGCAAGATGCGGGCCAGGCCATCGGAGCAAGCGCCAGTCAGCCACACGAGCGGACGGGCGATCTTTTGGAAAAACGACAGCGCCCCCACGACCTGCTTGGACACGCCCTCGGCATTGGCCAGGCCAATGCGCTTGGGCACAAGCTCGCCAATCACGATGGACACGAAGGCTACCGCGACGGTAATGATGACCGGCGCCAGGCCGCGCGCGATGGCGGAGAGCGGCGCGATGCCAAAACTCATGAGCCACGTGGCGAGCGGGTCGGACAGGCTCGTCGAGGCGACGGCGGACGAGGCGAAGCCCACGAGTGTGATGGCGACCTGGATGGTGGCGAGCAGCTGGTCGGAGTCGGCAGCAAGCTTAATGGCGCGTTCGGCGCGCCTGTCGCCTTCCTCGGCCTCGTGCTCCAGCACGGCGCGCTTGGCCGTGGTGAGCGCCATCTCAGACATAGAGAAGTAGCCGTTGATGAGGGTCAAAACGAGGGTGGTGATAAGGGAGATGGTTATGTCCATCGGGAGTTTCTCGAACCTCCAAGATTCGGGACGTCAGGTTAAAACGTTGGTGGCGGATACGGCAATTGCACTGTCGCCCAAACGGAGACGCGGGCGAGCAGGCGTGGTCGCTAGATTACGAAGAGGATCACCGCCATGAACTGGAAGATGCTGCCGGCGAGTACCCACAGGTGAAACACGCTGTGCAGATAGCGCACGTTTTTGGCGATATAGAACGGCACGCCCGCGGTGTAGCACACGCCGCCAATGGCGAGCAGGGCAAGTGCCGCGGGGTTGAGCAGCGCCACAAGTTCGGGCAGCTTAAAGACAACGAGCCAGCCCATCAGCAGGTAGACCAGGCCGCTTACCCAGTGCGGTTGACGCTCGCGCATAAAGCACTCCAGCGCGATGCCGATAATGGCGATGGCCCATACGGCAAAGAACAGCGCAGGGCCGCCGTCGTTTGCCAGTGTGATGAAGCAAAACGGCGTGTAGCTGCCAGCTATGAGCAGGTAGATGCAGCTGTGGTCGATGATGCGAAACACGCGCTTGGCGCGCGCGGGCTGAATCGCATGATAGAGCGTGGAGGCGAGATATTCGAGAATAATGCTGACGCCATAGACGATTGCCGCAGCCATGTGGGCTGGGCCGCCGCCGCGCAGGGCAGCGAATACGATCAGGAGCACCAGGCCCGCAATGCCCAGCAGGCAGCCGACACCATGGGTGACGGAGTTCATGATCTCCTCGCCCACCGTGTAGTGCGGAACGGCCGCGGTCTTGGGCCGCGGCTCGGAACTGTCGCTCGAATCGGACATGCCGGTTACATCCTCCAATGTAAAGAGTTCTCAACACTATATCAAAGCGTCTGGGTACGTGCGAAATTTGCACCATACGTGTCCCTTTGTTTACCCATTCTTTGCTTGTTGACGCATCAACGGCGAACGTCCATAATGCGCTTGCATTAAATGTTGATGTATTAACATCTTATAGGAAAGCTTCTTATGTCTCAAAACGCACGTTCCCATCGAAAGCTCAAGATAGCCAGCGTCGTTGCGCTGGTGCTCGTTGTCGCGCTGCTTGGATTTGCCGGCAACTTTTTGTTTGACTTTGCCCTGAACCCCCAAGCGCCGTACACCATGAAGATGATGCAAGACGGCAAGGATGACAAGAAGGACGAGCAGATAGATGCCGAGGCAGTCGAAGCGCGGGCGTGGTTCAAAGAGCATCGCGAGAGCAGCAGCCTCACCGCAGACGACGGGACCGAGCTTGCCGCTTGGTATTTTGCCGCCCCGGAGAGCACGCACGATTACGCTATCTGCCTGCACGGATACACCGACGAGCCCATCGGTATGGCCCGATACGTCAAGCGCTTCCACGGCCGCGGCATGAACGTACTCGCACCCGCCGCCCGCGCCCACGAGCGCTCCGGCGGCGACTATATCGGCATGGGCTGGCCCGAGCGGCTCGACGTCGTCGCGTGGATCGGGCGAATCGTTCATTCCGACCCCGAGGCGCGCATCCTGGTCTTTGGCGAGTCGATGGGTGCAGCAACTGCCATGAACGTCGCGGGGGAATCTCTGCCCACAAACGTAAAATGCATTATCGAGGACTGCGGTTATACGAGTGTTTGGGACGAGTTTTCCCTGCAGCTCAAGGACGTGTTCGGCCTGCCCAACTTTCCCTTGCTCGATGTGGCGAACCTGGTGTGCAGGGTGCGCGCGGGCTACGACTTTCATAAGGCGAGCAGCGTGGAGCAGCTTAAACACGCGACGGTTCCCATGCTCTTTATCCATGGCGACCAGGACACCTTTGTACCGTACAGCATGCTCGACCAAAACTACGACGCGTGCGCTAGCAAGGTCAAGCAAAAGCTCACCATCCATGGCGCCACCCACGCCAAGAGCGCGCAAGTCGACCCCGAGCTCTACTGGAAGACGGTCGACGACTTCCTCGGAAAGAATTTTTAGGCAAAAAGCAACGTCCGGGGCTTTATCTGACCCCCTATTTTCGGAAGTATGCGGCAAAATCTGGAACTGCCGACCAGACCGCAGTTTTATCAACAATTTATCAGGGGTTTTGTTGCCAAAAAACGTCGTGTGCTCGGCGGTCTCGAAATTTGCCGCATACTTCCGGAAATCCGCCCGCGAGCGCTGTGCTCGCGGGCGATTTTTGCTATCGTTGCGCTACAAAAGCGCTTGTTTTGTCCAATAGTCAGGCGTTACTTGACCTCGATGAGCTCGTACTTGCTCGTGCCCAGGCCGATCTTCTCGGCATGCGCGATGCACGCGCGCCAGTCGGTGTCGGGATGCGTGATGCAGAAGGGATCCTTGGCCTGCTCGCCCTCCAGATGCTCGTGGTTGTGCTCCATCTTGGCGGCGCTGTCGGTAAGCTCGGTGTTGGGCAGCGGCTCGGATGCCATGACGGCATCGGCACAGGCCTGGTCGATGGCGACCGGGTCGAAGCTCGCGAACATGCCGATATCGTTGACGATGGGCGTGTCATTCTCGGGATGGCAATCGCAGTTGGGGCTGATATCCATAGCCAGCGAAATATGGAAGCTGGGGCGATCCTGGACAATGGCCTTCGTATACTCGGCGATCTTGTAGTTGAGTACGTCGGCCGCGGCGTCATAGTCGGGCTTGATGCAGTCCTGGTTGCACGCCGCGATGCAGCGTCCGCAGCCCACGCAGCGACCGTGGTCGATGGCTGCCACGTGAACCGTGCGGGTGCTGCCGTTGGCAAGCTCGCGCTCACGCGTACCGTCAAACGTGATGGCGTTGTGCGCGCAAATCTTCTCGCAGGCACGGCAACCTACGCAGTTGGTGGTATCGACGCTCGGCTTGCCGGCGGCATGCTGCTCCATCTTGCCGGCACGGCTGCCGCCTCCCATGCCCAGGTTCTTCATGGCGCCGCCAAAGCCGGCCTGCTCATGGCCCTTAAAGTGCGTGAGGCTGATCACGATGTCGGCGTCCATGAGTGCCTGGCCGATCTTTGCCTCGCGCACGTACTCACCGCCCTCGACCGGAACGAGCGCCTCGTCGGTACCCTTGAGGCCGTCGGCGATGATGATCTGGCAGCCCGTGGCATACGGGGTAAAGCCGTTCTGGTAGGCGGTGTCGATGTGCTCGAGCGCGTTTTTGCGGCTGCCCACATAGAGCGTGTTGCAGTCGGTGAGGAAGGGTTTGCCGCCCAGCTCCTTGACGACATCCGCGACGGCGCGGGCGTAGTTGGGGCGCAAAAAGCTCAGATTGCCCAGCTCGCCAAAGTGAATCTTAATGGCGACGAACTTGTTCTCAAAGTCGATCTGCTCAATACCGGCGCGGCGAATGAGGCGCTTGAGCTTGTCGAGCTGGCTCTCGCGAGCATGCGTGCGCAGGTTGGTGAAGTACACCTTAGCGGGTGCTGCGGGTGCAGTTGCGGTCATAGATCTATCCCCTCGGTCTATATGGCGTTACAGACATAGAGGATGGTACCCGTTAAAGTAGGGTCGAAGTCAAGCGCAACACCGAGTCGTTAGGCACTCATTGGGGACAGACTTAAATGAGTGAAACCACTCATTGGGGACGGACTTAAATGACTGAAACCACTCATTGGGGACAGACTTAAATGAGTACCGCCAGGGACAGTCCCTGCCAGCCCGGCCAGCGAGCCGGCGAATCGGCAAAGACCGTCCCCGATGACTAGTCGTTTAAGAACGTCCCCAAGGGCTACTCCTGCACCTTGAGGGCCTCGGCCAGGCTGACGCGCTTGATAGAACGCGTGTGTAGCAGCGCCACGACCAGGTAGGTCGCAAAGCCAATGCCGACGCATGCAGCCATGGACCAAGCGGGCACGTAGATCTCGATATTGCCGTTGTAGGCGAGCAGCATCGAGCGGAAAATGGCCGTGAGCGAGCCGATGATCACCGGCAGGCTCAGCATGAGCGATGCCACCACGCACAGCGTGATCGAGCGGATGTACAGATGCGAAATCTCTCCATCGCGATAGCCAAAGACCTTCATGTAGCTGATCGACCGGGCGCTATGGTCGATCACCGCCTTGGTCAGCAGATACATAAACAGCAGGAAGATAAACACCGCGAGCCCGATCATCATTCCGATCATTTTGCTCATCATGCCGATGAACTGGTCGCCCACGGCGCGCATGTCGTCGGGCGTGGTGTCGCCGGCAAAGTAACGAGCATCGAGGTCGAGCTTCTCGTCGCTCACATAGCCGTTAAAGTAGGCGGCGTCGTTGTCGAACAGCTCGTTAAAGTCGTCGATACTCATATAGATATTCATGTCCGACTTGGAGCCCCAGGCACAGTCCTTGCCCGCGTACTCAAGGGAATAATGCTCGCCCTCGTACTTGTCGCTGAGCGTGACCTTCTGACCCTCACTCCAGCCAAACTTATCGAGCAGACCGCCGCCAAAGACGACGCGCCCATCGCCGACGTCGAGGTCTTTCCAATAACGCGAATCGGATGAAATGCCGTAGACAGAAATCGTCTCCTCGCCATTACCATCGCCACGGTCGTATTGCAGCTGGTAAACGGCATATTTCTCGGCCTGCGCGATTGCGTCCGCGCCGCTGTCGGTCGTATTGACCGGGTGGATATCGTCGTTGTCAGTGTCGATCTTAGAGGCCTTGTCGATCAGGTCGATAGCCTCGTCGCGGTTGCAGCCGAGGGCATCGGCAAGGTCATCGAGGCGCGCATAAAGCGCATCTTTCTTGTCCTGGACCTTGGCGAGCGCGTCCTGCGCCGCGGCCAGGGTCTCGGCAGACGGAACGCTGGTCGCGGCATCGGCTGCCGCCTGCGCCGCATCGGCCGCGTCATCGAGCTCGTCACTGGCATCTTGGGCGGCGGAGAGCAGCGCGCCGTCAACCGACTGCAAGCGCTCGAGTGCCGACCACTGCTCGCGCTCCTCGGCAGTGCCCTCGAGCTCCAGCGGAGCCTTGAGCGTGTACTGGTGCTCGGCGACCAGGCTTGTCTCCAGGTTGTCGGCGTAATGCGTCATCGTGGGCAGAATCGCCAGGCCAAAGAGCAGCAGCAGCGAGGCAAACGCAATGCCCACGAAGAGCGTGGCGAAGTTGCCTAGGTTGCGCAGGAAGATACGAAGGCGGAAGCGCGAGACAAAGCCCATGCGCTCCGGCAGCTGCAAGCCGCGCTTGGTGCCCGATTTGCCGCTCGCCTCGTGACGAAGGAACTGCAACGGCGTCTTGCCCATCTTGCGAAGCAGGCCCACCAGCGTGATGAGGATGAGCGCGGCAGCGGGAACCACGGCGCACTTCACAAAAATCTCCCAGCTCCAGTACACCTGGAAGGGAGGCAGGCTGTACGAACCGTAATAGAGGCCGCGCATGGGCTCGGTAAAGAACGCGACGCCGAGCGCGGCGCCCAAAAGCGCCGCGAGCACGCCCACGATGGCGGGAAGCGCCAGGTAGTGCAGCACGATCTCGCGTCGACGATAGCCGCTGGCGAGCAGCGTGCCGATGATGGCGCTCTCCTCCTCGATGGTGGCGTCGGTAAGGACCACAAAGACAAACGCCATGATCACGATGATAATGTCGAGCAGCGTCATCCACATCATGGAGTCGCCGTCTACGTCGTCGCGCGCGTAGCCAATACCCTGATTGGAATCGGCATCGATCAGATCGTCCACGCGCGCATCGGCATCGGTCAGCGCCTCGACCATATCTTGCTCGGCGTCGATGCGGTCTGCAGTGGGGAGGTCGCGATCGGCAAAGGTGAAGGAGTAGGTGTAGGCGGGTGCGCCGCCGGCATCCTCGAGCGCGGCAAAGCCGGCGTCGGTGACCTCGGCCACGCCGTACGTGATGGTGTTCACCGTAAAGTCCGAATTGTTGAGGAACAGCGCCTGGCTATCGGGCTGGGTCATGATGCCGCAGACGGTGTAGGTGCGTCCCTCAAGCTCGACCTTATCGCCCACGACAAGGTCGTTGTTGGTGGCAAAAACGCGGTCGATAGCCACCTCGTCGTCCGCTTTGGGCTGGCTGCCTTCGCAGTAGGACGCAATGTCGACCTTGGTGCGATGCGCATAGGTACGCAGGGTGCGCTTGGTGCCGTCGTCGCCGGCCGCCTTTTTGATGATGGCGTCGATAGAGAAGTTTTTGTAGAACGTGACGCCGCCGACATCTTCCGCCGCGTCCTCGGCAGCCTTGAGCTGGTCGTCGGTGGCCTCGAAGGAAGTGGTCACGCGGCCGTCCTCAATCGTGTACTCGTCGCGCATGTCGTCGATAAGGCAGCCGATGGAATGCGCCGCGAGCAAAAAGCCCGAGGTAAGGGCGATGCTCCCGCACATAAGCAAAAAGATGCCCAGGTACTTGCCGATATTGCGGCGCAGCTCGCGCGGGAGACGTTTTGCGAGAGGTGTCATGACGCCGCCTACCAATCGAGCTCGGCGGCCGCGACGGGCGACTCGTTGAGCTCGTCCTCGACGATGCACCCGTCGCGCAGGCGCAGCACGCGATTGGCCATGCGCGCGATGGCGGCGTTGTGGGTGACAATGATGATGGTGCAGCCGTAGGTGCGGTTGACGTCCTCCATGAGCTGCAAGATTTCCTTGGATGTCTTGTAGTCAAGCGCGCCGGTGGGCTCGTCGCACAGCAGCAGGCCCGGGTTTTTGACGAGTGCGCGGCCGATGGCGCAACGCTGCTGCTGGCCGCCCGAGACCTGGCGCGGAAACTTGTTGCGGTGCTCGTAGAGGCCCAGCGAACGCAGCAGGTCGTCGACATTGAGCGGGTTTTTGGACAGGTGCGCCGTGACCTCGATGTTCTCCTTGATGGTAAGGTCGGGCACCAGGTTGTAGAACTGGAAAACAAAACCCAGCTCACGGCGGCGATACTCGCCCAGATCGGTAGGTTTGAGCACCGTGAGGTCGCAGCCGTCCACCATGATGGAGCCACCGTCGGCATCCTCCAGGCCGCCGATCAGGTTGAGAAAGGTCGACTTGCCCGAGCCCGAGGGCCCCAGCATGACGCAGATCTCGCCGCGGTTGATGGACGTGTCGATGCCATCGAGTACCGTCAGGCGCGCATCACCGTCGCCGTAGTGTTTCTTGAGCCCGTTGACCTGGACGTAGGCATGCTTTGTCGCCATGCTATCCCCCGTTGTTAGCCTTCTGCTACTTTTCTAGGGTAATAGTAAACCTGGGCGAACTATTTTTTAGCGACAGGCGCAATTTTTTCCAAACCAGTCATTGGGCACTCATTGGGGACAGACTTATATGACTGAAACCACTCATTTAAGTCTGTCCCCAATGAGTGGTCGTCGTTTAAGAACGTCCATTACAGTCGAAATTGTCAGCCCGGGCCCGTCTCGGGCTACG